>JBGPGW010000130.1:0-9555 GCA_041484095.1 Alphaproteobacteria bacterium | reverse complement strand
GCCCTGCAGAAGGAAGGCATCGCCCTCGCCGTGACCGATCCCGTGATCGTGTCGGCGGTCCAGGCAGGCGCGAGACGGAAGGTCGCCATCGCCTATGTCGAGTGGGGCACGCCGGGCGCACCACGCCTCGTCGTCGACTGGACCATCATCGGCGACAAGGCCAGCGCCGAATCCTTTGCGGCCACTCTTCTCGCCGCGCCGCGTTCGGCGCAAAGCTACAACGCCATCGGCGACGCG
This sequence comes from Alphaproteobacteria bacterium, assembly GCA_041484095.1. Classification (GTDB taxonomy): domain Bacteria; phylum Pseudomonadota; class Alphaproteobacteria; order CADEGL01; family CADEGL01; genus JBGPGW01. The sequence goes on along the minus strand of JBGPGW010000130.1, from coordinate 9,318 downwards.
ATCGCGCTCGCGACCAACTTGATCCAGAAATGCCCGTGCAGACCGATGCGGTCCGTCATCGACATCTCCGGCGACAACCGCGACCTCCGAAGCCTCATCCCTGCGCCGCTCGCCAGGGATGTCGCGATCGGAGCGGGCATCACGATCAACGCCCTCGCCATCCTGCAGGACGACCGGCGCGGCGAGTCCGGCAAGCCGCTTCTCGTCGAAATCTATGAACGCGAGGTCGCCGGTGGCCCCGGAGCGTTCGTCTATGTCGCGCAGGACCGCAGGGACTTCACGCGCGCCATCCGCCGCAAGATGGCGCTCGAGATATCGATGCGAGGCTCGGACAGACCCCGCACCCTCCCGGCCCTGTCCGGCCCTTACCGGCGCGCGCAAGCGGCGGCGCGCGACTAGGTCGCGAGGAATCCGCCGTCGATCGGCACGACCGCGCCCTTGGTCGTACACAGCAGATCGAGGAGCGCATGCACAACGTGAAACGGACTGTCGGCGTTGACCGCAAGGATTCGCCGCCGTGGAATCCAGATCATGCCTTCCGAAAGCGCCGTGGTGCCGCCGATGACATCCGCCTTCTCGACGACGAGAACGTCGAGGCCAAGCTCACGCGCGGTCGCGGCCGCCGTGAGCCCGCCGGCACCTGAACCGATGACAAGCACATCACAGTCGGTCGGATCGGACGCGTTCATCCCCCGGCCCCCTCCTTCGGCAGGACGAAATGGCCGCGCGCGGGGGTGTTTTGTCAAACCCAACGTCGAGGGCCCCCTGGCAATGGTGTCCTGCAAGATGATCGGCTAACGTCCGGCATGGAGGCCGCGCCCGATCAGCGCGGCCGAGACATGCCAGGACAGGACCGGGAGCTGCCGATGATCAAGGTCATGTGGTTCTTGAAACGCGCCGACCACCTGACGCTCGAGGAATTTCGCGAATGGTGGATCGAGGATCACGCGCCCGACATCGTCGAGCATCAGGCGCCCCACTTGAAAAAATACGTCGTGGACGTGCGCGTGGACAATGACACGCTGCCGGGAAGGCCGGCCGACGGTGTCGTAGACTGGGACGGCATCGCCGAGCAGTGGTTCGAGACCGAAGCCGATTTCGCCGCCATCTACGGCAAGCCCAAGAGCCCGACGCGCGGGGACACAATCGCCCATGTCAGCCGTTTCCAGCGCATGGTCGTCCGCGAGTACCCGATTCGCGTGAAGGGGCCGACGTGACGGCCCCATCCCCGGCAAGCCGGGCGCCGCGGCGCGTCGTCGTGACCGGCGCATCCGGCGGCCTCGGCTCGGCCGTGGCACGCCGATTCCTTAGGGACCAGGCCCAGGTCATCAACCTCGATCTGCGCCCGCCGAGCGACGATCTCGTTAGGGATCGCGCATTTCACAGCATTACGGCCGATATCGCCGACGCGGCGTCCGTGCGCGACGCCTTCGCTGGCGTAGATCGCCGCTTCGCGAACGCGGCACCCGACGTGTTCGTCCATTGCGCGGCGGTCAGCAAGGCCAGCCACTTCCTCGATGTCCCCATCGACGATTTCGATCGCATCGTCGCGACCAATGTGCGGGGGACGTTCCTCTGCTGCCAGGAGGCGGCGCGCCGCATGCGCGCGGCCCGGAGCGGCCATATCGTCACGGTCACGTCGGTTGCCGCCGACCAGGCCTGGGCCGGCGAGTTCGTGTATTGCGCGACCAAGGCCGCCCAGCGGGCGATGACCCAGGGCATGGCGGTCGAGCTCGCCCCGTTCGGCGTGCTCGTCAACGCGATCGGCCCCGGGCTCATTGAACACAAGAGCGCATCCATGGCGGCGACGCGCAACCAGGGCGAAGTGATGCAGCACGACCTCGACCGGACGCCGCTCGGCCGGTTCGGCGACCCCGATGAGCTGGCCGAGGCCATCCACTACTTGGCCTCGGTCACCTGGATGACCGGCCAGACTCTGTATGTCGATGGCGGGTTCCTCGCCTCCGGCCTTGCCTATTTCGGCCAGGCGCGCGATCAGTTGTTCAACCGCTGACCCCCCGGTGGCCGTGCCCGGCCCGCCGACCTAGATTACCTGCGATCATCCGTACGAAAACGAAGAGCGAGGAAGACTTATGGCTGTCGGAGATGCGTCCCTGGCGAAATTCGGCATCGGCCAGCCCGTGCCGCGGACGGAAGATCCTTATCTCCTGCGCGGGCAGGGCCGCTACACCGACGACATCAATCGGCCCGGCCAGGCCCATGCCGTCTTCGTGCGCAGCCGCTATGCGCATGGCCGCCTTCGCGGCATCGACACGGCGGCCGCAGGCACCATGCCGGGCGTGCTCGGCGTTTACACCGCCGCCGATCTCAAGGATTTCGGCACGCTGAAATGCATGCTCCCGACGACCAACCGGGACGGCACGCCCATGCGCCAGCCCGCCTGGCACGCGCTGGCGAGCGCGCGCGTGCTCTATGTCGGCGACGCCGTCGCCTTCGTCGTCGCGAAGACGCCGATCGAAGCCAAAGACGCGGCCGAGGCGGTCGAGGTCGACATCGAGCCCCTGCCCGCCGTGATCGATCCGGAAAGCGCGGTGAAGCCGGGCGCCCCGCAGCTTTACGACGACGTGCCCGGGAATCTCGCGGCCGACTACCACTTTGGCGATACGGCCAGGGTCAATGAGGCCTTCCAGCGCGCGGCGCATGTCACGCGCCTCGAACTCGCGAATAATCGCGTCGTGGTCTCCGCGATGGAGCCGCGCGGCGCCATCGGCGAGTATGATCCCGCGGCCGGCAAGTGGACGCTCCACACGGGCTGCCAGGGCGTGTTCGGATTGAGAAACCAGCTCGCCAAGGACGTGCTCAAGGTCCCGCCCGAGAACGTGCGCGTGTTGACCGGCAATGTCGGGGGATCGTTCGGGATGAAGGCCCAGATCTATCCCGAACAAGTGTGCGTGCTGCATGCCGCGCGGGCACTCGGCCGTCCGGTCAAGTGGACCGACGAGCGCTCCGAAAGCTTTCTTTCGGATTGCCAAGGCCGCGACCACGACTACGTCGCGGAACTGGCGCTCGACGAGGAGGGACGCTTCCTCGCCTTGCGCGTGACGGGCTATGGCAATCTCGGCGCGCGCCTCAGCCATGCAGCCCCACTCATGCCGACGGCCAACATCGTGAAGAACAGCATCGGCGTCTATCGCACGCCCGCGATCGAAGTGTCGACCAAGCTCGTCTTCACCAACACCGTGCCGATCAACGCCTATCGCGGCGCGGGGCGGCCGGAAGGCAACTACATCATGGAAAGGCTGGTCGCGACCGCCGCGGTCGAAATGGGCATCGACCCCCTGGAGTTGCGCCGGCGCAATCACGTGCGCCCGGACGAGATGCCCTATGCGACACCCGGCGGCACGACCTATGACAGCGGCGAGTTCACGAAGCTTTTGGACCGCACCATCACCGAAGCCGACTGGAGCGGCTATGAGCGCCGCAAGGCGGAGAGTGCCGCGCGCGGGAAGCTGCGCGGCCGCGGCATCGGCAATTACCTGGAAGTCACCGCCCCGCCCATGAAGGAGATGGGCGGCATCCGGTTCGAGCCCAACGGCACCGTCACCATCATCACGGGCACGCTCGATTACGGCCAGGGCCACGCCTCGCCCTTCGCCCAGGTCCTGACCGAGAAGCTCGGCATCCCCTTCGACCGGATCCGCTTGCTGCAAGGCGACAGCGACGAACTCATCGCGGGCGGCGGCACGGGCGGCTCGAAATCGATCATGGCGAGCGGCGCCGCCATCGTCGAGGCCAGCGCCAAGGTGATCGACCAGGGCCGGCGGATCGCGGCGGTCGCGCTCGAGGCCGCCGATGCCGACATCGAATTCGCGCGGGGGCATTTCACCATCGTCGGCACGGATCGTTCGATCAGCCTTCTCGACCTGGCGGCGAAGCTGCGCGGTGGCCTCGCACTTCCGCCCGACGTGCCGCCGACGCTCGACGTCAAGCATGTGTTCGATAGCGCGCCCGCCGCCTATCCCAATGGCTGCCACATCGCGGAGGTCGAGATCGACCGGGAGACGGGCGTCACCGCCGTCGTGCGCTACGTCATGGTCAACGACTTCGGCACCCTCATCAATCCCATGCTGGTCGAGGGTCAGCTGCATGGCGGTGTCGTCCAGGGCATCGGCCAGGTTCTCATGGAGCGCACGGTCTTCTCCGAGGACGGCCAGCTCGTGACGGGCAGCTATATGGACTATGCGTTGCCGCGCGCCGCCGATTTGCCGAACTTCGTGTTCGTGAGCCACCCGGTTCCCGCGAAGACCAATCCCCTGGGTGCGAAGGGCTGCGGAGAGGCGGGATGCGCGGGATCGATGCCCGCGGTCACGAACGCCGTCGTCGATGCGCTCAGGGAATTCGGCGCCTCCAATCTCAACATGCCGCTCACGGCGGAGAAAGTCTGGCGCGCGATCAACCGCGCGTGATGCGGCGCGCGGCGCACCGCTTGTCAACGAGCCGCTTGTTCACGCACGAGAAGGAATCCTCATGACGCCCGCGGTCATCCTCGTGGCGCTGTTCGCCGTTCTCGTGTGGGGCGCATCGCCGGTCGGCACCAAATTCGCGGTCGCCGAACTCTCGCCCGTCGCCGTCGCCGCCTTGCGCACGAGTCTCGGCGGGCTGGCGGCCCTTCCGCTCGCGCTGGCGCTCCACATTCCCTGGCCCCGGGACCGGACGCAGCGCTGGCTGCTTCTTCTCTCGAGCGTCTGTGGGTTCATCGTGTTCCCGCTTCTTTTCTCGTTCGGGTTGCGATTCACCTCGGCGCTCCACGCCTCGATGATCCTGGCGCTGATTCCGGTCGTGACGGGGGCGATCGCCATGGCCTGGGATGGCCAGCGGCCCCATGCGCGGTGGTGGATCGGTTGCGCCATCGCGATCGGTGGCGCGATCCTTTTAGCTCTATCGCGCCACAGTGCGAGAGACGCACCGTCCAGCCTTCTCGGCGACGGGCTCGTCCTCCTTGCCAACGTCGCCGGCGCCGCCGGCTATGTGTGCGGCGGCCGCCTCAAGCAGGCGGGCTATCCATCCCAGGGTTCGACCTTCTGGGGCGTCATTCTCGCCAATGTCTTGGTCGTTCCGACCCTGCCATGGGTGCTCGGCGGCATCGACTGGCCGTCGGTCTCGATCGCCGCTTGGGCCGGCGTCCTCTATCTCGCGATCGGCGTCACGATCATCGGCTATCTCTGCTGGTACTGGGCGCTCGGCAAAGGCGGCATCGCCCGGGTCGGCCTGTTCCAGTTCCTCCAACCCATCTCGGGCGTCCTTCTCGCCTGGTTGCTGTTGAGCGAGCCGATCAGCGATGCTTTCCTTGTCGCGACCGCGCTCGTTCTCTCCGGCGTTTGGATCGCGACGCGCGCACGCTAAGCAGGGCGAAGGGAGGCATTCGTGGCGAGCCTGATCTCTTACGATCTGTCCGGCAAGCGCGCGCTGGTGACGGGCGGCGCGTCCGGCATCGGCCTCGGCACCGTCGAGCGCTTCGCGCGGTCCGGTGCCTCCGTCGTGATGAACGACCTGCCGGGCAGCCCGCGTCTCGAGGCCGAAGTCGCGCGCCTTCGTGCGGAAGGCCTCGACGTCCACGGCGTCGCCGGCAATGTCGGCGGCGCCGAATCGGCGGCCGGCATCGTCGCCGAGAGCCTCGACCGATTGGGCGGCCTCGATTATCTCGTCAACAACGCCGGCACGCCGGCCACGCGCGAGCCGATCCCCCTATCCGATCTCGATGCGCTGACACCCGATTTCTGGTCGAAGATCCTGTCCGTCAACCTGCTGGGCGCGTTCTGGATGACGAAGGCCGCGGCGCCAGCGCTCCGCCAAAGCCGGGGTGCCGTGGTGAACACCGTGTCCGATGCGGCCTTCGGCGGCGGGGCCAGCAGCCTCGCCTATGCCTGCGCCAAGACGGGCCTCGTCCGGCAGACCGAGCTGCTCGCGAAGGCGTTGGCCCCGCATGTGCGCGTCAACGGCATCGCGCCCGGCTATGTCAATTCCAATTGGGAATGCTCCTTCGGCGGCAAGGAGGCCGCGGCACGGGAGCGCGTGCCGCTCGCCCGCGTCGGCCAGCCGGAGGACTATGCGGAGATGATCGTGTTCTTCGCCGCAGGCGCCCTCTACATGACGGGCGAGGTCGTGCTCGTGAACGGCGGCGCGCGCCTCTGATCGGCGGGCGCGCCGCGCCTCGCTCAGTGATGCGTCTTGAGCCCGAGCTTCGTCCGCGCTTCTTCCGGGCTCAAGACCCGGGCCCCCATGCGCGTGATGATTTCGGCCGCGCGCTCGACGAGCTGGCCGTTCGAGGCGAACACGCCCCGGTCGAGATAGAGATTGTCCTCGAGCCCGACGCGCACGTCTTCTCCCTCGCCGCTTTGAAGGCAACAGTGTTATCGACGAGCAGGATGTTCGGCTTCGTGCCCGCGAGCAGGTTTGCCACCGAGACACCTATCTCGCTCCTGAACGGTTAGTGGTGAGAATCCAACCGATACTTCCTTGCGAACGCCACGCGCTCATTCCTTGGTACACGCATCGAAGCTTCGCTGAAAAACGGGACCCAAGCGCACATCCTAGCCAAAAGAATCTTTCCAGGAACTTGCGGGGCGACGTAGATAATCGTCACCAAAAACGAAACCAACGACGCTATAGAGTTTGCATTCCAGCTTTCATAGCTGACGTATTCGCTAGCGATCCAGTTGCCGCCGACAAAAATAGCGCCGAAGATAATTGATTGAACGAGGGCCGCTAAAACCCCGACAACATTCGTAACTCTAGAAACCTTTGAGTAGGCAATTCCGGTCAGAAATAACAACGCAATGATAAACGCAGTGACCGCCTGCACAAGGAATTGAGCAGACAACGATCCCCATATGATCCCGAGAACGAAAATCACGATCGCCATCATGGCTCCGCAAAAAATGGGAGCCAAAACTCGTCTAAAGTGGGGGCATCACTTATCGTTGTCTGACTCTGCGTTTTGAAGATATCCTTCCCCAAATACCGAACGCCGATCACCTCTATAAGGCGCATGAGGAAATCAGGCATTGTGTTGGCTAATTCCATGGTTTTCGCCATCACCACCCTGAATGCCCCAAGCGGAGTAGGCTCACCGGTCGCATTCATGAGACCGTAGCCAAGAACCAGCTCACACGAAAAATACAAAGAATTTGTGTTGGTGGTAGAAAAGTACCATTCCCACGGTTCGTCTTCTGGGATTGCATCAAATGCCTTTTGTACATTTTTCTCGTTTGGGTAGTGATACAAGTAATTGTTCCTAATCAGGCGCAAGAGGTTCTTTTTGTCGAAAAATGTTTTAACCTTATCATAAGCGTCATAGCCCTCTTTGTGCATGTCTGGTAGATATTTTCCTATGATGGCTTGTCGTTTCTCAAAATACACGCAACTTTCAGATAGAATTGCTATCAGAAACCTCAGTATTATCTGTGATTGCATACCATTTACTTTCTCTTCAACCGGATTTATTGGATCATAATTCGTCGAAAACCTGACCAGCTTCATGAAAACGCTAATTTGATTCAGAATGTGGCCGCAGACAAAGACCAACGCTCGTTCCTCTTCCGGAAGCTGTCGGAATTGCGCTTTAGAAATCGGTACTGTTAAAACCTCAACCACGTCTCGCCCTCCCAGCGCAAGCATTGCGTGCGACTCGTGCCCGTGAACGGCGGCGCGCGTCTCTGATTGGTAGGAGCGTGCGCCCCTCTCAGTGACGCGTCTTGAGCCCGAGCTTCGTCCGCGCCTCTTCCGGGCTCAAGACCCGGGCCCCCATGCGCGTGATGATTTCGGCCGCGCGCTCGACGAGCTGGCCGTTCGAGGCGAACACGCCCCGGTCGAGATAGAGATTGTCCTCGAGCCCGACGCGCACATTGCCGCCGAGCAGCACCGCCTGCGCCACCATGGGCATCTGCATGCGCGAGATGCCGAAGCCGGCCCAGAGCGCGTCCGGCGGCAGCATGTCGCGCATGGTCTTCATCGCCGCGGTGTCGGCGGGCGCCCCCCAGCTGATGCCGAGGCAGAGCTGGTAGAGCGGCCGGCGTTCGACATGCCCTTCCTCGACCAGCATGTTGGCGATGCCGACCTGACCCATGTCGAACACTTCGAGCTCCGGCTTGATGCCGAGCGCCTTGACGCGCTTCGCCATCGTGCGGAGGAAGTTCGGCGTGTTGACATAGACGCGCTCGCCGAAATTCATGGCGCCGCAATCGAGACTGCAGATCTCCGGCCGCAGCTCCTCGATGTAGTTGATGCGCTCGATGGGCCCGACGACGTCGTCCGTTTCCTTGAGCGCCATCGGATTCTCAGGTGCCGGCCCCCAGCTGCCGCCGTTGCCGCCGGTGAGATTGATGACGACGTCCGTATTGGATTCCCGGACGCGCGCGACGATCTCGCGGAAGAGCGCGGGGTCGCGGCTGTTCTTGCCTGTCTTGGGATTGCGGGCATGGATGTGCGCGACGGCCGCGCCCGCCTTTGCCGCCTCGATGGCCGCGTTCGCGATTTGCTCTGGCGTCACGGGGATCGCGGGGTGCTTGCCCACCGTGTCCCCGCCGCCCGTGACCGCGCAGGTGATGATGACGTCCGTATTCATTGCCATGTCCACGATCCCCTCTGACGCTGCGCCCGATGCCGCCCGACACCCGTGATCCCGGACAAAGGATAGCCCTTCGACCGGCGAGGAGCCAGCAAGCGCCTGCCCGATAAGGCGTTGGGCGGCTGGCAGAGATACGCCGGATCAACTAGGCTCGGTGCCCGACGCGGGCCGCCTTCCCGCCCGTCCGGATCCGCCGTCCGAGGGGAATTGACGACATGACTTATCAGCGAATCGACGTGAAGCCGATCGCGGGCGCGCTGGGAGCAGAGATCGAAGGCGCCGATCTCAGGGGCCGCCTGGACAACACGACGATGGACGAAATCCACCGCGCCTTTCTCGACTATTCCGTGATCTTCTTCCGCGGCCAAAAGCTCGATCCCGGCCAGCAGCTTGCCTTCGCGCGGCGCTTCGGACCCATCGACCGCCACCCCATCGCCAAGGGCATGGATGAGCACCCCGATGTCGTCCGGGTCGTGCGAGAGCCGGGCGAGCGCTTCAACTTCGGGCGCATGTGGCACATGGACGGGACCTTCATCGAGACGCCGCCCCTCGGCACCATGCTCGTCGCCGAGGAGGTGCCGCCTTACGGCTCCGACACGATATGGGCGAGCATGTATCTCGCTTACGACGCGCTGTCGGACGGGCTCAAGAAAACGCTCCAGGGGATGCGCGCCTATCACAGCTCCGGCTCGCCGGGCCGCTTCGAGGCCCTTTACAAGGGCATGAAGGCG
>JBGPGW010000129.1:0-9566 GCA_041484095.1 Alphaproteobacteria bacterium | reverse complement strand
TGGAGCCAGAGGCGCAGCGCAAGGTGCGAGGACTCGAAGATGGTGCCCATCCGTACGGTAAAGGGCCTCTTGCACGCGTAGCATTTGCACAGGCCCGGGCGAGTGGTCTTGCCATTCAACCGGCCAACCTTCTCGGTCTCGCCGCAATGCGGACAAACCGGGCCATTCGGCCAAAGATGCGCCTCGACATACGCGAAGGCGGCGGTTTCATCCTGGAAGTGCAAGGCGGACAGAACGGAATTGGCCATGGCTAAATTTCCTCAGGGCGCGCCGAAGTCGACGACGGAAGGTTCTGAGCCAATGCGTCCCGGAGTCTACCGAGAGCATCAGTCGCTTGAAGGATCGCTTCACGCTGAAGCTGAGCGAGAAGCGGCTTTCTGTATGCGGGAAGCCGCGTTACGAGCTCGAACCGGAAGCGAGCGTTTCCGAGCTGCTCTTTCGGCACGTCTGACACGAGAAGCGAGACAATGGTGGCGCTTGCGGTCTCTTCGACGATGGTTTCGCGGATTTCGATGGTCATAGCGGAATCTCCTATGGCCAGAAAGCTACATCATGGAGCTAGGTATGTCAAGTGTAACATCGCCCTTCAATTTTCCATAATATACATTATGCGCGTTTCCAAGGTCTCGAACGGGCCCTCGATCCCGTGGCCTCGCGGCCCTCTCTCGACCCCCGAACCCCGCCAACGCGGAGCGCCCGGCCGGCCTCGGGCGCGATCGGACGCGGGAGGTTGCCCGGGCCATCCATCTGCCATCGCGAACGCCGGCGTGATAGCGTTGGCAGGTATCCGCGAAGGAGCCCACGCGCCATGACCGTCCGCCCGAATTCGATCGCGGCCATCGATGCCGCCTATGTGCTGCACCCCTTCACCAACCTCAACAAGCACCGGGCCGAGGGCGGCACGATCATCACGGGCGGCCGCGGCGTCTTCGTGATCGACGAGACCGGCAAGGAATATATCGAGAGCATGGCGGGTCTTGCCTGCGTCTCGCTCGGCTTCAGCGAACATCGCCTGGCGGACGCGGCCTCGGCGGCCATGCGCAAGATGCCGTACTACCACCACTTCTTTCAGCGCGGGAACGAGCCCTCGGCCTTGCTCGCGGAGAAGCTCATCAAGATGATGCCGGTGCCGCTCTCGAAGGTGTTCTTCACCTCCTCGGGCTCCGAGGCCAACGACACCGCGGTCAAGCTCCTCTGGTACTACAACAACGCCATCGGACGGCCCGAACGGAAGAAGATCATCGCGCGTCAGAAGAGCTATCACGGCACGACGATCGCGAGCGCCTCGCTCTGCGGCCTGCCGAGCATGCACCAGGCCTTCGACCTGCCGATCCCGAACATCCTCCACACCGACGCGCCGTATTTCTACCGGAACGCCGAGCCCGGCGAATCGCCGGAGCAGTTCGCCTCGCGCCTTGCGGAGAATCTCGAGAAGCTCATCCTCAGCGAAGGCCCCGAGACCATCGCGGCGTTCCTCACGGAGCCGATCCAGAGTGCGGGCGGCACCATCGTTCCCCCCGCCACCTATTTCGAGAAGATCCAGGCCGTGCTGAAGAAATACAACATCATGTTCGTGCTCGACGAGGTCATCACCGGCTTCGGGCGCACCGGGAGCCTCTGGGGGGCCGAGACCTATCACATCAAGCCCGACGCGATGGTCATCGCCAAGGCGATCACCTCCGCCTATCAGCCGCTCGGCGCCGTGATCATTTCCGAGGAGATCTATCAGGGGCTCGCGAAGGGCGCCGACACGATCGGCGCGTTCTTCCACGGCTTCACCTATTCCGGCCATCCCGTGGCCTGCTCGGTCGCGCTCGAGACTCTCAAGATTTACGAGGAGCGCGGCACGTTCGAGCATGTGAAGCGCATCGCGCCGGTCTTCCAGTCGGCGATCCGGTCCCTGGGGGATCATCCGCTGGTGGGCGATGCGCGCGGCGTCGGCCTCGCGGCCGCGATCGAGCTCGTCAAGAACAAGGACACGAAGCAAGCCTTCCAGCCGGCCGAGGGACTCGATGGCTTTTTCACGGAGCGCATGCTCCATCACGGCGTGATCGCGCGCGTCGGCGCCGGCATCGTCGCGTTCATGCCGCCGCTCATCATCACAGAGGCAGAGATCAAGGAGCTGGCGCGGCGCCTTCGCGCGGCACTCGACGACACGCTGGCCTGGGTCGACGAGCGCGGCCTCCGCCGCCCCCTCGCCGCGCAGTAGCGCGCAGGACTGTTCCTTTCTGGCACTGGCCCGTCCGGACCCAGGCCAAGTCTTGTGTCTCGCCCAATTGGGCATGGCGCAAGTGCTTACACCGTGCCTACTCGCTCGCGCCGCTAATCGTATAGTTGGCGTAGACGTGTCTTGGTCCGGTTCGACTCCCCCATGCTTACCCTACCGATGAATCGGCAACGCCTTGAGCCCCATCTCAACACTAGGCTCGAAATGCCACCACACATCGTGATGAAAGTTAGATGAGAATGGAGTCTTGGCCATGACGCCTGTTGAAGAACATATCTGTTTCTATCGTGAGCTTGGCCTGGCGGTCACGCAATGGGCTCATGTCGAACATGGCATTTACATGATCGCCCTACGATGTGTCGGCATTAGTCGTCATAGGATTATTGGACCGGCGTTTTTGTCGATTGAGAATTTTCGCTCAAAGCTCGCATTTGTGGACGCAGCGTTTCAGGCCAAGTTCGGGACTTCCAAACATGCGGTCGAATGGCGAACTTTGCGCGATGATATTGAAACGCTCGCCAAAGCGCGCAATCGATTCGTTCACTATCAAGCGCGAGTTTTTCCCGACGCGAAGCCGGGGCGGCGGTACGCTTTGATGCCGTACAGGTCCAAACTAGGAAAACGTAAGCCAGCAACGAGACCGAAGCTGCCAAGCGGCTCTCTATTCGTCAGAGATATTTATCGAGATTCAAGACGGTTCGCGACAGTTTCCAATAGGCTGCTGAATCTTTACTCCCGACTGGGCCGTGAGAGAGCGCCGTTTGGAGAAGACTTTATAAGAGACAAACCAGTCCCATCTGTAGGTCAGCTAGCGCGCGAAATTCATGGGGTGCTCGGACACAAGCTGTGATCAATGCGCGTGTGATTTCGATTACTTTATGAGGGACAACGTGTCGCCGCGAAGGGTGATTTGTGGTTGGCGCGGCCAAAGGCGATCGACAAGCAAACGCGCCCCGTCACCCGGCTCCGGCGGCAGATACACGCGCTTCAGTCGAAGCGCCATGCCCGCCCCTCGACAACGCCGCATTGCGCGTCGAGGCGATATGCGCGCGGTGCGCCCTACTTTCTGCGCAGCTTGACTTCGTAGTGCTTGTGGACGGGCGGCGCCTTCTGGAACGGCCGGACGATGGGCAGGATCTTCTCGAGCAGGCTTCCCGGCCCAGGCCTTCCCGTCCGCTCCATGTTCTCTTTCGTGTCCCAGAACGTGACCGACACCGCCTGCTGCGTCCCCGGCTCGATCATCAGCACGGCCTCCATGAACCCCTTCTCGGTCTTCACGACCTCGATCGTCTTCCCATAGGCCGTGACGAGCTCCTTCTCTTTTCCGTCGGCGACCTCGAAACGGTTGATTCGTGCGAACATTCCTCGTCCCTCCCTTTCTGAATTGTCTGCAGTCGATTGGTCGATTCTCTGTCCCCGCGAGACCGCGCGGCTTGCGCGCCTTTCCTCTCAATTCACCGGCGATGCACGGACGTCGATGACGGCCGGCCTTGTTGCCTCCGTGCAGCTAACGCAGACACCGCGTCAGGAGCTCGCCGCCGTTCTCCGCCTCCGTCCAAATGCCGTCGACCTTGAGCGAGGCGCTTTCCTCGGACTGCCTGACCCGCAACTTCGTCCCCGGCTTCACCGTGACCGCGACGCTCAAATCCGGTTTCACCCGCACCCGGGGACCGTGCTCGATCTGGACGAACAGCTCGTTGTATCGGGCGCCGCAGGTCTTGCCGATCTTCATCGTGATCGACGTCGCGTCATCCGCGGCCCCTGCCCCGCCCATCGCGAGAAAGACCGCCGCGACCGCGCATCCCAAGACCTTCGACATTGCCATGCTTCATCCCACCCTTGCCTCGACGGTCTCCTGGCGCGACGGCGCGCCGGTTTCCCGATGTGATCCGCAACTTTAGGCGCTCGACTGCGGCAGAGGCAAGGCATGGGGCCCGGCCGCAGCGCTTGCGACGCCGGCGCGGAGAATCGCATGCGGCGCGCGCGCATGGCCGCCGCGGCTTGGCTCAGCCGGGATGCCGGGATCAAGATGATGTTGATGCAAAATGATGTCGATGAAGGACGCAGTGGGGCCCCGACGCGCCGCTTGCCCATGGCGGAGCAATTCGGATCACGGGGAAGAGACGCCGGATTCAGGCCCGGCGTGCGCCCCGCGCCATGGAACCGTTGGAACCGTTGGGACCGTTTGCCGCGCGGGCCAGGAGTTTTTCCTGCTTCGCCAGCATCGCGTCGTATTTGCGCTTCAGCTCCCGGCTGATTCCGGTCTGCTCGCTTTGCGAGCGGCCGACGGCGGCGGCCGTCAGCCGTTCATCCGCCGACAGCGCCCAGGACCATTTGCCGATTCGTTTGTTGGTTCTGTTCATCATGGGCGCGTCCTCGCCTCTGATCGGGCCGTCGGGCGTGTCTCGGAAAACCGCAGCGGTGTCGAACGCAAGGCGTGCCGCCCGCTCATCAGTTCGCGAGCTTGAAGGCGCATTTCTCGGTCACGGCCGGGTCGGCCGAGGCCGCACCGGGCACGATCCCCCATTTTTCGGCGAGCTGGCTTCGGGCGTTGAAGTCGAGATCACCGGGCGCTTTGACTTCGGCTCTCACGCGCTGGACGCAGAACAAGGCACCCTGTTCGACGACGGCCTCGCGGAGGGCCGCCTCGGCCTTGCCGCTCGTGACTTGCCAGCCGAGCTGGTTTGTCAGGATCGGACCCGCGATGAGGCCGAATGCAAGCGCCATAACGATCGGTTTCGCCTTTTGCCATGCCGTCACGAAATATCCTCCGGGATATGGGAGAAGAGATGAGAGAAAAACGGCCGACGGCTGGTTATGCTTGTGTTGTCTCTGAGTGTGTTGTCTCTCGGACTGGGCCGTATCTACTGATATGAGCCCTCCCATCGAGCCATACAATGGGTGCGCCGACTTATATTATCGAGCCCGAACTGCCCCGCGAGCGACAGGCTCTGAGGGTTTTCGCCGGAACGAGTCTCGATTTGGCTGCCGAGTCAAATCGAGACATGCCGGGCGTCCTCATCCTTCGACAGGCCCGGGATGCGGACATTGCGAAAACCCTCGTGGTGAGCTTGTCGAAACATGAGGGAAGCGAAGCATGATGGAGCGGATGTCGAACACGAGGAAATGCGCGCATGAGTGAGCCGCCCCGCCCCATCGACCGCCTGCTCGCCGTCATGGCGCGCCTCCGCGATCCGCGCTCGGGCTGTCCGTGGGACGTGAAGCAGACTTTCGCGACGATCGCGCCCTACACCATCGAGGAAGCCTACGAGGTCGCCGACGCGATCGAGCGCAACGACATGGCCTCGCTCAAGGAGGAGTTGGGCGACCTCTTGCTGCAGGTCGTGTTCCACGCCCAGATGGCGCGCGAGGCCGGACGCTTCGACTTCAACGCCGTGGCCGATGCGATCGCGGACAAGATGGTGGCGCGCAACCCGCATGTCTTCGGAGATGTCCCTATCGAAAACGCCGCGGCACAGACCCGCGCCTGGGAGGAGCAGAAGGCGGCGGAGCGCTTGGCGAAAGAGAATAACGGCACGCTCGACGGCATTCCCCTGGCGCTCCCCGCCCTCGTCCGCGCGGAGAAGCTCCAGAAGCGCGCGGCGCGCGTCGGCTTCGATTGGCCGACGATCGAGCCCGTCTTCGACAAGATCCGCGAGGAGTTGACCGAGCTCGAACACGAAGTCGAGATCAAGGCGGCGAAGGCGCGGCTCACCGACGAGCTGGGCGACATCCTCTTCGCGCTCGCGAACCTCGCGCGCTGGCTCGGCATCGACGCGGAGGATGCGCTCCGCTCGACCAACGCGAAGTTCGAACGCCGCTTCAAGCGCATCGAGGAGCGTCTCGCCGAGCGCGGCAAGGCGCCCGCGCAATCGACGCTCGAGGAGATGGACCGGCTCTGGGACGAGGCGAAGGGAGAGGAGTGATTCGATAAGCGATTCAAGGTGACGTATGTTGCCGCGCCGAATCCATCGCGTCGGGTATCTCAAGCAATCATCAATTTGATACCTGAGTACGTCCTACTTCGCGGGACCGTCGCTGTTGAAGATGTCAGCAGCCGCTTTCCAATTGCCATCGACCTTTTTCCAAACAACGACGTACTTGCCCTTGTCCCTCACGGGACCCTGATCGCCATCAAAGGCAAGCTCATAGGTTCCCAGCTCGTAGGCCATATCACCTGCCTTCGCCACCGTGAGTTTCGTCGTTTCGATCTTCAGTTGAAATCCGGGTTTGGCGACGAGGTCTTGCCAGGCGGAAGTTAGCGCCTCACGACCGGTGACGATCGGCGCACCTGGTGGCATCATCACGCCGTCTGGAGCATAAAATTCGGCGCTCGCTTTTGCATCCTTGGCCGCCATGACAGTTCCCCACTGGCCGATGAGCGTCCGTATTTTTTGCTCTTCCGCAGCAGGATCGACCTTCCCGCCCCGTTCGCACGCTGTCAGGATCAACAACGCCCCGAACACGACAATCATCGTCGGTAGACGCATTGGAACCCTCCTTACGTTCTCATTCTGTCGCGTGTTTCGACGGAACAGACGACATTGATTGCGGCCGCATGCGCCACTCGAGAAAATGCTGGCCCAAAACCGGCCGATGCAGCGACCGTATGAGCGTACATAGCAGCGACCGTATGAGCGTACATAGCGGACGGCCAAGCCGATAGCCTCCAGCGGTCACTGTGCTGTTTATGAGTGCAAGCCCTCCTTGCCCGTCAGTGCGATGGACAGGCGAATAGTCCGCGCGGCACTGCGGCGAGATCGATAGCGGCTCTAGATAGAAGAAGACAGCCGCTACTTGTTCATCAGCAAGTGATAAAGGCTCGACGTGTCCCAGCGCCCGCCGCCGCGCTCCTGGATGTGGGAATAGAACTGATCGACGAGCGCGATCACGGGCAGGCGCGCGCCGTTCCTCTTCGCTTCCTCGATGCAGATGCCGAGATCCTTCCGCATCCAGTTGACCGCGAAGCCGAAGTCGAACTTGCCGGCGATCATGGTCTTGCCGCGGTTCTCCATCTGCCAGGATTGCGCGGCGCCCTTCGAGATGACCTCGATCACCTTCTCGCAGTCGAGGCCCGCGCGCATGCCGAAGGCGAGTCCCTCCGAGAGTCCCTGGACGAGGCCCGCGATGCAGATCTGGTTGACCATCTTGGTCAACTGCCCCGCGCCCGCCGGCCCCATGAGCGTGACGGCTTTTCCGTAGCACGCCATCGCTGGCTTCGTCCGCTCGAAGGCAGCGGCCTCGCCGCCGCACATGACGGTCAGCGCGCCGTTCTGGGCCCCCGCCTGTCCGCCCGAGACCGGCGCATCGACGACGCCCAGGCCGAGCTTCTTCCCCTCCGTCTCGAGCTCGCGCGCGAGATCGGCCGAGGCGGTCGTGTGGTCGACGAAGATCGTCCCCTTGCCCATGCCCGCGAAGGCGCCGTCCTTGCCGTAGACGACGCTGCGGACGTCGTCGTCATTGCCCACGCAGGCGAAGACGATCTCGGCCCCCTTGGCCGCGGCGGCCGGCGTCGGCGCCGACTTGCCCTTGTGCTGCTTCACCCATTCCCCGGCCTTGGCCGCGGTGCGGTTGTAGACCGTGACGTCGTGGCCCTTGGCAGCGAGATGCCCCGCCATCGGATAGCCCATCACGCCCATTCCCAGGAATGCGACCTTCGCCATAGCTTCTTCTCCCCCGAATCCGTTCAGGTTTCTCGATGAATTGTCGCGGGGGAGCATAGCCGCGCCGCGGCCGGTCCCGCAACGCGCCTCACGCCCCGCCCGCGCCGTAGTAGAGCATCACCGTATGCTTGGCCTCAGCGAAGAACAGCCAGCGCTCGACGACGATTCCGAGCGCCGCGACCGGCACGGCGGCGAGCGCCGCGACGGCCCCGATGGCGCCCTCGATCATGAGCGAGGCCAGCGTGAGGGCGAAAGGCAGTGCGAAGGCCGCGACCATCGCGACGTATCGGAGCTTGGCCGCGTGCTTGCGCGCGATCCCGTAGCCCATCTCGCGCTGGACGAAATTCTCCTGCGTGTTGGGGGGATCGAGAAGGCGGACGGGTCCGCCAAGGCCCGTGGCGCTCTCGGGCGTGCTGCGCGCGGCCGCGCTGTCGAGGAATTTCCAGTAGCCAGCCTTGAGGCACCACCCCGTGAAGAGCGCGGCCAGTGCCGTCGCCCCCGCCGCCCCGCGCGGCGCGCCGAACGAAGCGAGCAGCGCCTGGAGGAGCAACGCGCCCGTCGCCACGGCGAGGATGAGGTAGATGGGCAGCACCCAGCCATTGTTCCAGGCGTGGATCGGCTTCAGCGACGCGTAGATCATCGCGGTCGACGCGACGGTCGCGGCGGCGAGCAACGCCGTCGCGTAGCCCGCGATCGCCCAGGCGCCTGTTACTTCTCCCTCGACGACCCAGCCAAAGGCGATGACGAAGGCCGGCAGAAACGTCGCGAGCGAGAGCACGCCTTCGCGCGAAAGCCAGGACGAGCGCCACTGGCTGAAGGCGCGCCATGCGCGCTCGGGATGGCCCAAGTGACGGGTCGAGGAGAGAAGCCCGAAGGCAACGAGTGCCGAGGCCAGCGCGAACCCGGCACCGCCCGGCCAGGGCGCGGGCTCGATCAGCCCCGTGACTGCAAAGACAGCGAGCAGCGCCATGAGCCCATACCCCGCACCCGAGGCCGTCGTGAAGAAGATGATGGAATAGGCGGGGTGCATTGCGGCGGGGTCTTAATGTGTTCGTGTCTCAGCGTGTTTCTGTATCGGAGCGGCCCTCGTCCTTCGACGGGCTCAGGACGAGGATAAGAATACGTGACACCTCATGCTGCACTTAAGGGAGCGTTCGGGGCCCTCGTCCTGAGCCTGTCGAAGGACGAAGGAAAAAGAATACGACGTCCCGTGCTGAGCCTGCCTGAGCATGAGGTCCTCGGGCGATCGAGCACGCATAGAGCGGCGACTGCAAACGACCGTCATGTATCGCCCCCTCCCCCTACCCCCTCCCTCGGCGGGGAGGGGGTGACGTAACTTCGCCTCTCGACGCGTTGCATTCCAGGGCTGTGGCGCATTGTCGCGCACGCCGCATGGAACGCGTGATCGCGCGCGCCGCGTGGGGATAAGAGAAACGACCAGCGACGAAGAGATGAAGTGCGCGCCTGGAAAAGAAGGCGCTTCGAGAAGACGTGACGGAAGCGCTCGGCACAGGGAAAACGCTGGACTTGCGAGAGGATCGATCGAGAAGCGTTCTGCATGGAAAAAGCGGGACTCATGGATTGGCCGATTGACCGGCGGAATGGCCGATTGACCGGCGGAATGGCCGATTGAAAGGACGATGAGGAATTACGACACCCCCTCCCCTTGAGGGAGG
>JBGPGW010000128.1:0-9574 GCA_041484095.1 Alphaproteobacteria bacterium | reverse complement strand
GCGTGATCCAGAACGGCAGGGCGAAGGCAAACGCGATCGGCGTCAAGAGCAGGGCGTGGTAGCCCAGAATGACGTCCGCCCGCTCCGTGCGCGACAGCGTCTTGAGCACGATGTGCTGGCAGCCCCAGGCGGCCGAGCCGGCCAGCACGATCAGCGCGAAATCCGAGAACTCGTGAAAGCCGGGGCGCAGGACGATGAGAACGCCGCAAAAGCCGATGGCCGTGGCACTCCAGCGCCGGAGCCGCACCGGCTCGCCGAGGATGATCGCCGCGAAGGCCGTGGCCCAGAGCGGCGAGGTGAAGTTGATCGCGGTCGATTCGGCGAGCGGGATGTGCGGCACGCCGTAGAACCAGCAGAGCGTCGAGGCGAGGCCGAGCAGCGCCCTGAGGCCGATCAGCGGA
This sequence comes from Alphaproteobacteria bacterium, assembly GCA_041484095.1. Classification (GTDB taxonomy): domain Bacteria; phylum Pseudomonadota; class Alphaproteobacteria; order CADEGL01; family CADEGL01; genus JBGPGW01. Next base: position 9,173 of record JBGPGW010000128.1, on the reverse strand, counting down.
AAGCGGCGCGTGCGCATCGTCGACACGCCCGTGCGCAAGAGCCACGGCATGATCAGCGAGAGGGTGATGAGCTGGCGAAAGAATGCGACCTCGAAGGGGTGCAGGGTTTCGGTCGCCGGGCGCAGGACGCCCAGCATCGTGGTGAAGCTGATTCCGGCGGCGATCATCCACAGGGCCCCGCGCGTCGGGCCCGACAGCCGCGCCAGGTGTTGCCGGATGTCCGCGGCCGTCATGCCGGACCGGCTCCGCCGCCCGGCGGCTCATCGATGCGCGGTGCCGCCGGTGTCGCTCTTCGCAAACGGGCCTCGCGGCGCGCGATATAAAGCGTCGATGTCACGATGATGAAGGCCCCCGCGGCGGTCCACTCGTCCGGAATTTCGCCGAACACGAGGAAGCCGAGAACGGCCGCATAGAGCAAGCGCGCATAGTCGAACGGGGCGATGGCGGTCGCCTCGCCGACGCGCCAGCCATGGACCGCGAAGAGCTGGCTCATCGTGCCCATGGCGCCGACGCCGAAGAGAACGAGAAGCTGCGCCCAGCTCGGCGTCTGCCACACGAACGCGGCGGGGATCGCCGAAAGCAGCGTGCCGATCAGCGTGAAATAGGTGGTGACCGTGATGACGCGCTCGGTCTCGGTCAGGCGCTTCACGATCACGAAGACGAGCGCCGTGGCGCTGGCGCCGAAAAGCGCCACGGGAACCGCGGGGTCCATCGTTCCGCCCGGGCGCGCCATGACGATGACGCCGACGAAACCGACCGCCGTCGCCGTCCAGCGCCGCCAGCGCACGACCTCGCCCAGGATGATCACGGCGAGCGGGATGATGAAGAGGGGTGCGGTGAAGACGTAGGCGATCGCATCGGCGAGCGGCAGGCGGGCAAGCGCGTAGAACGAGCTCGCCATCGAGGTGATGCTGAGCGTGGCGCGCAGGAAATGGAGCCTGAACCGGTCCGTCGAGAAGGCGTAGCCGCCATGGCGCAAGGCGAAGGGCAGGAGGATCGCGAGGCCGAAGAGGCAGCGCCAGAACACGACCTCGAAGGTATGAAACGAATCGCCGAGGCTCTTGACGAGGCCGCTCTGGATGACGGTCACGAGGCCGGAGAGCAGCATCCAGATGGCGCCGCGCGTATTGCCGGCGAGCATGCGCCACCGGTCGAGTGCGGCGTGGACGACCTGTCGGGTCACGGGATGGTGCGATCCGCGAGAGGGGCGGGATGCGAGCCCGGTCCCGCGGAGGCTGGAGCGGGCGCCGCCTCGGCGACGCCCGCCCCGGTACCGGCGATGCTCTCGGTCCCCGACCTACGAGGCGTAGTTCGAGCCTTCGCGATCGAGATGAATGCGTTTCAAGGCCTCGAAGTGGCGGACCGCGTTGATCCTGAAATTCTTGAACTGCTCTCTGACCTCGTCGACCATCGACTGGCGGCAGATGTTGAGCGGCTTGCCCGTCGACATCGCGAGGACCTGCACCTCGCAGACACGCTCGATGAAGTACATCATGTCGAAGGCTTCGCCGATCGATTCGGCGATCGTGATGACGCCGTGGTTGGCGAGAAACAGCACGCTCTTGTCGCGGATGATGGCGGCCATGCGCTCGCCCTCGCTGTGGGTCATGGCGAGGCCGTTGAACTCGTCGTCATAGGCGATGTCGTTGTAGAAGCGCATCGCATTCTGGTGGACCATCTCGACGCGCCCGCCCTTGATCGCGGCGAGGGCCGTCGACCACGGCATGTGGGTGTGGAACACGGCGCCGCCGCGGGGATGCGCCTGGTGCAGCGGGAAATGGATGCATGGCCCCGAGCGGGGCGGGGCATGCTCGCCCTCGAGCACATTGCCCTTGTAGTCGCACAACAGGACATCGGACGCCGTGATTTCCGCCCAATGCAGGCCCTTGGGATTGATCAAGAACTTGTCCGTCGTCCCCGGCACGCGGGCGGTGAAGTGGTTGTCGATGCCCTCGGTCATGCCCATCTTCGCGGACAGCTGATAGGCGGCGGCGAGATCGACGCGGGTCTGCCAGATGGGGTCGGTCTTGGTCTTCAGTTTTTCGACGACGGCCATGGGTAGGGCTCCTCACATTGTCGGATGGACGGGGTCCGATCGACGGGCGGCCTGGCGCGGCCTCCGGGGAACGCGGTCCGATCGGGGCAAATCATAAGCCATGCCGGGTCCAACGCCAAACCGGCCCGGCGGCTTGGTTAAAGGGGGCCTAATACATGCTGCGGATGACGCCGCCGTCGATCGCGATGCTTTGGCCGGTGATGTAGCCGGCGAGGCGCGAGGAGAGGAACGCACAGAGGGCGCCGCATTCCTCGATCGTGCCGAGCCGCTTGGCCGGCACGGTCTCGGCGAACATCTTGGTCGCCGTGTCGTCGTCGAGCTCTTCCCGCCTGATCATGAACTTGGCATAGCGGCGCAAGAGCTCGGTCTCGATCGGCCCGGGGAGGATGTTGTTGACGGTGACGCCCTTGTCGGCGACCTCGCGGGCGAGCGAGCCCATGGCCCCGATCATGGCCGCCTTGACCCCGTTGCCGAGGGGGGTGTTGTAGCTCGGCTCCTTCGCCGACATGGAGTTGATGTTGACGATTCGCCCATAGCCCGCCGCGATCATGCCCGGCACGGTCTTGTAGGCGAAGTCGACGGCGTTGAGCATGTTGCCCTCGAAGGCCTGGCGCCAATCGTCGGGCGTCTTCGAGGCGAAGCTGCCGGCCGCGGGCCCGGTCGAGTTGGTCACGACGATCGTCGCGTCACCGCCGAGCCATTGCCTGGCCTCGGCGTAGATGCGGTCGCGCTCGGCCGGCTTCATCACGTCGCCCTGGACGAAGTGCGCGTCGAGGCCCCTGAGCTTCGCCAGCGCCTTCGTCCCGTTCTCCGCCGAGATGCCGTTGAAGGCGACGCGGCAGCCGGCTTTCGCCAGCGCTTCGGTGCAGCCGAAGCCGATGCCGCGCGTGCCGGCCAGTACGATCGCGCGTTCGCCCTTGATGCCGAGGTCCATGACCCCCCGTCCTTTCGCCGAATCAGTCGCCCGAACTAGTAGCCCGACCTAATAGATCGTGTGCACGAGACCGCCATCGAGCACGACGCTTTGGCCCGTCATGTAGCCGGCATGGCGCGAGGCGAGGTAGGCGCACATCGAGCCGAACTCCTGGATCGTGCCGATACGCTTCACGGGCGTGTTCTGGCCGTAGATTTTCACGGCCTCCTCCTCGGAGACGTCGGGGCGCTGCGTGATGGCGCGCGCGACGCGGCGCAACAGCGCGGTGTCGAAGGGCCCGGGCAGGATGTTGTTGACCGTGATGCCCTTCTCCGCGACTTCGCGCGCGAGCGTCGCCAGCGCGCCGATGAGGCCGAGCTTGACCCCGCAGGCCAGCGGCGCGTTCGGGGTCGGCTCCTTCACCGAGATCGAGCTGATGTTGATGATGCGGCCATAGCCGCGCGCGGCCATGTCGGGCACGGCGCGGTTGGCGAGATCGATCGCCGGCAGCATGCAGAGCTCGAAGGCCTTCCGCCAATCGTCGAGAGATTTCGACAGGAACGGCCCCGTCGGCGGGCCGTCCGCGTTGGTGACGAGGATCGAGATGGGACCGAGATGCCGCTTGGCCTCGTCGAAGAGGCGGATGCGCTCGCTGTCCGTTGTGAGGTCGGCGGCGATGAACGCCGTGCCGTGGCCGAGCGTCCCGGCCGCCTGCTCGCCGCGCTCCCGGTTGCGCCCGTTGATCACGACGTTGCAGCCGGCGGCGACGAGCGCCTCGGCGCAGCCATAGCCGAGGCCTTGCGAGCTTGCGATGCAGAGCGCGGTCTCGCCTTTCAGTCCGAGATCCATCCGGTCCTCCTATTCCGCCGCGCGCGCGCCGGGGACGGCACCGATCCCGTCGAGATCGCCGAGCGTCCGGCGCACCGCCGGCAGCACCTGGCCGACGAAGCGTTCGAGCGAGGCCATGGCACCCGCATGCGGCATGCCGCCGAACTGCATGACGCAGGAGAGATGGCTCGGCTGCATCAGCCGCAGCTCCTCCGTGACTTGCTCGGCGCATTTCTCCCAGCCGCCGATGATCGCATTCTTGGCGATCGTCTCGATGTCGGGTTCGTCCGCGGCCGGGCGGTCGAGTATGACGTGCCGGTCGGTCTCGTAGCGCGGCGTGCGCAGATTGTGCGCGATGCGATAGGAGTAGCGCAGATGCTCCGCCGCGGCGAGCGCTTCGCCGCGGCTCTCCGTCACGTGGATGAAGCGGTTGATGGCGAGCGGGAAGGTGCTAGAGGGGAAGCCCGCGGCGGCGCGGTGGTGCGCGATCCGCGCGCGCTGGGCCGCCATTTCCTTGGCGGTTTTCCATTGTCCGGAGATGAACGGCGTATAGCCCTTCCGTGCCATGCGGCCTTGCAGGTCCGCGTCATCCGGACCGCCCGCGATGGTCACCGGCACCATCGCCTTCGGCCGATAGGCGAGGTAGGAGGCCGGCATTTTGTAGAAGCGCCCGTCATAGTCGAAGGAGTCCTGGGTCAGCGCGCGTTCGAGGATGTCGAGCGCCTCGTGAAAGCGAGGCCGCGCATCGGCGAGCGAGAGGCCGAGGCGCGTGAACTCCAGGTCCTGGAATCCGATGCCGAGGCCGAGAACGAACCGGCCCTCGGTCACGTCGTCGAGGAAGGCGATTTCCTCCGCGAAGCGGCCGGGATTGTAGAGGGGCAGGACATGCACGCCGCCGCCGAACTTGATTCGCTTGGTCTGCGGCATGAGATAGGCGGCCAAGAGATGCGGGGAGGGCACGAGCGAGAAGTTCGTGTAGTGGTGCTCGGTGAACCAGGCCACGTGGTAGCCCGCGTCTTCGGCCAGCTTGATCTGGTCGAGGGCCTCGGCGACGGCCTGGCGGGGGCGTTTGGTCCCGTCGCGCTGGGGTAGGACGTTGAAATAGCCGAGTTCCATCGCGCCCTCAGATGCCGACGATGGCGAAGCCGCCATTCTGGCTCAGCACCTGGCCGGTGATGAAATCCGATTCGGCCGAGCAGAGGAACGCGACGGAGTAGGAAATCTCCTCGGGCTGGGCCGGGCGCTTCAAGGGGATGAGGTCCCAGCGCTTCTTCGCGGCCTCGAGACCGTCGCGCTCGATGACCATCTGGGAATAGATGCTTCCCGGCGCGATGGCGTTGACGCAGATGTTGTAAGGCGCGAACTCCCTCGCCCAGGCCTTGGTGAGGCCGAGGATCGCGGCCTTGGCGGCGATGTAGGTGGCGCCGTAAGGATTGCCGGTCATGGCCCACATGGACGACACGTTGAGGATCTTGCCGGCCCTACGCTTCTTCATCCCCGGCACGACGGCCTGGGTCGTGAAGAACGTGCCCTTCACATGGATGTCGAGCATGGTCTGGAACCATTCGGGCGTGACCTCTTCGATGCCCGTGCGCTCGGCGGCAATGCCGGCGTTGTTGACCAGGATGTCGATGCGCCCGAGCTCGCGCTCGCCGCGCGCCGCGAAATCCGCCATCGCGCGAACGTCGCTCACGTCGGCATGACTGACGATGGCGCGCCGTCCCTTGGCGCGCACCATCTCGGCGGTCTCGTCGACTTCCGCTATGCGGAGATCATGGACCATGATGTCGGCCCCGCGCCCCGCAAGCTCGAGCGCGTGGGCGCGGCCCATGCCGCGTCCGGAGCCCGTGATGAACGCGACCTTGCCGTCGAGTGCGCCGCTGTCCGCCATGCCGTATCCCTAAATGTCGCCCGTATCGAGATCCGATACCGGCTTTTCTTCGCCGGTTTCAGTCAATCCTTCGGTCAGGGCCGAGTCAAGAAAACGCCGCCGGTGTTGGGCACCGGCGGCGCTTGTCTCGAGAACGATGCGTTGCCTTACGATTTCGCGAGGAGCGCCGCGCGATCGCCGAGGAACGAATCGAAGGAATTGGCGAATTTGTCGAAATCCTTGTCCGCCATCGGAAGCGACATGTTCACCATGCCGCGCCTTGTCATGTAGACGCCGCGCGAGAGCATGTCGAGATGCAGCAAGTCGCGGGCCAGAGCGTTCGACTTGTTGGCGTCGTCGGGAGTCCTCACCGGACCTTCGCAGAAGTGGATCATCGTGACCGAGCCCATGCCCGTGAGCGTGATGGGCAGGCCGCGCTTCTTCGCGATGTCCTGGAGGCGGGCGCGGAACGCGTCGCCTTTCTTGTTGAAGGCGACGCAGACCTCCGGGGTGAACACCTGGCTGATGCCGGCGTAGCCCGCCGACATGGTCAGCATGTTCTGGTTGAAGGTTCCCGCATGCGGCCACGCCTTGGCGCCGAGGCGCGGATCGTAATGGTCCATGATGTCCGCGCGGCCCCCGAAGCCGCCGAAGGACAGGCCGCCGCCGATGTACTTGCCGAACGACATCAGATCCGGCTTCACGCCGTAGATCTGCTGGGCGCCGCCTGGTGCCAAGCGCGAGGTGACGACCTCGTCGAGCACGAACATCACGCCGTGCTTCTTCGTCTCCGCGCTCAGGGCGTGGAGGAAATCCTTGTCGGCCGGCAGGCAGCCCGCGCCGCCCATCATCGGCTCGATGATGACGCAGGCGAGGTCCTTGGCGTGCTCGGCGATCAGTTTCTTCGCGTTCGCCGTGTCGTTGAACTTGCAGTAGATCATCTCATAGGGCGCATTCGTCGGCGAGCCGCCGGGCCTCGCGGAGAGCACCCCGCCGTGATAGCCGTGCTCGAAGACCATGATCTTGTTGCGTCCGGTGAAGGCGCGGGCCGAATTGATCGCCATCAGGTTGCCTTCGGTCCCGGAATTGGTGAAGCGGAGCCTCTCCATGCCCCAGCGCTTGCACACCTCGGTCGCGAGCTTGACCTCGATCTCGTTGTGGCCGCCCAGCACGATGCCGCGCTCGAGCCCGTCCATGATCGCCTTCTTGATCACGGGGTGGGAGTGGCCGTAGAGCCCGGCCGTGTATTCGCCGAGGAAGTCGGTGTAGGTGTGCCCGTCGATATCGGTGACGTAGCACCCTTCGCCCTTGGCGATCGTCAGGGGATAGGGCGCATAGAACAGCACCGTCCGCGTGTTGCCGCCCGGCATGGCCCGGCAGGCCGCCTCGAAGTTCGCCTTGCTCTTGGGATTGGCCGTCGTGAAGCGCTGTTCGGCTTCGAGAACGGCGGCTTGCAGATCGTAATTGCGGCTGCTTTGCAGGTTCATGGAGGGCCTCCCGGGTCCGGATTCCCACGTATCTTCCTTCGCTCGGCCGATCCGGGTCAAGGAAGTCGGCGCCATCCGTCGGGACAAAAACGGTACGGCCCTCCTTCCGTCGTGGCGCTATGAAATACGCCGGAATTCCAAGTCATTGGGCCGGCCCAGGCTTCGATTGACATGCCCTTCGGGGCCTCGCTACGGTCGCTCTATCATCCGATCTCAATCCGTTTTGGGGGTTTTCATGAGCGACGGCATATTCGCGGGCCAGGTGGCGGTCGTCACCGGCGGCGCCCAAGGCATCGGCTTTGCCATCTCGCGTCTCCTGTCCGAGCGGGGGGCCACGGTCTGCCTCGTCGACATCGACAAGGCGAAGACCGAGGAAGCGGTCGCCAGGCTGAGCAAAAGCGGCGCCAAGGCGAAGGGCTACGAGGCGGACGTGACCAAGGAGCCGACGCTCCAGCGTGCGCGCGATGCCATCCTCAAGGATTGGGGGCGCGCCGACGTGCTGGTCAACAACGCCGGCATCTACCCCCATGCGACGATCCGGGAGATCACGATCGAGGCCTGGGACAGGATGTTCGACGTCAACACGCTGGGCATGTTCCTCACCACCCGCACCTTCATGGAGCCGATGATCGCGCAGCACTATGGGCGGATCGTCAGCATCATCACCAACGATGCCTACATCGCGAAGCCGACGCTGCCGCATTATGCCGCGGCGAAGGCGTCGGTGCTCTCCCTCACCAAGACCTTCGCGCTCGAGCTTGCCCCGCATGAGGTGCTCGTCACCGGCGTCTCGCCGGGCGCGGTCGCGACCGAGCGGGCCAAGAGCCAGAGCTGGCTGAAGGACCGCATCCCGAACATCCCCGTGCGCCGCGCGGCCGAGCCCGAGGACATCGCGGAGGTCGTGCTGTTTCTCGCCTCCAAGCGCAACCGCTTCGTCGTCGGCGAAACCGTGATCGCGAATGGCGGCTTCACGATGGTGTAGGAGGGGGATTCGCCTCGCCCTTCGATCACCTCAGGGTGAGGGGAAAAGGACTCGACACCTCATGCTGAGCTTGTCGAAGCATGAGTTTGTAGCGCCTCACCCTTCGACGGGCTCAGGGTGAGGTTTATTGCAGGCTCAGCGTGCGGCTTATTACTGCCCCTCATGCTGAAACGTCGAAGCATGAGGGCGATGCGAAGCACAGGGATAGAAAGATAAAATCATGGCCGAACGGGAATTCGAAGGACAGGTTGGAATCGTCACCGGCGGGGCCAACGGCATCGGCCTCGCGATCGCAAGGCTGCTCGCGGAGCGCGGCGCTTCGGTCGCCCTCTGGGACATCGACGGCGCGAAAGTGACGGCTTCGGCCGACTCGCTCGCGCGCGCGACCAACGCCAAGGTGAGGGGCTACGCCGTCGACGTGACGGACGAGCCGCAAATCCTCAGGACCCGCGACGCGATGCTCGGGGATTTCGGCCGCGCCGACGTCCTCGTCAACAACGCCGGCATCTATCCCCACGCGACGATCAAGGAGATCACGGTCGAATCCTGGAAGCGCATGTTCGACGTGAATGCGAAGAGCATGTTCCTCGTCACGCGCGCCCTCATGGATCAGATGATCAAGCAGCACTACGGCCGCGTGGTCACGATCGTGACCGAGGACGCCTACATCCCGAAGCCGACGATCCCGCACTACGCGGCGTCCAAGACCGCGTTGCTCTCGCTCATCAAGACCTTTGCGCTGGAGTTGGCGCCGCATGAGGTGATCTGCACCGGCGTCTCGCCGGGGCCGGTCGCGACCGAGCGCGCCAAGAGCCAACCCTGGCTCGCCGAGCGCTATCCCAAGATCCCGGTGAAGCGCGCGGCCGAGCCCGAAGAGATCGCCGAGGTGGTGCTGTTCCTCGGCTCCAAGCGCAACCGCTTCGTCGTCGGTGAAACGGTGATCGCCAATGGCGGTTACGTAATGGTCTAAAAAAGTGGGCATCCCTTCGCTCTTCGACTGGCTCAGGGTGAGGGGAAAAATGCTCGGCACCTCATGC
>JBGPGW010000127.1:0-9660 GCA_041484095.1 Alphaproteobacteria bacterium | reverse complement strand
GCTCGATCTCGAAGCCACCCCGCTCGTGGAGCTCGGGCGCAAACGGCCGAACGACACGGATCGCCAACTGCGGAGCCATCTCGGGCGCTTCGGTTTTTCGCAACAGCGCGCCGAGACCAAGATCGCGGCCATGTCGGGTGGCGAGAAGGCGCGGCTGCTTCTCGCCTTGATCACCTGCGATCGGCCGCACGTCCTTCTGCTCGACGAGCCGACCAACCATCTCGACATCGCTTCGCGTGAATCGCTCATCCATGCGATCAACGACTTCAAAGGCGCCGTCGTCCTCATCAGCCACGATCCGCACATGATCGAGCTGACCGCCGATCGGTTCTGGCTGGTCGCGAAGGGCCGGGTCGAACCCTACGATGGCGACATGGAAGCGTATCGCCTGAGTCTCCTGGCGCGCGACGAGGGCACAAAGGATGCGGACCGGGCAAACGGCAGCCGATCCGACCGAAGGGATCAGCGCCGCCTCGCCGCCGAACGACGCCAGGCGCTCGCCCCGCTCAGGAAGAGCCTGGCCGAGGTCGAGGCCAGGCTCAACACGCTCGGGTCGCAAAAGTCCGAGATCGAATCGCGTCTTGCGGACCCCACGATGTATGAGAATGCCGGCAACGCGCCCGTCGAGTTGCGCAAGCAGCTCGCCCAAATCATGCGCGACCTCGAACGCGTCGAAGAAACCTGGCTCATCCTGCACGACGACTTGGAACGCGCCCAAGCCGACGCCTAAGGCGCGGCCCGGTCTTCACGTGCCGGCCGGCGGCGCTCAGTATGACTTCGGCAGTCCAAGCACTTTTTCGGCGATGTAGTTCAGGATCATATGCGGGCTCACGGGTGCGATGCGCGGGATGAGGCTTTCCCTGAGAAGCCGCTCGACGTGATATTCCTGCGCATAACCCATGCCCCCATGCGTCATCACCGCCGCCTGGCACGCCTCGAAGGCCGCCTCGCCCGCGAGGTATTTGGCCGCATTCGCCTCGGCGCCGCAGGGCTTGCCCCGGTCGTAAAGGGTCGCGGCCTTGAAGACCATGAGATCGGCCGCCTCGAGTTCGGCCCATGACTTCGCGAGGGGATGTGCAATCGATTGGTTCTGTCCGATGGGCCTGCCGAAGACGACCCGCTCCTTGGCGTAGCGCGTCGCCAGCCGGATGGCCGCCCGGCCGATGCCGACCGCTTCCGCGGCGATCAGGATGCGCTCGGGATTGAGGCCGTGCAGAATCGATTGGAACCCCTTCCCCTCGTCGCCGATCCGGTCGCCTTCCGGAACGATGAGCCCGTCGATGAAGAGGACGTTCGAATCGACCGCATGCCGCCCCATCTTATGGATGAGGCGCGCCTCGATCTTGCTGCGATCGAAATCGGTGTAAAACAGCGTGAGGCCGTCGGTCTTCTCGCGGATTTGCTCGATCGGCGTCGTCCGCGCGAGAATCAGCATCTTGGTGGCGACCTGCGCGGTCGAGATCCAGATCTTCTGCCCGGATAGGACGTAGCTTCCGTCCGGACGCCGATCCGCGCGGGTCTTGATCTCCGTCGTGTTGAGCCCGGCATCGGGCTCGGTGACGGCGAAGCAGGATTTATCCTTTCCCGCAACGAGCGGCGGGAGCATCCGCGCCTTCTGCGCCTCGCTACCGAACACGACGACGGGGTTGAGGCCGAAGATGTTCATGTGGATGGCGGAGGCGCCGCTCATGCCGGCACCCGATTCGGCCACCGCCTGCATCATGATGGCGGCCTCCGTGATGCCGAGGCCCGAGCCGCCATGCGCCTCCGGCATGGCGATGCCGAGCCAGCCGGCATCGGCCATCGCGCGGAAGAATTCCTCGGGGAAGGAGGCGCTCCGGTCCTTCTCCAGCCAATAATCGTTGCCGAACCGCGCGCATAGCTTGGCGATCGAATCCCGAATCTGCTGCTGCTCGGCGGTCCACGAATAGTCCATCGAACCTGCCCATCCCATTTGCCCAGAGCCGCAGAGCGGCCGAGAGCGATCCACGCGCCAGGGCGCCTCGCCCGGAGCATGCATCGCCCTGACCGGTCTCGTCGAGGTCATCGGCATGAAGGGGCCAAAATGACGCCCCGGGATTGCCAGGAAAGCCGGGCCGGGGCAGATTGATGGGGAAGCCGGCGGCGCTCGCCGAAAGCCAAAAAATCAATGGGGATCGGACATGCCTGAAGGTTCGAGGATCGCATCCGCCATAGCCGAGCCCGAGGACATCCTCGATCCCAGCCACTACGCGTCGGTTCGCAAGCAGGGCCCCAGCCTCCAGGCGCTGCCGCTCTGGTGCTACACCTCGGAACGCTTTTTCGATGCGGAGATGGAGCGGATTTTTCTCCCCGGCTGGACTCTGCTGGAGCGGCTCGACCTCGTCCCCAATCGGGGCGATTTCCATGCGCTGACCTTCATGAACATCAAATTGCTGATTGCCCGCGGCAATGACGACAAGGTGCGCGTCTTCGCGAACACCTGCCGGCATCGTGGTGCGCTGGTCGCCGAAGGCGAGGGGAACTGCAAATCGTTCCGCTGCCCCTATCATTCCTGGACCTATGCGCTCGAAGGCGACCTGATCGGCGCGCCGCAATACGACGATGCCGACGGCAAGCCCCTTATCGATGCCTCCAACAAGCGTGACTTCGGCCTCATCGAGATCCCGAGCGACAGTTGGGGCGGCTTCCTCTTCGTCAAGTTCAAGCAAGGACCCGGGAGCCTGGCCAACTATCTCGGCGAGTTCCGCGACACCCTCGCATCGCACCGCCTCGACGAGATGGTGTGCGTCAGGCGCGTCGTCTTCGACATGGACAGCAACTGGAAATGCTTCGTCGAGAACTACAGCGACGGGTATCACATCCCGCATGTCCATCGTGATTCGCTGTCGCGCTGGAAATCGGTCTCGACCCGCGTGACGCCGAGCAACGCGAACTACACCGCGAGCTTCTCTGCGCATGAGGGCAGCCAATTGCTTCTCCCCTTCCCCGACTATGTCGGCTTCCCCGCGATGCCGGCGATCGACGAGAAATGGAAGAAGGGCACGTTCTTCACCACGCTGCGGCCGGGCATGATGATGACGCTCGGCAATGACGGGGCGCTTGTCTTCCGGAGCGAGCCGCTTTCCGCGACCAAATCGCGGCTGACGGTCAGTTCGCTCTTCCCGCAATCGACGGTCGCACGCAACGATTTCGAAGAGATCGTGCAGAATTATTACCGCCGGAACGCCATCGTCGTCGGCGAAGACGTCGCCGTGTCGCTGAGACAGCATGCCGGGATCGAATCGCCCTACGCCCGCATGGCCCTGCTCTGTCGCACCGAACGGTCCCTCAACCAGATCGCCAACTGGATTCTCGATGGGGTCATCGGGCCTCAAACTTGAGCGAACCGTGCCGTCCGCAAGAGCGAGCGTGACCGCCGGCACCGGTGAGGCCTCGTAGCCGGCTTTGGCCACGCGCGTCGTCACAGAGGCACGCGCCTCTGTGACGACGCGCAATCCGAACGTCATCGATCATCGGGCCATCGTGGCGCCGAGAGGCAAGCCGGGACTGGCGCGAATCGACGCGAGCCAGGCGTTGGTTCACGTTAAGGTTTGTGGCAAGCGGCAGGAGGCTTGATGGGGTGCCGCTTTCCGCGGCCATTGTCACAGGAAAATTACAAGCGTGTCCCTGATGAGGCCTTATCCTGTGATGCGTCATGCGACGTTAAGACGTTAAGAGATGAGCACGCCTTCGTCCTTGCGGCCCGGGCCGCGGCGAATGGCGATGTCGTGTGGAAAAATCGATGTCCTGTGGAAAAATTAAGGAGAAGGCCGATGGCTCGGTGGAATCTCGCATCGCTTTTGTCGTTCAGCGCGCTTGCCGCGTGCCTCGCGGCTGCGCCTCTCGCGCTCGATAGCCATCGTCTGGCCATCAAAGACACTGCCGCTCAGGCGGCGGGTGGTGGCGGCGGTGGCGGGAACGGCGGCGGCAATGGCGGCGGAAACGGCAACGGTTCCGGCAATGGATCTGGCAATGGACTCGGCGCGGGCCTGGGATCGGGTGGCGGCCAGGGGTCCGGCGGCGGTGTCGGCCTCGGCAGCGGTCAAGGAAGCGGAAAGGGCCAAGGGCAGGCCGGCGGCGACGGCTCCTCGACCGGTCAGGGCAAGGGCCCGTCGGCAAACAGCGGGGAGAGCGCTTCCGCCGGACCAAGCCAAGGGAAATCCGGCCAAGGCAATGCGAGCCCGTCCAAGGGTTCGTCGTCAGCGAGCGTAAGCCACGGCAAGCTCGGTCTTCAGGGCAGCATCAACGCGGCGCACGCCTCGCCGACCGCACGGGCGCACGCCGCGCCCAATTCGCGCGTCGGCCTGGTCGCGGCCTATGCACGCGCGGTCGAAGCCCAGGACGTCGACGCGGCTGCGCTGGCGCTGACCAAGGCAAGCAACAAGTCGATCAGCCTCAACACGGTCACGTCGCTGAATAGCCTCATGGGCCTTCAGACCGATCCGGCGACGGACGCGGCGATCGCGGCCAAGGCGACGGCCATTCAAAACGGTGAGACCAGCGCCACGAGTGCCGCCACGAGCACAAGCTCCGGCATCGCGACCAGTCAAGGCGTCGCCGCGAAGGGCCTCAATGCTTCGAAGGGTCCGAGCAAGGGCGCCACTGCGGCGAACGCGAGCCAGGGCAAGCTGGGTCTGCAAGGCAGCATCAACGCGGCGCACGCCTCGCCGACCGCACAGGCGCACGCCGCACCCAATTCGCGCGTCGGCCTGGTCGCGGCCTATGCGCGCGCCGTCGAAGCCCAGGACGTCGACGCGGCTGCGCTGGCTCTTACCAAGGCCAGCAACAAGTCGATCAGCCTCAACACGGTCACGGCGGTGAACAGCCTCATGGGCCTTCAGACCGATCCGGCGACGGATGCGGCGATCGCGGCCAAGGCGACGGCGATTCAAAGCGGTCAATCGACCGCGGGCACGACGGGAACATCGAGCGGCTCGACCAGCAGTGCCGCCGCGACGCCCTAGCCGGCCGTCTTTCTCCATCATCGACGAAAAAGGCCGGGCGAAAACCCGGCCTTTTTTCGTCGATGGACGACGCGCCCTGGAAATCTACGCTGCGGCCCGGATGAGTTCGCGGACAAGGCGCGCGAGCAGCTCGGGTGCCTCGAGGTGCGGAAGGTGTCCGACATTGGGCAGGAGATGTAGTCCGACATGTCCAGGTGATGCGAGCGCGTGGCGCCAGGGGATGACCGAGTCCGCAAGGCCCCACACGATCTTCGCCGGCACCTGCAGCCGGCCGAGCGCGCCGCGCAAATCGAAGCGCTGGGTTCCGTCGGGAAACAGCGTGTCGGCGAGCATGCGCTGCGCGTCGCGCAAGGCCGGATCGGCGCGCAGCGCCATGCTGGCCTCGGCAAAGCCAGGCGGCAGGCGCGCGGGGTCGGCGACCAAGCGGCGGAGCCACGGCTCCAGGCTTTCGACCCCAGTGGCCCTGAGAAAACCCGCGACGAACGCGCCATCGATGTCCGGCCCGAGCCCGGCCGGCGCGATGAGACAGAGCGAGGCGAGACGGACGCCGCCGAGCTCCGGCAGCGCCAGGGCCGTCGCTCCGCCAAGCGAATGGCCGACGAGATGCGCGGCGCGAATACCCGCATCCCGCAAGGCCTGCGACACTTCGCGCGCGAGATCAATGACATCGTTGATGGGATGCGCCGGAGACGCGCCGTGACAGGGCAGATCGACCAAGACGATACCGTGGTCGCGTTCGAGATGGGGCACGGTCCAGCGCCATGCGTTCGTATCGGCGCCAAAGCCGTGAATGAACACGACCGGTGTGTCGCAAGCCGGCCCGCTGCGGAGAAGATTGAGCGAGCCTTGCCCACGCGCCGGCACGCCGGACGGCGATGGGCGCCCCCCCTTTGCCGCGCGCTCGACATCGCGCCGCTTGATCCGCCCGTTCGGGCCTGTGCCGCGGATCGCACGGAGGTCGACGTCCCGCGCGCGCGCGGTGCGCCGCGCGAGCGGACTTGCGACGATACGTCCCGATCTCGCCGCATGGCCGGCCGGTGCAGCCCGTCGAGGTGCCGCCATGCCCGCACCCGCCCGCGGGGGCTCGCTCGCCGGCCCGGCCTCGGTCGTGTCGGCGGCGCTGTCGCCGATGAGCCCAAGCGTCGCGCCGATTTTCACCTCGTCGCCCGGCGAGGCGAAAATTTTCGTGAGGACGCCGCTGCGGGATGCCGCCACTTCGGTTGCCGCCTTGGCGGTCTCGAAAACCACCACGATCTGGCCGGCCTCAACCGCATCGCCCGGCTTGGCCCGCCACTCCAGGACGGTCACGGAGTCCATGTACTCGCCGACGGCGCCGGCGACCCTGATCGCCTCTGCCATCCCATCTCCTCCGGTTCAGGCCAACGCGCGTCGCGCGGCCGCCACGATCTTCTCGGCGGTGGGAATCACCACCGCCTCCAGCGGCTCGCTGTACGGTATCGGCATGTCGAGCTGCGCCACGCGCTCGACCGGCGCGTCCAGATCGTCGAAGGCATGGTCCATGATGGTTGCCGACAGCTCGGCCGTGTAGCCGCAGAAGCGCCACCCCTCGTTCACCACGACGGCATGGTTGGTCTTTGCGACCGACGCCTTGATGGCCGCCAGGTCGAGCGGGCGCAGCGTGCGCAGATCGACCACCTCGGCCGATATGCCGCCCGTCTCCAGCACAGCGGCCGCGCTCAAACTTTCATGGACCATGCGCGATGTCGCGAAGATCGATACGTCGGTACCGGCGCGCGCGGTCACGGCCTTGCCGATCTCGACGAGATGCTCGCCATCGGGCACGTCATCGCGAAGGTTGTAGAGCGACTTATGCTCGAGAAAGACGACCGGCGACGGATCGCGGATCGCGGATTTGAGAAGCCCCTTCGCGTCGGCGGGCGTCGCGGGCGCCACGACCTTGAGGCCGGGGATGTGCGTCAGGAAAACGTCGAGCGATTTCGAGTGCTGCGCGGCGGCACCCACGCCGCCGCCGCCCTGGGTCCTCAGCACGAACGGCAGCCGCACCTGACCGGCCCAGATGTATTCGTAGATCGACGCCTGGTTCACCAGCGCATCGATGGTCAGCGCCATGAAGTCGGAGTACATGATTTCGAGGACCGGACGCGTGCCGGTCATCGCCGCCGAAACCGCCATGGCCGCCAGCGTCTGCTCCGAGATGGGCGTGTCCCGCACGCGCATGGCGCCGAATTCCTCGAGGAGCCCGCGCGTCACCTTGAACACGCCGCCATAGGTGCCGATGTCCTCGCCGAACAGAAACACATTGGGATCGCGGACCATCTCCTCGCGAAGCGCCGCGTTGAGCGCTTCGGCATAACGTAGAAGCGCCATCAGCTCACCTCCGTATAGGGTGCGCTCGCGGGATCAGGGGCGAAGGCGGGAAAGGGATCGCGAAACGCCTTCTCGAACGCCGCGTCGACCTCGGCCTTGGCGGCCTGATCGACCGCGGCCAGCCTTGCCTCGCCCACCATGTCCTTCAGCGCCGCGAACGCGATGCGGATGGGGTCGCGCGCACGCCAGGCCGCGATGTCCGAGTCCTTCTGGTAGCCGCCCATGTCGGAGGTCGAGAAGCCGACCATCCGATAGGTCTTCGCTTCGACGAGGCTCGGCCCCTCGCCGCGCCGCGCGCGTTCGACCGCCGCGCCGACCGCGCGATAGACGGCGACCGCGTCGTTGCCATCGACGATCGCGCCGGGCATGCCGTAGCCGGCCGCGCGCACGCTCAGATCCGCCACCGACGATTGCCCGGTGTGGTGCACGGTCAAACCATACTGATTGTGCTCGAGCACGAAGACGACCGGCAGCTTCCATAGCGATGCGATATTCATCGATTCATGACAGATGCCCGTCTGGGCCGCGCCGTCGCCGAAAAGGCACATCGCGACGTCGTTGCGCTTTTGAATCTGGATCGAAAGCGCCATACCGGTCGCAGCGGGAATGCCCGCGCCGACGATGCCGTTGCCGCCGATCATGCCTTTCGCCGCACAGCCCATCAGCATGTGGCCGGCCCGGCCTTCGCAGTAGCCGGTCTCGCGCCCGAAGATCTCGGCGACGATCTTGTAGGGCTCGAGACCCTTGCCGATGTAGTGCGCGTGCCCGCGATGCGTCGAGGCGACGTAGTCCGTCGCGGTCAGCATGGCCGTCGCGCCGACGCCCACGGCCTCCTGCCCGTCGCAGCGATGGATCGGCCCGCGCGTCTTTCCCGCCTTATGCAATTCGCCGAGTTTCTCCTCGAGGCTGCGCACGACGATCATCTTGCGGTACATCTCAACGCATTCGTCGGTGGATGGCGCATTCTTCATCGCCCGTCCTCCATCGTATCGCCTGAATGGAGCGAGATCGCCGCAAGCGCCGGAATCATGGATCGCCCCTGCCGCATGGCCCTCGCGCCCATCGCATGCTTCCCCTAGGCCTCACCGGAGCGATTGACGCGCATCAGGTATCGATAAAGATCGCTCGTCATCACTGCGCCGCCCGAGAGGAGAAGCACCGCTCCCGATACCCAGGAGGCGGCGTCGGAAGCGAGATAGACGGCGGCCGCGGCGACATCCTCCGGCTGGCCGACACGACGCAGCGGGAAGAAGGCCGCGCGCTCGCGGCGATCTGCTTCGGTTGCGAGCCAGGGCGCCGTGAGCGGCGTCTCGACGACGGAGGGAGCGATGGCGTTGACCCGGATGTTGTACTGTCCCAGTTCCACCGCCATGGTTTGAGTGACGTTGTTGATCGCCGCCTTGCAGGCGCCGTAAATCCCCTCGCCGCCCGGCGCCGCGTAGAGGCTGTCGATCGAGCTGAGAAACAAAATCGAGCCGCCCGTCCCCGAATGCCGCATGGCGCGCGCCGCCGCCTGGGCGCCGAACACTTGCGCCATGAGGTTAAGGCGGAGCATGGCGTCCCACCCCGCCTCGGTGACGTCGAGCCATTCGCTGGTGCTGCCCGCCTCGCTGGTGAAGCCGCCGGCATTGTTGACCCAGACATCGATGCGTCCGAACGCAGCGACCGTGGCCTCGGCAAGGGTTCCCAACTGCGCGAGACGAGTTACGTCGGTCGGCTGAACCAGAGCACGGCGTCCTTTGGATTCGATCACGCGCGCCAGCGCGTCGAGATCGCCACGCGTGCGGCCGGCCAGCACCACGTCGGCGCCGTGATCGGCATAGGCGAGCGCGATCGCGCGCCCAAGGCCGCGGCTCGCGCCGGTGACGACACAGATTTTGCCCTGCAATGAGAAATCAACCATCGATGCGTTCCTTTCTCCGATGGTTCGTGGAGTTGCTTGCACCCGGACCACTTCTCCTTCGGAAGCCACACCTTCGCCCAGCGCCACGATGCCCCAACGTTATTACGACGCGCGATAGGACGAGACGATCGGTCGCATTCGCGGTGTCCGCGCTCATACGACGCACGCCCCCTCCCGCCCATGGACGAAGCCATTGGACAGCGGAATTCCGCCGGCCAATCGTTCCGCCGCCTTCCATGCCTCCTCTGCCGGGAGCCGATCGTCGAGCGCGTCGCGATACAACCTCGCGACCGCGACCATGTCGACGCGCTGCGGCGAGAGGCGAAACCGGCGGACCCCGGATTCCCTCAATCCCTGAAGTTCGCGGATGAGGCAGCCATAGGAGGACGACAGGGTCTGCACGCCGTTCACCGCCAGGAAGCG
>JBGPGW010000126.1:0-9705 GCA_041484095.1 Alphaproteobacteria bacterium | reverse complement strand
CGCGATGGCCGTGTCGAGATGCTGCCAGAACGTCGTGACCCAGGCCGGAAATTTCGTGTTGTCGGCGCCGAGCGAGGCGCCCGCCAGGATGACGTGGTCGTATTTGTCGTCGAGACCTTGCGCGCTCATGTAGCGCGCGACGTCGTCGAGGAGCCGGTAATCCATGCAGGAGAGGAGGAGGGCCTCGGCCGTTCCCGCAGCGAGCGCGCCGAGGGGGCGGAGAAGCGCGCCGCCCAACGCGAGGCCCGCGCCGATCGCGCCCAACGCGAGGAGACGGCGCCGGTCGAGCGGATGACAATCGCACTGTCCTGGTGACGTCGTTGGCTTCATCGTGCTCATAGCTGAAAGCGCCCCTCGATCGTACTCTGAATCGACGGCAAGACGATATGCGTCGAGGACTCGGTTGAGCGATGCAATTGATCGCCGCCGATCAAAGGCCGGCGATCGCATCTTAGGTCAGAACGGCCGGTCGCCCGAGGCGGTGGTGCGGTGCATGCGCCGATGCATGTCGAACGGATGGTCCTGCACGACGTAATGCAGCAGGCAACGATTGTCGAACATCACGACATCGCCCACCCGCCAGCGATGGCGGTAGACGTAGTCCGGGCGCGTGCAGTGGGCGTACAACATGTCGAGCAGGCGCTTGCTTTCCTCCTCCGACACGCCCAGCAGCCGGGTCGTGTAGGCGCAATTGACGAACAGCGCCTTCCGCCCCGTTTCCGGATGGGTGCGAACCACGGGATGGACCACGGGCGGCGGGATATCGCCCATAGGCGTGTTGTAATTCTGGGAATTATTGAGCTTGCGTAGCAGAACGGCGTCGTATTCCGCCTTCATGCCGTCGAACAGGCGCTTCAACGGCTCCGACAGCGCCTCGAAGGCCAGATACTGATTGGCGAACATCGTGTCGGCATAGCCTTCCCAGACCGCGCGGCAGTGCAGCACGCTGCCGAGCGGCGGCGTCTCGCTGAACGTGATGTCGGAATGCCAGATATCGTTCCTGCCGTTGATGAATTGCCCGGCCTTGTGCTCAAGGACGAGGATTTCGGGGAAACCCTCGATCGCGTTGCCGCGATAGAGCGGATGCTGCTCGACCTTGCCGAAGATTTCGGTGAAGGCGATCTGCCGCTCGGGCGTGAGGTCCTGGCCGCGAAAGGCGATGACGCAGTTTTCGAGGAAGGCCCGGCGGATCTCCGCGACCGTCTCCGCATCGATTGGTTGCGAGAGGTCGGCCCCGCCGATCTCTGCACCCGCAGCACCACACAGCTTGTGGACCGAGATGCGCCGATAGGCGCTTGCCGCATTCGCCGCTTCGTCGGCCAACATCGCCTGTGCCATCGCATGATCCTTTCGCGCGGGCTTCACGGACATTCCCCAGATGGACTCTGGCCCCAGATGGACTCTGGCTCGGAAGGGATCATAGCGTTTTTCGTTTGTATGCAGAAGCGAAGGACGCCGTTCTTGACGCCGCCAGCGACCGAGTCCGGCACATGCGCCGAAGGGGCCGTGTCCGCTCAATTATGTCGGCAATCAGACAGATCAGCGCGAAGACCGATCCCTGCCGCCTCAAATCCCGACGATGCTCATCCCGCCATTGGGGGAGATGAGCTGGCCCGTGATGAAGTCGGATTCGGCCGAGGCCAGGAAGGCGACGGCATAGGCGTATTCGACGGGCTGCGCCCAGCGGCCGAGCGGCACTTTTTTCTCCTCCGCGCGGATGAAGGCCTCGCCGCGGCTCTTCAGCACCATGTCGGTCCACACCCCGCCGGGTGCGACCGCGTTTACATGGATGTTCCAGGGTGCGAATTCCCTGGCCCAGGCCTTGGTCAGGCCCAAGAGCGCCGATTTGCACGCGATGTAGTGGGAGGAAACGTCCGCCCCCGTCATCGCCCAGCGCGAGGAGATGTTGATGATCTTGCCCATGCGCCGCGCCTTCATGCCGGGCACGACGGCCTGGGTCAGGAAGAAATGTCCGGTCAGGTGCACGCCCACCATGCGGGCGAACTGCGCCTCGTCGATCTCCTCGATGTGCTTGTGCCCGCCGCCGATGCCGGCATTGTTGACGAGGATGTCGATGCGCCCGAGCTCGGCCTCGGTCTTCCGGACCATCGCGCGCGACGCGGCGAGGTCGGCGATGTCGTGAGCGAAGGCGAGGACCCGCCGTCCGCGCTTCTTCACCTCAGCGGCCGTATCGTTCGCGGTCGCGGACTCGATGTCCTGAACCACGATGTCCGCGCCGCGCTCGGCCATGAGGATCGCGTGCGCGCGTCCCATGCCGGCGCCACTGCCCGTGATCAGCGCCACGCGGCCGTTCAATGCTCCGCTCTCGGTCATAGAACCTCTCCCTCGCCGATGCCGCCGCGACGTGTGGCGACGAGAGAGCCTCGCGGCTCGGAGGCCGACGGGCAAGGGGTTAGTTGCCCCCGTGACCACAGCCGCCCAACGGGAATACGAATACCGGTTCTCCGCGCGACGTCAGGGGGGCGTCGGGGCCGGTTTCGTGCGCTCGGACAGCCGGTCCTTGGCATCCCACCAGCCCCCGCCCATCGCGACGAAAAGCTGGGCCGTGTCCTGATGGCGTTGCGCCTGCGCGCGCGCATGGGTGATGAGGGCTTGGTTGTACTGCCGTTCGGAATCGAGAAGCCGGATGAAGTCCGATTTGCCCGCGCCGTAGCTCACGCGCTGGAGATCGAGAGACGCCTTGGCGATCTCAGCCGCGCGGGCGCTGGCCTCGATGAGGTCCGCGTCGTGCGCGAGTGCGCGGAGGGAATCCGCGACCTGCCCGAAGGCGGAGAGAACCGTCTGCTGATAGGTCGAGAGCGAGGCCTGAAAGGCCTCGACCGCGCCGCGCTTCTGCGCCTCGAGCGCGCCGCCGTGGAAGAGCGGCGTCGTGAGGCCGCCGAGGAGACTCCACACCGTGCTGGCCCCCCCGAACAATGTGCCGAGCGTGAGCGCCTGTTGCCCGACGGAGGCCGAGAGATTGAGTTTCGGATACATCTCCGCCGTGGCGACACCGATCGCGGCGCTGGCGGCATGGAGCTGCGCCTCCGCCGCGAGGATGTCCGGACGCTGGCGGACCAGTGCTGAGGGAAGGCTCACGGGCAGATCGGCGGGGAGCGCGAAATCCGCGAGGGTGAAGGCGGGCGGGGTCCAGTCCGCGGGGAATTTGCCGATGAGGATCGAAAGCGCATGCTCCGCAACGCTCAATTGCTGACGGAGCGGGGGCATCTGCGCACGGTCGTTCGCGAGCTGGCTTTCCGCGGTGAGGATGTCGGTCCGCGCGGCCTTGCCGGCCTCGAACTTGGCGCGGACGAGGGCGAGGTTCTTCTCGTCGTCGGCGATGATTTGATTCGTCGTCTCGATCTGGCGGCGCGCCGAGGCGATGGCGATGGCCTGGGTCACCGCGTTGCCCGTCAGCGTGAGGTAGGCCGCGGCGAGCTGGTAGCTCTGATATTCGGCCAGCGCTTCCTGTCGTTCGATCTCGCGGCGCGTGCCGCCGAAGACGTCGACGGCGTAGCTCACCGTCGGCCCCAGGGCATAGGTCGTGAAGGGCGCTTTGGATTCCTGCTTCCCGGCGCTCGAGCTGGTCGGGCCGAACCGGCTGGCGCTTGCCTGCTGGCGCTCGACGCTCGCATTCGCATCGAGCTGCGGGAAGAGCCCGCCGCGCGCCTGTGCGACCGCTTCCTGCGCCTGGGCCAATGTGGATTTGGCCGCGGCGAGGCTCAAATTGCCGGCGATCGCTTTCTCGAGCGTGTCGTTGAGCGGCGGCGAGTGGAACAGCGTCCACCAATCGGCCGAGATCGCCTGGCCGAGCGCAACGCGCGGCTCCGTTCCGGTCGCCGCGTCGTCGTCGGATGTCCCGCTTGTATAGGCCGTGACCTCGGGCGGCGCGGGTCGCTCGAAATCCGGCCCGGCCATGCACCCGCCGAGCAGAAGGACGCCTGAGGCAGGAAGCCACAAGACGCGGCGCATCGAAACCGGGGCGCAGGCGAAGACGGGGTCTGTGCCTATCGTCTTCATTCGTAGCGCAACGCTTCGATCGGGTTGAGATGCGCCGCGCGTCGCGCGGGGTAGTACCCGAAGAAGACACCCACGGCGGCGGAGAACACGAATCCTCCGACGACGGCGAGAGGAGAAATCAGCGTCGGCCAGCCGGCGAGTGCGGAGATCAGCTTCGACACCACGACACCCGTGAGCACGCCGGCTCCGCCGCCGAGAAGACTCAAGAGAACGGCCTCGACAAGAAACTGCATCAGGACATGAATGCGGCGCGCGCCGATCGCCATGCGGATGCCGATCTCGCGCGTGCGCTCCGTCACCGAGACCAGGAGGATGTTCATGATGCCGATCCCGCCGACGATGAGCGAGATGGACGCGACCGCGGCCAGCAAGAGCGCCATGATCTGGCTGCTCCCTTCGGCGGCCTGGGTGATATCGCTCATGTTGCGTACGCCGAAATCGTCGGTCTGACCGGGCTGAATCCGGTGCCGGCGCTGAAGGATGGTCGTGACTTCCTTCAGCGCCGTCCGCACGGATTCGGTGCTCTCGGCCTGGATGTAGATGACGTTGACGTAGCCGGTGAGCTTCGGCGGCACGCCGAACGGATTTGGGGGCGGAATGAACACGGCCGAGGGATTGCTCTGGGCCTGGGACGGGGCCGCGACGCCGAGCACCTTCCGCTCGGCCGTGCTGAACGGCATCAGCACGACGTCGTCCTGGTCCTGGCCGAAGCCGGACTGGCCTTTGGCGTCGAGAACGCCGATCACCTGCATCGGAACGCTCTTGACCTGAATGGAGGTGCCGACCGGGTTCTCGCCGGGATCGTAGAGATTGTTCACGACCGTTTGGCCGAGAAGGCACACGCGGGCGGCGCTTTGCTCATCCTCGTCCGTGAGCGCCCGGCCGCTTGAGACCGACCAATTGCGGATGGACAGGTAGCTTGGCGTGACACCCTGGATGCTCGTGCTCCAGTTCTGGTTGCCGACACTGATCTGCCCGACCTGACGGGTGAGATAGCCGACATTGGCGACGGCCGAGGCGTCTTTCCGGATCGCTTCGGCGTCGGCGACGGTGAGCGTCGAGGCGCTGCCGAACCCCGCCCTGACGCCGCTCGAGGTGGTCGCCCCCGGGAGCACGATGAGAAGATTCGTGCCGAGCGACTCGATCTGCTGTTTGACCGCGATATTCGCACCCTGCCCGACCCCGACCATGGCGATGAGGGCCGCGACACCGATGAAGATGCCGAGCATCGTGAGCGCGGAGCGGAGCTTGTTCCGCGCGAGCGCCCGGCCCGCGGCGAAGACGACCATCCGGCCGAGCGCGCCGATCTCGCGCCACGACTGAGCCCCGGCGTCGTCGAGCGCGCCGGCGATCGAGCCGGATTGCGGCGGGAGGGGGCGATCGGCGGCCTCTCCTCGCCGCGCGTCCGAAATGATCGCGCCGTCCCTCATGGTCACCACGCGGTCGGCGAACGCCGCCATGTCCTGTTCATGCGTGACGAGGATCACGGTCAGGCCATGATCGCGGTTGAGCGCGCGAATCGTCGTCATGATCTCGGTCGAGGTCTGGGAATCGAGATTGCCGGTGGGCTCGTCGGCGAGAAGGATCGCGGGATCGTTGATGAGCGCGCGGGCGATCGCGACGCGTTGCTGCTGGCCGCCGGAGAGCTGGCTCGGGTGGCTCCGCTCGCGGCCTTCGAGGCCCAGGAGATGCAGCGCCGCGCGCGCGCGGGAGGCGCTCTCGGCGATCTGCCCGGAATAGAGGAGAGGCAGCGCCACGTTTTCCAGCGCGCTGGTTCGTGCAAGGAGATTGAAGCTTTGAAAGACGAAGCCGATGCGCCGGCTGCGAATGCGGGCGAGCGCGGGCTCGTCAAGGCCCGCCGTGTCGATGCCGTCGAGCCGGTAGCGCCCCGCGGTCGGCCGGTCGAGGCAACCGATGACGTTCATAAGCGTCGACTTGCCGGAACCCGAGGCACCCATGATCGCCACGAACTCGCCGCGCGCGACGGTGAGGGAGGCTCCGCGCAGCGCGTGAACCTCGACGTCGCCGAGACGATAGATTTTCGTCACGTCGCGGATGTCGATGACGGGGTCCGGCATGGCGGACGGCTTCGCGCACACGCTCAGAAGCCGAGACGCGGCCGCGGCGCGGATTGCGCGGGCGCCTTTGGGGCGCCGGGCTTCACCTGATTGACGACGACGTCGTCGCCTGCGTGGAGGTCTCCCTCGACGATCTCGACGAAGGCGCCGTCGTCCAGTCCCGTGGTGACCGGCACGCGCTTCAGTTCGCCGTCCTTCTGCACCCAGACCTGGGCGCTGCGATCGCCTTTTGCGCCGCCCTTGCCGCTTCCCTTTCGTTCGCTCGGCCCGGCGGCCTGCGGCGTGAATCGCAAGGCGGGCGCCGGCACCCGCAAGACCTTGTCGCGGGCGTCGGTGAGGATGCGGGTATTCGCCGTCATCCCCGGCAGAAGCGAGAGATCCGAATTGTCGACGCTCACCACCACGTCATAGGTGACCACGTTCTGCACGGTGATCGGCGCCTGACGGACCTCCGACACCCGTCCCGAGAAGGGACGGTCGGGGTAGGCTTCGACGGTGAAGGAGGCCTTCTGGCCGACTTTCGCGCCGCCCACGTCGGATTCGCTGACATTCGTGTCGACCTGCATCTTCGTGAGGTCCTGGGCGATGAGGAACAGCGTCGGGGTCTGGAAGCTGGCGGCGACCGTCTGTCCGATATTGACGTTGCGCGAGACCACGATTCCATCGACCGGCGAGATGATGTTGGTGTAGTTCAGATTGACGTTCGCGGCCCTGAGTGCCGCCTCGCGCTCGCGGATGAGCGCCTGGTCGAGCAGCACCTGAGCCATGGCCTGCTCGAAGGTGCTCTTGTCGATGTCGACCGCGTCCTGGGACACGACGCCCTGCTTCTGAAGGCTCTGATCCCGCTCATAATTGATTTTCGCATAGGCCAGGCTCGCCTCGTCCTTGTGGAGCTGGGCTTCGGCGCTCGAGACATTGGCTGTCGCCTGATCGACGACGACTTGATAGGGGCGGGGATCGATCTTGGCGCAAAGCTGCCCCGCCTTCACCTTGGTGTTGAAGTCGCAGCGCAGCTCCTGGATCACGCCGGAGACATAGGTCCCGACCTGCACGGTGATCACGGGGTTGACGGTGCCGCTCGCGATGATGGCGCGGACGATCGGTCCCTCGCTCGCCTGTGCCGTGACGTAGCGGGGCTGCTCCGGGCCGCGCTGCCACCACCAGAGGACGGCCAATAAGGCGGCCAATCCGCCGGCACCAAGCCAGAGCATGGATCGTCGGGTGAGGATTGCGGCCGGAATCTTCAAGCAGAACACCCTTAGAGGGGGACAGGGTCGGTCGAACGGCGAAGGGGCAGTGAAGGGACATGGCCCACAGGGCTGTACATCTTATACGGTGGCATCGGCGGAATCTTGCGGTGCTTGACATAATATTCCCGCTTCCACCCAGGGCTTGTGTCCGTGGTGTGAAAGCCGAATCCGCTTCCGCGAAGGGTCGGCGCCGGATTTTCGGTATTCGGACGTATATAGAAGTTGGGATGTCGCGGGATCGCCGGGGCCAGAGGCATCCGAATCCGCTGGCCGCCCGAGGTCGGAATGCTGTGTCCCATCGACGCCAGATTCGGGGTGCGATGAGGGGTTGAACGACGGAAGGAGGGATGGCCAGAGGCATGACATTCGGAGCGAGCGTCGTCGCGAAAAGGATAAATCCGGATGCCGAGACCGTCAGTGACGGAGCGCTCATGGCGCACATTGCCGATGGCGATCGCGAGGCCTATGCGGCCCTCGTTGATCGATATCTCGTGCGGATCCTGCGGCTTGCGGCACGGATGGTCGGGAATGCCAGCGACGCGGAGGATATCGCCCAGGATGTGTTCATGCGCGTCTGGTTGCATGCGAAGACGTGGCGGCCCGCGAAGGCTCAGTTTGGGACGTGGCTCTACCGGATCGCGGTCAATCGCTGCCTCGACCATCGGCGCCGCCGATGGTTCGTCTCGCTCGATCAGGCGGCCGAGGTCGAAGATCCGAAGCCCGGCACCGATGCGATCGTCTTCCGGAACGAAACGAGCCGTCTCGTCGCCAAGGCGGTCGCGACCCTTCCGGACCGCCAAAGAGCCGCGCTCATCCTCTGCCATTTCGAGGAGATGAGCGTCAAGGACGCCGCCGCGGCTCTGGCCCTCTCGGTCTCGGCGGTCGAATCGTTGCTGGTGAGGGCGCGGCGCACGCTCCGTGCGCGGCTTGAAACTCTCGATTTGGATGAAGTGGGGTACGCATGATCAGTCTTTCAGTCTTCAGACGTCTTCTGGACTTGTACGGCGCCAATCTTGCGCGATGGCCCGAATCGACCCGGCGGTCCGCGCGACGTCTACGCGCGGAATCGACGGAGGCGGAACGTCGCTGGCGCGACGCCCAGCACTTTGATCGATGCCTCCATTACTTCGATCCGCAATTCGGACCGTCCGCGCTGGCGCGCGTGCGAGCCGGGGTTCTTCAGGCCACGCGTGATCCGGCGCCGCGTCCCTTCATGTGGCGCATGCTGTTCCAGCCGCTTATGGCCGAGGCGGCGTTGTTCACGACAGTCGCGGTGGTCGGACTCACGATCGGGTTGTTCGTCACGGGCAATCCCTTCGGGGGTGCCGGTGATGCCGACGTGATTCAGCTTATTTCCAGCATCGAGTGAAGGAGTACCATGCCAATGCAAATCCGACAGAAGCCCGTGATCAAGTACGTCTTGGCGGCTTCGCTCGCTGTCAACCTTGTCCTCGGCGGGTTGTTCGTCGCGTGGAAAGTCGAATCAGGCCATCGAAAGGAGGGGTTTCGCATCGAGTCCGCGCTGGAGCGAATCGCCGCGAAGCTTCCGAAAGCCGACGGCGAGGCGCTGAAGACCGCGCTGCAGGCGGATCGGAACGCCCTCCTCGAACAGCGCGCCGCGGTCCGCGAAGCGCATGAAGCGATCCGTGCCGCTCTCCAGGCCGAGCCGTTCGATGCGGCGGCGCTGGAGCAAGCGTTCGAGCGGAGCCACGCGGCGCGCCAGGCGATGGCGGCGGCGGTCGAACACGTGATCATCGCGGCAGCGCCCACGATGTCCCATGAAGGCCGGAGCGAACTGT
Organism: Alphaproteobacteria bacterium; assembly: GCA_041484095.1. Lineage (GTDB taxonomy): Bacteria > Pseudomonadota > Alphaproteobacteria > CADEGL01 > CADEGL01 > JBGPGW01. The sequence goes on along the minus strand of JBGPGW010000126.1, from coordinate 558 downwards.
CGAACTGGCGCAAACACCGCTAGCGGGGCGTTCGCTCAGGCACGGTCGAGGTCGCGCGCCGCCAGGTCGAGGCCCAGGCGCGTGATGGCCAGGATCTCGTCGACCTCGGCGCGGCTGATGATGAGGGGCGGGGCGAGCAGCATCGAGTCCCGCGTCACGCGGAGGATGAGGCCGTTGGCGAGGCAATGGTCGCGCACGATCCCGCCCGCGCGGCCTTCGGGGCGGAAGGGCGTGCGGCTCGCCTTGTCCGCGACGATCTCGATGCCGCCTATGAGACCGATGCCGCGCACCTCGCCGACGAGCGGGTGATCCCCGAGCTCGCGGATGCGGGTCTGGAAATAAGGGCCGATATCGTTCTTCACGCGCAGGACGATGCCCTCGTCATTCAGGATCCTCAACGTCTCGAGCGCGACCGCCGAGGAGACGGGATGGCCGGAATAGGTGAAGCCGTGGCGGAACTCGCCGCCGCGCTCGATCATGGTTTCGTGAACGCGCTCGCCGACGACGACGGCCGAGAGCGGCAGGTATCCCGAGGTGAGCTGCTTGCCGAGAGTCATG
>JBGPGW010000125.1:0-9718 GCA_041484095.1 Alphaproteobacteria bacterium | reverse complement strand
TCCGGGCGGTGAAGTCTTCTCGGCGCTCGAGAAGGGTACGATCGATGCGGCCGACTACACGGGCCCGGCGGTCAACTGGGACCTCGGTTTCCAGCAGGTCACGAAGTACATCTGGATGGGCCCGCGCGGTCTCGAGTCGATCTATCAGCCCGTCGATTTGATGGACTTCGTCGTCAACATGGATGTGTGGAACAAACTTTCGCCGAAAATGAAGAAATGGGTCGAGGACGAGGTCGAGGTCTACTCGCGCGAACACCACGCCGCGATTCAAAAAGCCGATATGGAAGCGTGGGGCAAGTTCGAGAAGGCCGGAACGAAAGTATTCCGGCTGCCGGTCGAAGACCTCGAGAAGTTCCAGAAAATCGCCGTCCCCATCTGGTTCAAATGGGCGAACAAGGACAAAGACGCCGCGCGCTTGTTCAAACTTCAGCTCGATGTCATGGAGTCGCCCAGCTTCGGCTATGTGACGCCCGACATGTACAAGGGCCAGAAGCTCGATTTGTAAGCATTTAGAGCCGGGGCGCATTCAGAACCACACACGGAGCGGGCAAGCGATGCCGCGAGGACGTCGCCGTGCCCGTTTCGTTTGTGGCGTTCCGCGGAGGGGTCGATGCCGAGTCTGACGTTCGTCCTGCCGCATTGGCTGTATTGGGGCGGCTTGATCGCCTTTCCCCTGATCGCCCAGTATCTCGTGAGGCGCCAGCGACGGGATGGTGTGCCGCGGCAGGCGTCCGTCTTCATCGCTTACCTGTTTTGGCTGTGCTCCGGATTTCTCGGGATTCATCGCTTGTACCTCCGCAGCAATTGGGGGTTCGTCTTTATCCCGGTCTTTCTCGTCATCATCTATTGCAATGGCCAGATCCGCGAGGCACGCGAGGATGTTTCGCGCACGCGATTCGAATTCGAAAACGCGGAGCTCGCCATCGAGCGCGCCCGGCCGCCGGCCGACGAAACCGTGACGGCGGAGGCGAAGGCCGCGCTCGAAGCGGCGGAAGCGGAAGGCGTCGCGGCGAAGCCCGCCTATGACAGCGCCCAGGCAGAGCTCGCGGAGTGGCGAGCGGTTTCACGCTGGAGCGCGATCCTGATGGCCATCATGTTGCTGGTGGACGCCGCGCTCCTGCCCGGTGTCATACGGCGCGTCAGGGCCCAAGAACTGAGCAAACCCTATCGCGAAGCGGCCGTGGCACCGCCGCCGGCGTTTAGGGAAGCCGGCACGGGGGAGGATCCGACGCTGAGCGTTCACTCCCGGATCACGGACGCAATCGAGTGGCTGACCATGCGGGCGGGCGAATTCGGCGCCTATTGGGCCGTCATTGCCGTCTTCGTCTACTACTACGAAGTCATCGGGCGCTATGTGTTCAATTCGCCGACCATCTGGGCGCATGAAAGCATGTTCCTCATGTTCGGAATGCAGTACATGCTGTCGGGCGCTTACGCCTACCGCGAGGACCAGCATGTGCGTGTGGACATCTTCTATGCAAAGTTTTCCGCGCGCGGCAAGGCGATCGCCGACATCGTGACATCGGTCTTCTTCTTCATCTTCATCGGCACGATGTTCTGGACGGGGATGCGGTTCGCGCTCGATGGTATCGAAGTCCAGGAGCTGTCGTTCACCGAGTGGGCGATCCAATACTGGCCGGTCAAGTTGATGATTCCCGTGGGTGCGGCGCTCCTCCTGTTGCAGGGCGTGTCCAAGCTCATCAAGGACGTCCTGATCGTGACGCGTCGGGAGGCCTGAGCCATGGGACTCGAAATCGGCATCGAATGGCTGAGCCTCCTGCTCTTCGGCTCGCTGGGCCTGCTGCTCGCCCTCGGGCTGCCGATGGCATTCTGCACCGGCAGCCTGGCCACCGTCTTCCTGTTCGTCTTCGGCAGCCCCGCGATGCTCAATATGATGCCGTCGCGGATTTTTCCGTTCATGACGGACTACCAGCTGTCGGCCGTGCCGCTGTTCATTTTCATGGCGGCGGTGCTGGAGAAGGCCGGAATCATCGAGGAGCTGTTTGATACGATCTACAAATGGCTCGGCGCGCTCAAGGGCGGGCTCGCTTCGGCGACCGTCGTCGCATGCACCGCGCTCGCGGCGATGGTGGGCGTGGTCGGCGCCACCGAGGTCACGATGGGCATGATCGCGTTGCCGGCCATGCTGAAATGCAAATACGACGCCGAGCTTGCCTGCGGTGCTCTGCTTGCGGGCGGCACGCTCGGCATCCTCATTCCGCCATCCGTGATGGCGATCGTCTATGCGGTCGTCGCGCAACAGTCGCTTGGAGAGCTTCTGATCGGCTCTATCTTTCCCGGTTTTCTGTTGTCGGGGCTTTATATCGGTTACGTGACGATCCGTTGTTACATCAATCCGACGCTTGGACCGGCGCTGGCGCTCGAAGAACGCGTGAACGCGCGCGAAAAGCTTCGGCTTCTGCGCAACGTCATCGCGCCGATCGTCTTGATCGTCTTGGTGCTGGGCGTGATCTTCGTGGGTATAGCGACCCCGGTCGAGGCGGCCGGTATGGGCACGTTCGGCGCGCTCGGCGTTTCGGCCCTCCACCGCCGGTTGACCTGGCCGGCCATTCAGGAGGCATCGATCGCGACGCTCAAAGCGACGGCCATGGTGATGTGGATCTTCTTTGGTGCGACGATGTTCGTCGGCTTCTTCATCGTGAAAGGCGGACAGACGTTCGTCGCCAATTCGATCCTCAGCACCGGCTTTGCGCCCTACGGCATCCTGCTCCTGATGATGGTGGTCCTGTTCGTGCTGGGCATGTTCCTGGATTGGGTCGGCATCCTGCTTCTCACCGTGCCGATTTTCCTTCCCATCGTGAAGAGCATACCCTTCGATGGCTTGGTCGGGCTGCCCGGCGTGCCCACGAGCGACATCGCGCTCTGGTACGGCGTGATCTTCATGGTCAATATGCAGATGGCGTTCCTGAGCCCGCCATTCGGCTACTCGCTTTTCTATTTGAAAAGCGTGGCGCCGCCTCACATTACGATGGCGACGATTTTTCGATCGGCCTTTCCGTTCATCGGATTGCAGGCCCTGGGGTTGCTTATCTGTATTGCCTTCCCAGATGTAATTCTATGGCTGCCGCACGTATTCTACGCGAAATAATGAGACCGCGGTCCGCCGCGTAGAGGGCGGGTGGCGGAAGGCGCTCCGCTAGGGGCGTTCCTCCCGATCTGCTAGACTGTTTCAGTCGTTTGCAACCGGAGAAGAAACGATGGCGCTCGCGCAAGTCACGCTCGACGACAAGTACGAATTCGAGACGGGACGCATCTATCTGACCGGCGCGCAGGCGCTCGTGCGCCTGCCGATGATGCAGCGTCTGCGCGACCTGGCGGCGGGTCTCAACACGGCGGGCTATGTCACGGGCTACCGCGGCTCGCCCGTCCACAATGTGGACCGCGAGCTCTGGCGCGCGAAGCGGCACCTGGCCAGGAACCACATCCGCTTCCACCCCGGCGTGAATGAGGATCTGGCCGTCACGGCGCTCTGGGGGACGCAGCAGGCCGCCGTCCAGCCGGACGCCAAATACGACGGCGTGTTCGGCATGTGGTACGGCAAGGGGCCCGGCCTCGATCGCAGCATCGATGCGTTCCGGCACGCCAACCTCGTCGGCACCGCGAAGGCGGGCGGCGTCTTGGCCGTGGTCGGCGACGATCACGGCATGAAATCCTCCGACGTGCCCGCGACCTGCGAGCCGACCTTCGTGGACCTCCAGATGCCGTTGCTCTATCCCGCGAACGTGCAGGAGGTCCTCGATCTCGGCCTCTATGGCTGGGCGTTGTCGCGCTTCTCGGGCGCGTGGGTCGGGCTCAAGATCGTCGCCGACGCGGTCGACGCCTCGGCCTCGGTCGAGGTCGATCCGCATCGGATCTCGATCGCGTTGCCTGAGGACGCGGCGTTTCCGCCCGACGGGGTCAATCTCCGTATTCCGGACCTCTGGTGGGACCAGGAACCGCGCCTCATGCGCCACAAAATTCCGGCCGCGACGCTGTTCGGGCGCGTGAACGGGCTCAATCGCGTGACGCTCGAAAGCGCGCGGCCGCGTCTTGGCATCGTGGCGAGCGGGAAGGCCTATCTCGACGTCTTGCAGGCGCTGCGCGAGCTGGGGTTGGACGGCCGGGCGGCGGCCGATATCGGCATCACGCTCTTCAAGGTGTCGATGCCCTATCCGATGGACGCCGATCAGATCCGCCAGTTCGCCCACGGCCTCGAGGAAGTCCTGGTGGTCGAGGAGAAGCGCCGCGTCATCGAGCTTCAGGTGAAGGACGCGCTCTACGGCCTGCCGGGCGATAAGCGCCCGCGCGTCGTCGGCCGCACGGACGAGGGCGGGCAGTTGCTCATCCCGGAGGTGGGCGAGCTCACCCCCGACGACGTGACGCGCGCGCTCGGCCGCCGGCTCTCACCGTTCCACAAGAGCGAGCGGATCACGGCGCGCCTTGCCTTCCTCGACGCGAGGGCCAAGGCGCAGGCGGCGCGGGCACCGCTCGCCCTCGCGCGCCTGCCCTATTTCTGCTCGGGCTGCCCGCACAACACCTCGACCAAGGTGCCCGAAGGAAGCCGCGCGCTCGGCGGGGTCGGCTGCCACTTCATGTCGACCTACATGGACCGGCAGACCGCGACCCACACCCATATGGGCGGGGAGGGTGCCACCTGGATCGGCCAGTCGCCCTTCGTCGGAACGAAGCACGTCTTCCAGAATCTGGGCGACGGGACGTATTACCACTCGGGTCTTCTCGCCATCCGCGCCTGCGTCGCGGCGGGCGTGAACATCACGTATAAAATCCTCTTCAATGACGCCGTCGCGATGACCGGCGGCCAGCCGGTCGACGGGCCGCTCACGGTCCCGATGATCTCGCATCAGGTCCAGGCCGAAGGCGTCAGCCGAATCGCGGTCGTGAGCGATCAGCCGGACAAGTATCCGATCGGCGCCAACTTCGCGCCGGGCACGACGATTACCCATCGCGACAATCTCGACGAGGTTCAGCGCGAGCTGCGGGAGTGGCCGGGCGTTTCCGTCCTCATCTACGACCAGGTCTGCGCGGCCGAGAAGCGCCGGCGAAGGAAGCGCGGCCTCATAGAGGACCCGGCCCGGCGCGTGTTCATCAACGAATCCGTCTGCGAAGGCTGCGGCGACTGCAACGCCAAGTCGAACTGCCTATCGGTCGTGCCGATCGAGACGGAGTACGGCCGCAAGCGCGCGATCGACCAGTCCTCCTGCAACAAGGACTTTTCCTGCGTCGAAGGCTTCTGCCCGAGCTTCGTGTCGGTCCTCGGCGGCAAGCCGCGGCGCGCGGCGACGAAGGCGGCACCACCGGCCGCGCTCGCGCATCTGCCCGATCCCCTACTGCCGGCGATTCCCGCCGGCGGGACCTACGACATTCTCGTGACCGGCGTCGGCGGCACCGGCGTCGTCACCATCGGCGCGCTGCTCGGCATGGCGGCGCATCTCGAGAGCAAGGGCTGCTCCATCGTCGACCAGCTCGGCATGGCGCAGAAGGGCGGGGCGGTCGTGAGCCACATCCGCCTGGCAACGAAGCCTGAGAATATTCACGCGGCGCGCCTGGGGCGCGGTGCCGCCGATCTCGTCCTCGGCTGCGACATGCTGGTCGCGGGCGGCGACGGCGCGCTCGACGTCGTCGACCCCCTGCGCACGCGCGCCGTCATCAACACGCAGGAATCGATCACCGGGCACTTCACGCGCAACCCCGATCTCGCCTTCCCGACGGAGCGGCTGCTCGAACGCCTGGCGTCGGCCGTGGCCGCGGACCGTCTCGACCTCATCGAGGCCACGCGCCTGGCCTCCGGTCTCATGGGCGATTCGATCGCGACCAATCTGTTCGTCCTCGGCTATGCCTATCAGAAGGGCCTCATCCCGATTTCGGGCGCGGCGATTCTCCGTGCGATCGAGCTGAACGGCATCGCGGTCGAAGGCAACAAGGAGACCTTCGCCTGGGGCCGCCGCGCGGCGGTCGATCGGGCGGCGGTGGCGGCCATCGCGCGCCCGCCGGCCGTCGTGCGTCTCAGGCCCGTCGCCAAGACCTTCGAGGAGATCGTGGCGAAGCGGGTGGCGACGCTCACGGCCTATCAGAACGCCGCCTACGCCCGGCGCTACGAGGCGCTGGTCAAGCGCGTGCGCGAGGCCGAAGCGACGAAGGCCAGGGGCAAGAGCGGGCTCGCCGAAGCCGTCGCGCGCTACGCTTTCAAGCTCATGGCCTACAAGGACGAGTATGAGGTCGCGCGCCTTTATACGGACGGCGAGTTCCAGAGGAATCTGAACGAGCAGTTCGAGGGGTCGTTCAAGCTGGCCTTTCATCTGGCGCCGCCGCTCTTCGCCCCCCGCGATCCGAAGACCGGCGAGCTCAAGAAACAGATGTTCGGGCCCTGGGTGTTCACGGCCTTCAAGCTGCTGGCGAGGCTCAAGGGGCTGCGCGGCACGCCGCTCGACGTCTTCGGCTACACGGCCGAGCGGCGGACGGAGCGGACGCTGATCGCCGCATACGAGACGACGATCGGCGAGGTGCTCGCGCTTCTCACGCCCGAGACGCACGCGCTCGCGGTCGACATCGCCAGCGTGCCCGAGGGGATCCGCGGCTTCGGCCATGTGAAGGAGCGCCACCTGAAGGCGGCCATGGCGCGGCAGGCGGAATTGCTGGCCACGTTGAGCAACCCGGCGCGGCGCGCCGCCGCGGCCGAATAGGGCGGCGGTCCGGTCGCTGGGGAATATCGCATGCGGCTTGGCCGTGGCCTTGGTGAGTGATCTCGTGCTTCGTCCCTCGACAGGCTCGGGATGAGGAAGCTCAGCATGAGGATTCTATTTTGACCTCACCCTGAGCCCGTCGAAGGGTGAGGGGCCGCGCAGGAAGGGAAAGCCCTGAGAACGACGTTCGTCATCGCCGCTCTCCTGGCCATCGTGTCGATGGATGCCGCGGCTGCGTGCCGGGACGCCGCGGGTCCGCGCGTCAATTGGCGAAAATGCGACAAGAGCGACGTCGATCTCACGGGCGCCGCGCTGTCGGGCGCCGATTTGCGCGAGGGGTTGTTCATCCGCACGCGTTTCGTCGGCGCCGATCTGACCAAGGCCAATCTTTACGGCGCGACCCTCTTCGATGCCGATTTGAGCGGCGCGCACGCCGATGATTCGAACGCGATGCACATGACGCTTTCCGACGCGACGCTGATCGGCGCCCACTTCGCGCGGGCGGACATGACGGGGGTGAGCTTTCTCCGCGCGAACGCCGCGGGCGCCGATCTCGACGGGGCAAGCCTCCGCAATGCGCATTTCGACCAGGCCATACTCGTCAAGGCGTCGTTCGTCGGGGCCGACCTCGCGAACAGTATTTTCCTCGGCGCCCGGCTGCAGGGGGCGAATCTGAGCCGCGCCGATTTGACGGCCGTGGACATGACGGGCGCCGATCTTCGCGGCGCGCGCCTGAACGGTGCCATTCTCGTGGACGCGAATCTGAGGGACGCGAATCTGAAAGGCGCCAAACTGGACGACGCCGACCTCACCGGCGCCGTGCTCGACGGCGCCATCTGGACCGACGGCCGCCGGTGTTGGCCGCGCTCGGTGGGGCGGTGCCGGAGCGACGGCGCCGGAATCCCCTGGACCCCTCGATACGCCACTCTTTTGGGCAACGAGTAACGGGAGAGAAGGCATGGCCGACGAGTTCATGAACAAGACCGTCACCTATGACGATCGCTACGACCCGATGCTGGCTCCTCGCTACACGGAGATCGCGACCTTTCTCCGGGCGCCGCTCATCCGCGATCCCTCAGGCCTCGATATCGCCCTTGCCGGCGTCCCCTATGACGGCGGCGTGACCAATCGGCCGGGCGCGCGCCATGGGCCCCGCGAGATCCGCAACCAGTCGAGCCTCATGCGCGCGATCCACCACGTGACGCGCATCAATCCCTTTCGCCTCTGCCGGGTCGCGGATGTGGGCGATGTGCGCTTCAGCGCGGCGATGATCAATGACCGCGTGGTCGAGGAGATCGAGGGCTTCTTCGCGCGGCTCGTGGCCGCCGACGTGATTCCGCTCTCGGCCGGGGGCGATCACTCCATCACCCATCCGATCTTCCGCGCGATCGCGAAGACGCGGCCGATCGGCATGATCCATATCGACGCGCACACCGACACCTGGGGCGAAATCCAGGGCTCGAAGTTCAACCACGGCTCGCCCTTCCGCCTGGCCGTCGAGGAGGGGCTCCTCGATCCCAAGCGCACCGTTCAGATCGGCATCCGCGGGGCGCAGAACGGACCCGCGGGCTGGGACTTCTCGCTCGAATCCGGCATGCGCGTGATCTTCATCGAGGAGTTCGACGAGATCGGCGTCAACGCCGTCATCGAGGAGGCGCGCCGCGTCGCGGGCGATGGGCCGACCTATATCAGCTTCGACGTCGACGGCCTCGACCCCGTCTTCGCGCCCGGCACGGGGACGCCCGAGGCGGGCGGCATCTCGATGCGCGAGGCGCAGAAGCTCCTGCGCGGTTTGCGCGGGCTCAATCTCATCGGCGGCGACGTGGTCGAGGTGGCGCCGCCCTTCGATCAGACCGGCAACACGGCGCTCGTGGGTGCGACGCTCATGTACGAGATCCTGTGTCTCCTGGCCGAAAGCCGCGCCGGCCGGAAGGGACGCTGATCCCCCATTGCGCGCAGGGCGTCAGCTGCGCCGCGCGAGCGCCGTGATCACGCCGAGGCCGAGATAGGTCGCGGCGCTGGCATAGCGCTCGACGCGCAATGCCTTGGGCCGGCGCGCGACCCAGCCTCGCAGGCTTCCCGCGAGCAAAGCGTAGAGCCCGTCGGAGACCATCCCGAGCGCGATGAACACGCCGCCGAAGAAGACGATCTGCAGCGCGATCGTGCCGCGCGCGGGGTCGACGAATTGCGGCAGGAAGGCGAGGAAGAACAGCGCCGTCTTCGGGTTCAGGATGTTGACGACGCAGCCCTGCCAGAAGAGCCGCTTCAGCTTCTCGCGCTTGAGCGAGCCGAGGTCGATCGTGCGATCCTTCTCGAGGAGGCGCCTCGCACCGAGATAGACGAGATAGAACGCGCCGAGGAATTTCACGACCGTGAAGGCATCGGCCGAGGAGACGAGAAGGGCCGAGAGCCCGACCGCGGCGGCCCCCACATGGACCATCGAGCCGAGATGGACGCCGAGGACGGAGACGAAGCCCGCAAGCCGCCCCTGATCGAGGCTGCGCGCGACGACGAAGATCACGACCGGCCCGGGAACGACGAGCAGCAGCATGGCGGCGGCGATGAAGAGGCCGAGGGTCGGAAGATCGGGGATCATGGCGTCATGTCCTTCTCGGCTTCGGTTCCATACGCCTCGTCCTGAGCCTGTCGAAGGACGAGGCCAGTGAACAAAATTCCTCATGGTGAGCCGGTCGAACCATGAGCGAGCGTAGGCAGGCTCGAACTCACCTTCATCCTTCGACAAGCTCGGGATGAGGGACATTTCAATATACCCCATGGCGAACCTGTCGAACCATGAGGGTGACAATTCGTTCGAACGAAAACAATCAATCTTCATCATTCGATACGTTCAGCGCGAGTCCCTTGCCGAGGACGCGCGGAGCGGACCCCCACCCGCTCGCTCCGCTCGCCACCGTCGATCCACTTCGCGGCTCGACCCTTGCAGGGGGAGGTGAATCAAGCATCGCATTCCTCCCCCAGAAAGGGGGGTCGAACCGCGAAGCGGTTTGACGGGAGGG
>JBGPGW010000124.1:0-9752 GCA_041484095.1 Alphaproteobacteria bacterium | reverse complement strand
GGGGCCTGCCCCCGGTCACGCATCCGATCATCCGCTATCACCGCGACAAGAAACGCTGCTCCATCTACGTGACCTCGAACGCAGGCTCCGAGGTCGGCGGCATGGAGCTCGACCAAGGTCGCGCCTTCCTCAAGGAGATCATCGCCTTCGCGACCGAGCCGCGCTTCGTCTACCGCCATCAGTGGCGGGCGGGTGATCTCCTGATGTGGGACAACAGGCGCCTGCTGCACCGCGCGGTTCCCTTCGACGTCGACCGGCAGCGCCGCGTCATGCGCCGGACGACCGTCGGCGGCAGCGAGCCCGTCATCGGCCCTTGGATGCCCGAAGCGCAATCCTAAGACCTCGTGCAATCACAGACCGAACGGGCGGACGCGACGGCATCGCACGACAAAATCCGCACCGAAGAGTTTCGCGATCCTAAACCGTTCTAACGGTCAACCTGCGCCTCGAATCTCGGCCAGGGGAAGCGGCGAGGCGCGCGTCGATTCGTAGGCGTGCGCGACGCGCAGCAGTGCTGCGTCTTCGAACATACGGCCGATGAGCTGAAGACCGATGGGCCGCCCGTCGCGCGAGTGGCCGCACGGAACCGAAAGAGCCGGCTGTCCCGTGAGGCTCGCCCAGCGCACGAAGCGCCGGAGGGCCGTCAGGATCGGCACCGTCGTGTCTCCGACCTCGACGCTTTCCGCTCCAATTTTCGGCGCCGGGATCGAGACGGCGGGAAGCGCGATCACGTCGATCGACCGGAACAGCTCGGCCGTGCGAAGCGCGATCGCCCGCCGCACGCGCAAAGCCATCAAATAATCCGCGGCGCCGATCGCGCTGCCCATCAGCAAGACTTCCTGCATGTGCCGGCCATAGCGCCGGACCTCCCTGGGGTACCAGCGTTCATGGGAGCTCCTTGTCTCCGCCGCGGTGATGAGGTTCGAGATCGCCAAGGCCCGCGCGACCCAGGGCACGGAGACTTCTTCGACGTTGGCGCCGAGGCGCGCGAGGGATTCGACTGCCGCCAAGACGGCCGATCGGACGTCCGCATCGCATGGCTCGGCCAGCATCTCGCGCGGCAAGCCGATGCGGATTCCGCGGACACCGTCCTCCAATCGCTCGCCGTAGCGCTCGACCCCGACATTCGCCGAGCCGGGGTCGCGCGCATCGTAGCCGGCGAGGACCTCGAGAACCGTCGCGGCATCCCGGCTGTCGCGCGACAGGATGCCGACCGTGTCGAGCGACCAGGACAAGGGGACGACGCCGTATCGGCTCAAGAGCCCGAATGTCGGCTTGTGACCGAATGTGCCGCTCATGGAAGCCGGCATCCTGACCGAGCCGCCCGTGTCCGTCCCGATGGAGAAGACGCCGATACCGGCAGCGACCGCCGCCGCCGATCCGCCGGATGAGCCGCCCGTGATGCAGGCCGGATTCCATGGATTACGCGCGGGACCGTAATGGTCGTTGCTGTTCGCGGGTCCGGAGGCGAATTCGCTGAGATGGGTCTTTCCCACCAGGACCGCGCCCGCATCGGCAAGACGCCTGACGGCCGCCGCGTCTCTCTCGGGTATCCAGTCCGCGAGGATGGCGGAGGCGGCCGTCGTGCGAATGCCCGCGGTCTCGAAGATATCCTTGGCCGTGTAGGGGATGCCGTGGAGCGGCCCGCGATAGCGGCCGGCCCGGATCTCGCGTTCGGCCGCCGCCGCGGCCCTGAGCGCCTCGTCTTCCGTGATCGTCAGGAGACAGTTGAGGCGCGCGTTGAGTTCATGCGCACGCGCAAGACTCGCGCGCGCCAGCTCGACCGGCGAGATCGCGCCGCGCCGGAGCGCTTCAGCCGCGCGCGGGAGCGGAAGCTGCGCGAGGCTCATCGGCCAGCACCGGCCGCATGGCCGGTGCCTCGTTTATGGCATCGAGCGCCTCTGCGGTTTGCCGCAACGCCGCCAGCGCACCGGCCAGCGTCTCGGCCAAGGCCCGAATCGCCTCGCCCGAAAGGGGGCTTCCCGATTCCCGGGCAAGCGCCTTGAGCCGCTCTTCGAGCGTCTTGATGGCGTCTTCGCTCATCCGCACCCCCGACCGCGATCCGGCTTCTCAATCCGGCATGGCCGCGATCACATCGACCTCGACGCGCGCGCTCGTCGGCACGAGGCCCGTGATGACGCCCGTGCTCGCGACGCCCGATGTGAAGTAACGCTCCATCACCTTGTAGACGGCCTGGAAATCGCCGACATGCGTCAGATAGACGTTGCGCTTCACGACGTTGTCGAAATTCGTGCCGGCCTCTTCGAGGATCGCCTTGATGTTGTCCATCACCTGGGTGATCTGCTCTTCGATGCCGCCCATCTCGTATTCACGGCCGGCGCGCGGATCCTGCGTCGGCTTGTTCGGCACCTGACCCGTCACGAAAACGAACCCGCGCGCCTTCGTCGCATGCGCGGTCGTCGTCGTGAAGCTCCGCACGATCTTCGATGAATTGATGACCTGTTTCGGCATGACGTCCTTCCCCTGTGTCGAGTGTCGAGCGTGTGACCGGCGCGTCCTATTTTGCGGGCGGGCTCTTCCGAATCGAGAGCGTGACGCCCGCGCCCTTGTCCGCCGTCTTGAAATAAGTGAATCCGCTGCCGTTCTTGCGGCGGCCGCGCATGAAGACTTCGACGCCGCGCTTCACGACGTCCGCCTCGGCCGCGTCCACGTCGTCCACGACGAAGCCGACATGGAAGACACCCTCGCCGTGCTCTTCGAGAAACTTGCGCTGCGGGCTGCCGCCCGGCGGCGGCGTCACCATCTGGAGCTGGATCGGCCCGATCTGCGCCCATTTGAATTTAAGGGCCTTGAACGCCGCCTCGTCCGGCATCTTGAGCTCGCTGAACTCGTCGAGCGGCGGATAGTCGTGCCATGGCCCGATGCCGATGCTCTCATAGAACTTCATCGCCTTGTCGACGTCCCGCACCACGAGGCACATGTGATGCAAGGTATGGAATGCTCCGCTCTTGCCCTTCTCAGCCATGGTCGTCTCCTCCCGCTTCGCGCGCATGGGCGCTTCTCATGAACTCCTGGAAGCGTAGTGGATCGCGGGGCTTCGTTCGAGTCGCGCGAAAGGGGGTCAGCGCGACGCTTTTCGCGCCGAGGGCCTGGTCCAGACATGGGCGTCGAGCGCGCGCGAAAGGCCGGTTTTCGCGACCTTTTCGGTCGGCGTCAGGGGCATCGCCGCCACGACCCGCACGTGGCGCGGCACCATGAACGGCGCCACGCGCCCCGCGAGATAGGTGCAGAGCTCGGCGGGATCGATTTCCGTGCCGGGCTTGGGCAGGACATAGAGCAGGATGTCCTCGTCGCCGAGGTCGGACGGGACCGCGACCGCGGCCGACATCATCACCGCGGCATGGGTGTCGACCACCGCTTCGAGTTCTTCGGCGGAAATATTCTCGTCCCGGTGCCGGATGACGTCCTTCATGCGGCCGTGGAAATAAAGATGCCCCGCTTCATCGAACGATCCCACATCGCCCGTGTGAAACCAGAGATTGCGGAACGTCGCGACCGTCGCCGCCGGGTTGTTGCGGTAGCCGGACAGCATGGAGAAGGGCTCGCGCGGGCGGATGGCGATCTCGCCGCGCTTGCCCGCTGTCTGCGGACGATCGAGCGCGTCGAGAATCGCGACCTCGTAGCCCTCGGTCGGCCGTCCGCAGGAGTTGCGGCAACGCGCCGCCCAGTCGTCGATCGCGACGCCGCCGCATTCGGTCAGGCCGTAGACTTCGAGCAACGCGATCCCAAGGCGATCCTCGAACCATTCGCGCAGCACCGGCGTGCCGCCGACCCCCATGCCGACGCGAATCCGATGTCCCGGCGGGGGATCGCCGAGTTTCTTGATGATGGAGAGGATCGTGCCGACGTAAAGCATCACCGTCGCTTCTGACGCGATCACCTCATCCCAGAAGCGCGAGGCCGAGAAGCGGGGTGCCAGCACATACGAGCCGCCGCAATGGAGCAGCGCCGCAACGGTGATGAGGCCGTCGATATGGAAGAACGGTGTCGCGTAGTACCACCGATCATCGGCGCGCAAGCCGAGCCGCGAGCAATAGGCGTAGCCGGTATAGACCTCATAGCCATGCGACAATTCGGCCCCCTTCGAGACCGAGGTGGTGCCGGAGGTATAGATGATCCGGCACGGCGTTCCGGCCTCGATCGGACGCTGGGGCCGCGATTGCCACGGCGCACTGAGGCGGCAGAGCTCCGTGAGGGCCGAATCATCGATCCATGTGATTCCCTGGCGATCGAACCCGCACGCCTCGACATGAGGGCGGAAACGCTCCGCGCAGACGATCGCAGCCGGCGCCGCGACCTCGAGCATGCCCCTAAGAATCGGACCCTTGTGCTCGCCGTTGATCGCGGCCTCGACGAGACCGGCGCAGGAAAGGGCAAAGCGCAGGACGACATAGTCGAGCCGGTTCGGCAGCAGGACAGCGACCACGGCGCCTGCGGGAAAACGCCGGGCGAGCTCGTTGGCCAGGCCCGAGACACGGTCGAGGAACGCGCCATAGGTGAGCGCGGTTCCGCCCCCCAAATCCCGGACGAATTGCCGATCGAGCCCGAAGGCGCGCGCACGGTCGAGAAGATCGGGAACCGTGCGATGATCGACATCCCGGAGGGGCAATATTTCGGGCATCGCCAATCCCTAGGGCCGCCGTCCGCGCGGTGCGTCGCACCACGCACGGAGCGCCTCGGCCGCGTCGATCTCGCGGAACGATTGTCTCGACGGCGGCGGTGCGCCATCGACCCATGCCGGGAACAGCGCTTCGACGAACGGATCGGCCCCACCCTCCTCCGCGATCATGCGCCGCGCCGCGATGTGGGGATGGGACGGTAGCTCCCGATGTTCGAGCACGGCGTGAAAACACGTGTCGATCGGCTCGAGCAGCGCCACCCACGCCGCGAGTGAGCGCGTGCCAAACAGGGCCGCCAGTTCGCCGATGAAGGCGTGCTGCGGCACCTTCTCCCACTGGCGCGGAATCCAGTCCGCGCGACCGACCGCGTTGCAGAAATTGCGCCAGAACTTGTCCTCGATGATTCCGAGGGTGATGAACCGGTCATCGCCCGTGCGGTAGATCTGATAGCAGGCGAGCCCGCCGTTATAGGGAATCGCCGCGCGGTCGGGCACGAAGCCCTTGCGGAGCATTCCGGTCAGATCCGGGCTCAACCAGGAGAGAACGGTCTCGGCGAGACTCGCATCGATGAAGGCGCCCCGCCTGCGATGCGCGCGCCCCTGAAGACCCGCGACGATCGCGAAGGCGGCGAAGAGGCCGCCGGCAAAATCGGCGACCGCCGGATAGGTCATGACCGGCGTCTTGGCGGTGCCCGAGGCCGCGAGGCCGCCGCCGAACGCCATGTAGTTGAGGTCGTGGCCCGCCTTGAGGCGATAGGGACCGGTCTGGCCCCAGCCGGAGAGCGCACAATGCACGAGATTTGGATTGATCGAATCCAGCCGCTCGCGCCCGAAGCCGAGCCGGTCCATCACGCCGGGGCGGTAGGATTCGAGCATCGCATCGGCCTCGGAGAGAAGCGCCGTGAAGACGCGCTTGCCTTCCTCCGTCTTGAGATCGAGGCGCACGACCGTCTTCGAGCGGTTCATGAGCCGGTACCAGGCGGAAAGCCCGTCATGGTCGAGGGGACCATCGATGCGCTGCGGATCGCCCGCGGGCGGCTCGACCTTGATCACCTCGGCGCCGAGATCCGCGAGCAAGAGCGTCGCATAGGGCCCCGGCGTGAACTGGGACAGGTCGAGCACCCGGATTCCGGAGAGCAAGCGCTGGGTCATGGCATTCGTCACTCGATCGGATGCGAAGGGTTGCGCGATTGAGCAACAACGGCTCGCCCAACGCAACCATCCGCACGGCGGTCTCGCGAATTGCGGGGGCCGTGATGCTCCTTTAACCTCCGGAAATCGTGCTTGCACCGCTACGGAAGGCCGCGATGGAATACCGCCTCGCTCAACCCGATCTCGAACGCGCCTCGCC
The DNA here is from genome assembly GCA_041484095.1 of Alphaproteobacteria bacterium. Classification (GTDB taxonomy): domain Bacteria; phylum Pseudomonadota; class Alphaproteobacteria; order CADEGL01; family CADEGL01; genus JBGPGW01. Next base: position 3,762 of record JBGPGW010000124.1, on the reverse strand, counting down.
GGAGACGATCCGGGGCCTGCAAATCAATCGTATCCAAAGCCTCCTCGCGAAGACGTGGGCGACAAACCCGTTCTTCAGGGATCACTGGCAGGGTGCCAAGCTCGACATCGATCGCATCGACAGCCTCGAGGCCTTCGGCGCGCGCGTGCCGCCCGTCACCAAGCAGGATCTGGTTCGCGATCAGAACGACGAGCCGCCCTTCGGGCGGCGGGCGGTGCGAGCTCCAGGCCGGGGTCGATTTCGGCCTGTCCATGTTTCCCGTCGCGTTCTACGACACCGAGCAGCGCGTGAAACTGATCGAGCGGTTCCGCCCGCGCGCCCTCTTCGGGACCACGTCCTATTTCGGCCATCTCGCCGCCGTGGCAGGCGCGCGCGCACGCGAGCTCGGCATCGAGATCTTGCTGACGGGTGCCGAAGGGGCAAGCATCGCCTGGTTCCGGAAACTGGAGCAGCAGTTCGGCGCGCGCGCCTACGACCGCTTCGGCCTGTCGTTCATGTCCTGCGACCACATGTTCACCTGCGAGCACGGCATCGGCACGCGCGAGCGGCCGGGCGTGCTCCACAACATCGACCCCGATATCGTTCTCGAAGTGATCGACCCCGCCTCGGGACGGCACGTCGCGGACGGCGAGGCCGGCGAGATCGTGCTGACGAGCCTCTATCGCACCGACACGCCGATGATCCGCGTGCGGACGGGCGACCGGGCCATCTACCGGACGCCCGGAAGCTGCGCCTGCGGCCGCGTGTTCTCCGGTATCGAGATCGGCTCGGTCGGACGCCTCGACGACGTGAAAAAGATCAAGGGGATCAACGTCTGGCCGCAGGCGATCGACGATCTTCTCTTCACCTATCCCGAGGTCGACGACTACCAGGTGGTCCTCACGACCGATGACCGGGCCTCCGACGTGGCCACGGCGCGAATCATGCCGCCGGTATCGATGGATAGCGACGCGAAGGCACGCCTTGCCGAGACGCTCACCCGCGCCTTGAGAGCCAAGGCCGGCATCGGCTTTCAGGTGGACGTACTCGATCCCGGCAGCATCGAGCGCAGCATGTACAAGGCGCGCCGCTGGCGCGACGAGCGCGCGCAATTCACGCAAGGGACCTGATCGAGCCCCTCTTCTTTCGTCACCACGGAGAACGCGAATGTCAGACGCCAGCGATTCGACGGAAGCCCAGTTCCTCGCCACCGTCGACCGCTTCGTGCGCGAGCGCGTCGAGCCCCAGGCCGCTTCCATCGATGCCGCCGACGCGTTCCCCCACGCCCTCTATGCCGAAGCGGCAGCGCTCGGCCTCTGCGCCATGTGGGTGCCGGAACGCCATGGCGGGCTCGGGCTCAACCTCCGGACGCAGCTTCTCGTCACCGAGCGGCTCGCGCGCAGTAGCGCCAGCGTCGCCTTGATCCTCTCCTGCAATCTCGGCGCCATTTCGCCGATCCTGGCGGCGGCGAGCGAAAGCCAGCTCGCGGCCATCATGCCGAAAGTCGCGAGCGGCGCGTTCAAGGCCTGCGTCGCCATGTCGGAGCCGGGCGCGGGCTCGGATCTCGCCGGCATCACGACGCGCGCCAGGCGCGAAGGCGGCGGATATGTCCTCGACGGCACCAAGATGTGGTGCACGAACGGCTCAGTCGGCGACGTATTCACGGTTTTCGCCAAGACCGACCCCGGGGCCGGCCATAAAGGCGTCAGCGCCTTCATCGTGAGAAAAGGTGCTGCCGGCTTTTCCGTCGTCCGCGACGAGGACGTCATCAGCTTTCGCGGCTGTCCGACGACACAATTGCGCCTCGACGGCGTGAAGGTCCCCGAATCGGATCGCCTGGGCGCAGAGGGCGACGGTTTTCGCCTTGCCATGGCCTCGCTCGACGAGGACCGCCTCAACACCTCCGCCGTCGCCCTCGGCATCGCCCACCGGGCGATCAGCGAGGCGGTCGGCTACGCGAAGGAGCGCAAGGCCTTCGGCAAGCCGATCATCCAGCACCAGGGCCTGCAATTCCTCCTCGCCGAGCTCGCGACCGACTACACCACCGCGCGCGCGGCATGGCTTCATGCGCTTGCCGAACACGAGCGCGGCCGCTCGCGTCGCGTGAGCACGCTCTGCTCCATCGCGAAGAACGCCGCGACGACCATCGGCATGAAGGCCTCTGTCGAGGCGATCCAGGTTTTCGGTGCGGCCGGGCTCGCCCGCGCCATTCCGCTCGAGCGCATGATGCGCGATGCCAAGTCGCTGCAGATCTTCGACGGCACGACCCAGATCCACAACATGATCATCGGCCGGCACTTGGAGCGCGAAGGCCTGCCCGTCGACTAGGCCCGCGTTCAGCCGATGCCGTAGAGGCGCGCCGCATTGTCCCAGAGAATCTTCTTCTGCGCGGCCGGATCGAACGGCAGTTTGAGGAAGGCCTCCTTGGCGCGCGGCCAGCGGCTGTCCTCGTGCGGAAAATCGGTCGAGAAGACGACCGTATCTGTCCCGATCGCCTCGGCAGCCTTCACGCCGAGATGTTCGTCGGCCTCGATCGCGACGAAACATTGGCGCCGGAAATATTCGCTCGGCGTTTTCGAGAAGTGCTTCTTCGCGTATTTCTCCCTGTGCTCGAAATGCTCGTCCATCCGCCACAGGAGGTACGGCACCCAACTGCAATTGGCTTCGAGGAAGGCGACTTTGAGGCCGGGGAACCGCTCGAGCACTCCGCCCGAGATCATGCATGTCATGGCATACATCATCTCGACGGGATGGCAGAGCACGTGCTCGGTGAGCCAGAGATCCTCGAACCGCCCGTCGAAGCGCTCGCCCGCCGCCACCGGCAATTGATGAGGCCAGCCTTCGTGGAAGGCGACGGGCAGGCCCTGACGCTCGATCTCGCGCCAGAGCGGGTCGTAGGCCGGATTGTTCCAGTTGCGCCGCCGCACGGGATTGGGGCGGAGATAGACGCCCTTGAAGCCGAGCTCGCCCTTCATGCGCTTCACTTCCTCGATCGCCAGCTCGACGCTTTGCGGCGCGATCAGGCCGACGCCGAACATGCGGCTCGTATCCCTGCTGCAGAACTCGGCCATCCAGTCGTTGTAGGCACGGGCAATCGCGGCGGCAAGGCCGTCGTCGTCATATTCCTTGCCGAGCGCGTAAAACCCCCGCGTCGGGAACATGACCGCCTTGTCGATCCCTTCGGCGTCCATGGCGGTGATCTGAACGTCGGAGCCGAACCCGCGCGCGATGAACTCCTTGAACTGCGCATCGCGGTCGTGGTGTTCGAGACTGTCATGGACCAGATCTTCGAGCATCGGCGGAAGACCGCCTCGGCAGATATACTTGCCGTCATGCATGACATTTTGATCCATGAGGAAGTTGTCCGTGCCGATCGGCGCCTGGTCGCGGTACTTCGGCTCGATGTAGCGCTGCCACAGATCCTTGGGCTCGTAGACATGCAGGTCCGGATCAATGAAGCGCAGCCCGTTCTTTGCCATGACGTCCTCCCGCGAATGCGACGATGGGGCCATAGGAGCCCACTCGGCGCTCTCCAGTCTGACCGGCATCGGGACGCTTGCCTAGCGCAGGAGTCACGCCGCGGAGCCCGAGGGCCCTATAATCGGCGCCTCAGGCTTCACGGGAGAGCGCCATGATCTTCGGCCGGGCAGAGTATGAAGGGCGGATCGCCAAAGCCCGCGCGAGCATGGCGCGCCACGGCATCGACGTGCTCGTCGAGTGCGATCCGGCCAACATGTTCTATCTCGTCGGCTATGACGGGTGGAGCTTCTACATCCCCCAGGC
>JBGPGW010000123.1:0-9819 GCA_041484095.1 Alphaproteobacteria bacterium | reverse complement strand
GGAAGTCGTGCGCGCGACCGAATGCATGCCGACGCCGGAGACGTTCCGGGCGTTTAGGGAACGGCGCTTCCCCGTGCATGCGAAGATGCTGGCCTCGGAGGATCACGTCGAGGGCCCGCGCGCCTTCGCCGAGAAGCGCAAGCCGAAATGGAAGGGGCGTTGAGGCGAGGCGCGCCGTCCGCCTTCGCATCTCTCCGGCGGAGAAGGCATCGCGCGAAGATCGGGTTGCGCGAAGACGCAGCCCAGAGCAAACAGACCTCATGCTTCGTCCCTCGACAGGCTCGGGATGAGGAGGCTCATGGTTCGACAAGCTCACCATGAGGATTATCCCGATGTCCTCACCCTGAGCCTGTCGAAGGGTGAGGACGAGGAGCGGTCCTCGCGCTTCGTCCCTCGACAGACTCGGGATGAGGCGCTCATGCTTCGACGGGCTCAGCATGAGGATTATCCCGATATCCTCACCCTGAGCCTGTCGAAGGGCGAGGACGAGTTCGAGTGCACCGACGTTGCCTCATGCCGAGCTTGTCGATGCATAAGGCGATTGAATGAGAACCTCGTCCTGAGCCTGCCTGAGGACGCGAGCACCACACGACGGCCGTTGGATTTTGAACGATGAAATCCGCCCAGCTCCTCACCGATCTCTGCGGGACCGATCGGGCCAGCGTCACCGATCTTCTTCGCGCGCGCGTGAAGGCGACGCCCGAGGCGCCCTTCATCGTCCACGGCGCGCGGCGCTGGAGCTACGCCCAGGGCTTCGATGCCATGCGCCGCTTCACGGGATTCCTCGACCGGCAGGCGGGCGCGCGTCCGCGCGTCGCCGTCTATCTCTCGAAACGGCCCGAGGCGGTCTTCGCCTGGCTCGGCACGACGCTGGCGGGCGGCATCCACATCGCCCTTCACCGCGCGCATAAGGGCGCCGTGCTCGAAGACCTCGCGAGGCGCGCCAAGGCCGATCTCCTCGTCACGGAGGCCGCCGCCTGGGACAGAATGCCGCCGCTCGAATCCTGCGGCATAGGCCGCGTGCTGTTCGTCGATGAGGTCCCGCCCGAAGCCGCGTCCTTAACTGCCCGGCGTTTCGACTGGCGCGACGTCGCCGCATCGCCCCTGGGCGAGGTGCGCCCCTCCTCCCAGAGCGATGTGATCTCTCTTCTCTACACCTCGGGCACGACGGGGCGCTCGAAGGCGGTGCTGGTGCCGCACGGCATGTATGCGCGGGGCGCTGCCAACATCGCGGCGGCGCTTGGCTACCGAGAGAGCGACATCATGCACGACTGGATGCCGCTTTCGCATGTCGGCGGGCAGCTCCACATGACTCTCGCCACCATCGCCGCGGGCGGGTGCCTCGCGCAGTACGACACGTTTTCGCGCACGCGATTCTGGGAGCAGATCGCCGAGGCGCGCGCGAGCGTCTTCTTCGGCTTCGCCAACGTCCTCTCGCTCCTCATGATGGCGCCCGAGAGCGAAGACGACCGCAAGCACACGCTCCGCATCGGCCTCATCGCGCACATGCAGGGAGAGCTTCAGACCGAATTCGAGCGCCGCTTCGCCATCAAGCTCGGCGATTCCTACGGCATGAGCGAGGGCGAACCCATGACGCTGCCCACGCCCGACACGCCGCCCGGCTCGTGCGGGAAGGCAGGGCCCGATTACGAGCTCGCGATCTTCGATGAGGACGACCGCATCCTGCCGCCGGGACGGCTGGGCCGGATCGCCATGCGGCCGCGCGTGCCGAACGTGATGATGAAGGGCTATGAGGGCGACGACGAGGCGGCCGTAGAGGCGTGGCGCAATCTCTGGTTCCACACCCAGGATTTGGGGCGCATCGACGAGCAGGGCTTCGTCTGGTTCGCCGATCGCCTCAAGCACTCGATCCGGCGCGGGGGCGAGAACATCTCCTCGATCGAGGTCGAGCGGACTCTCCTGATGCATCCCGACGTTCACGAATGCGCGGTCGTGGGCGTGCCCGATCAGCTCACCGGCGAGGCGGTCAAGGCCGTGGTGGTGGCAAAGACGGGAATGACGATCGATCCCAGGGCGCTCCACGCCTTCGCGAGCGAGCGCATGGCGCGCTTCATGGTGCCGCGCTACATCGAGATGCGCGACGTGCTGCCCTATACCGATGTGGGGAAGGTCAAGCGCGACACGCTCCGCGACATCGGCCCCGCCGTGTGGGATTCCGAGCGCAAGACCGCATGACAACCACCGCATGACCATATATGCAGCCCCGCTTCGCGATCTCGGCTTCGTGCTCCATGAGCTTCTGGGTGTCGAGAGCGAGCTCAGAGACCTCGCGGGCTGCGAAGACGTCTCGGCCGCCCTCATCGACCGCGTGCTGGAAGAGGCCGCGCGCATGGCGGAGAGCGAGCTCTTCCCGCTCAACCGGTCCGGCGACGAGGAGGGCTGCAGGCTGATCGACGGCGCGGTCGTGACGCCCAAGGGATTCAAGGCAGCATTTCGCCGCTACGCCGATTCCGGCTGGTGCGGGCTCGCCGCCGACCCCGCCTATGGCGGACAGGGCCTGCCGCAGGTCATCGCCGTGCCGGTTCTCGAGATCATGGGATCGGCCAATCTCTCCTTCAGCGACTACGCGATCCTCGTCTCCATGGCGGCGGAGACGATCGGCGCGCACGCGACCGAGGCGTTGAAGGCGCTTTATCTCCCGCGTCTCGTCGCGGGCGAATGGGCCGCGACCATGTGCATGACGGAGCCGCATTGCGGCACGGATGTGGGTCTCCTCAAGACGCGCGCCGAGCCCTCGGGCGACGGCACCTACCGCGTGACGGGGACGAAGATCTTCATCTCCGGCGGCGACCATGATCTCACGCCCAACATCGTGCATCTCGTCCTCGCGCGTCTCGCGGGCGCGCCCGCCGGCACGCGCGGCATCAGCCTCTTCCTCGTGCCGAAATTTCTCACCGAAGCGAACGGCGCCTTGGGACAGCGCAATGCCGTCCTGCCCGTCGGGATCGAGCACAAGATGGGCTACGCCGCCTCCGCGACCTGCACGATGAGCTTCGAAGGTGCGAAGGCCTGGCTGATCGGTGAGCCGCATCGCGGGCTCGCCTCTATGTTCACCATGGTCAACGCGGCGCGTTTGGCCGTCGGGCTTCAGGGCCTGTCGCTCGCGGAGGTCGCCTATCAGTCGGCGGCGGCCTATGCGCGCGAACGCCTCCAGGGCCGCTCGGCCGCGGGTCCTGCCTATCCCGAGCGTTCCGCCGATCCGCTCATCGTCCATGCCGATGTGAGGCGGATGCTGCTCTCGACCCGCGCCTTCACCGAAGGTGCCCGCGCGATCGCGCTGTGGCTGGCGCTCGCGATCGACCGGGCCGCACGCCATCCCGACGCGGCCGTCCGCGAGGAGGCGTCCGATCTCGTCTCGTTGCTCACGCCCGTGGTCAAGGCCGGGTTCAGCGATTTCGGTTTCGAGAGCTGCAACCTCGCCATGCAGGTGTTCGGCGGCCACGGCTATATCCGCGCGAACGGCATGGAGCAGCTCGTCCGCGACGTCCGCATCGCGCAGATCCAAGAGGGTGCCAACGGCATCCAGGCGCTCGACCTTCTCGGCCGCAAGATGCGGCAGAACGAGGGCCGCGCCTTCGACCGCTTCGTCGGGATGATCGAGCGCTTCATGATTGCACACCGCGGGGACAAGGCGATGGCGCCCTTCGTCATGCCGCTGTCGATCGCGCTCGCGCGCCTCGCCGAGCTGATCGACCGGGTGCGGATGGAGCGCGATCCCCATGCGATCGGCGCGGCGGGGATCGACGTCATGCGCGTCTTCACGCTCACGCTCTTCGCCTGGATCTGGGCGCGGATCGCGGGCGTGGCGTTGAGAGGCGACCAGGCCGATCCGTTCTACGCCGGCAAGCTGGCGCTCGCCCGCTACTTCATGGACCGCATGCTGCCCATGGCCGAGGGGCATGCCGGCGTCGCGCGCGCGGGAAGCGCAACGCTCTTCAGCCTGCCGGATTCGGCGGTGTGACGGGCGGGTCGCGGCTCCAGAGATAGGCGAGGAGCGCCACCGACAACGCGAGTGCCAACGCGCCGAACATCCAGCCATAGGCCGCTTCATCGGATAGGCCCGCTTCGCGCGCGGCTTCGACGATGAACCCCGTCGCGAATTGCGCCGCCGCCATGCCCATGAAGTTGAAGAAGTTGAGGAGCGTCATCCCCCGTCCCTCCTTCCCTCGCGGAAGGAAAGCACGGCCATGCGCCATGACGAGGCCGTAGCACGCGCCGAACACGCCGATCTCGACCAGCGCCGCGATCACGAATGCGAGGTCGCCGTCGGGCCACAGCGCGAGCGACCCGAGGGCCGCCACCGTCGCGATCGAGAGCACGATGATGATCAGGCGGGGCGAGCCAAACCGGGCCTCGATCATGCTCGCGATGTAGTTCGAGAGCGACAGGCCGACGATCATGCCTGCGAGGATGTTGCCGCGCGCGATGGGGCCGAGGGCGAAGACATCGGCGAGATAGGGCCCGCCCCACAACCCGCGCACGGTCAAGACGACGGCGCTGCAGGTGATGGTGAAGGGAACGAGCGGCCACAGCGCGCCGATCCGTGCCACGGATGCGATGCCGCGGATGGAATCGGCCAGCGTCTCGCGCACGACAACGCGGTGCTTCAGCCGGACGAAGGCCGCCACGAGCACGGCGACGAGGAGCGTCAACGCCGCCATGCCGACCATCGAGGCGCGCCAACCCGCATGCTCCGCCAACGCCGCCAGGGGCGTCGCGGATCCGAGGAGGCCGATATTGCTGATCGCGAGCACCGTGCCAGAGATGCGCGTGAAGCGATGGAGGGGATAGGCGTTGGCGATGAACACCAGGGTCGCGATGAAAAGCGGCGAACACGCGATGCCGAGCAGCGCTTGCGCGAGGAGCACGACCGCGACCGAGGAGGCCGCGGCGAAGACGAGCGCGCCCGCCACTCCGATGCCGAGACAGAGCGTGAGCGTGCGCGCGATGCCCCAGCGGTCGAGTGCGATGCCGACGGGCAGCTGGGCGAGCGCGAAGGCGAAGAACCAAACACCCGACATCGTGCCGAGATCGGCTGGCGTCGCCCCCAGCTCGGCAGTCAAGTACGGCGCCAGCACCGCCATCGTGCTGCGGTAGAACTGGCTCAGCACGATGCCGGAAGTGAGCAGGGCGAGCGAGAGCATCGGCCTACGCCCGCCCTTCCCGGGGAAATGACGGTCTGCGAAATGGGCTCAGGGGGAGGTCAATCCGTGCATCGAGCGACGAATCACGCGGCACGCCATCACGGTGCCCGATCGGCCAGCGCCGCGAGGAGCGCGTTGACGGCCGATGCCTTCTCCATATGCACCATGTGGCCGGCACCATCGAGCACATGCACGGCGACGGAGCTTGGCAGCCCTTCGGCGTGGCGCGCAGGGACGATGCGGTCCGCCCGTCCCCAGATCACCTGGACCGGCATGCGGAGGTCCCTGAGACGCTCACGCAGGATGAGCGCCTGGCGGCCTCCTGCGAAGGCAGCGCCCGCGATCGCATTGAGCGCGGCCTCGACGCCGTCGAGGCGCTTGTGGCGGAGGATGCTCTCGACCATGTCGCGGCCGACGAGCGATTCGTCGGCGAAGAGGCGCTGGAGCACAGGCATCATCTCTTTTCGCCGCGTGGCCGCGATGAAGCCGCGGATGTAGTCCATGTCGATCTCGAATCCGAGGCCAGCGCTCCCGATCAGCGAGAGCGACCGGACCCGCCCGGGGTGATCGAGTGCGAGCGCCAGCGCCGAAGCCCCGCCGAGCGAATGCCCCGCGAGATGCACGCGGTCGAGCGATGCCGCATCGAGGAATCGAAGCAGCGCATCACCGAAGCTCGGGACGTCGCCCGCGCCGACCGTCTTCGATGATTCGCCATGGCCGGGAAGATCGAGGGCGTAGACCGCGTTTCTCTCCGCGAGGGCGGGCTGGTTGAACATCCAGCTCTCGAGGCTGCCGCCGAAGCCGTGCACGAGCACGACGGGCGGGCCCTCGCCGAGCGTGCCATAGCGGATCTCGAGATCGCCCACGGCGATCATGCGCGGCGCGTCGGCGCGCGCCGTCTCGCCCGCCTCGACCACCTCGCTCTTGTGCGCCTCGACATAGCGGTCGATCTCGTCGTCCGGCACGTCCGCATCCGAGACGACCGCGATGAGCCCGCCCGTCGGCGCCCGCGCGCCCGTGGGCACGACGATGCGGCGCAGCACGCCGCCGACCGCAGCTTCGAGCACGTTGGTGATCTTGGTGGTTTCGATTTCCACGATCTCCTGGCCGGGCGCGATCGTGCCGCCTTCGGGTGCCAGCCAACCCGCGACCGTGCCTTCGGTCATCGTCATGCCCCATTTGGGCATGACCACCGGACGGATGCGCGCGTTCATCGCTTGTAGGCGACGCTCTCGCGCACCGCCGCGACGATGCGCTCGACCGAGGGGATGTAGGCGCGCTCGAGCTCGGGCGCGTAGGGCACCGGGCTGTGCGGGGGCGTGATCATGCGCGTCGGCGCCTTCAAGGCAGCGAAGGCCTTTTCCGTCACGAGGGCCGAGATGTCGGTCGCGAGATTGCAGCGCGGGCTCGATTCGTCGACGATGATGAGACGGCCAGTCTCCTCGACCGCTTCGATGATCGTGTCCTCATCGAGGGGCGAGAGCGTGCGCGGATCGACGATGGTGCAGTCGATGCCGCTCTTCGCGAGCTCGTCGGCCGCTTTCTTCGCAAACGTCACCATCCGCCCGATGGCGATGATGGTCGCATCCCCGCCCTCGCGCACCAGATTGGCCTCGCCGAAGGGAATCGTGTAGGGCGCATCGGGCACCTCGTCCTCGTCGTCATACATCGCGCGATGCTCGAAGAAGACGACGGGATCGTCGTCGCGGATGGCCTGGATGAGAAGGCCCTTCACGTCATAGGCCGAGGACGGAATCACGACCTTGAGCCCGGGGATGTGCGTGAAGATGGGATAGAGGCTCTGGCTGTGCTGACTCGCGGAGCTGCGCCCGGCGCCGTAGCTCGTGCGGATGACGACGGGCGTCGTCGCCTTGCCGCCGAACATGTAGCGGAACTTCGCGGCCTGGTTGAAGATCTGGTCGAAACACACGCCCATGAAGTCGACGAACATCAGCTCCGCCACGGGCCGGAGCCCCGTCGCCGCAGCACCGACCGCGGCGCCGATGAAGGCACTCTCCGTGATCGGCGTGTCGAGCACCCGCTCGCGGCCGAACTCGGCGAGCAAGCCCTTCGAGGTCCGGAACGGCCCGCCCCAGGCATCCTGCTCGCCCGCGGCCCCCATGCCGCCCGCGATGTCCTCGCCCATCACGACGACGCGCGGATCCCTGCGCATCTCCTGGAACAAGGCCTCGTTGATCGCCTGGCGGTAGGATTTCCGTGGCATGCCAAGCTCCTAATACGAGAGGTACACGTCGGTGGTGAGGTCGGCGAGGCTGGGGCGCGGGGCGGCGCGCGCTTCGACGACCGACTGATCGATGAGCGAAGCGACGGAGCGATCGACGGCATCGAGCTGGTGAGCATCGAGGAGCGCCGCCTCGGTCACGCGCTTCCGGAACAAAGGCAGGCAGTCGCGCTCGCGCCGCTGCCGCTCCACTTCGCCCGCCGGCCGATAGGTCGCCATGTCGCCTTCGAAATGGCCGTAGAAGCGCAGGCATTTGGCATGGATGAGGGTCGGCCCGTCGCCCGCCCGCGCGCGCTCGACCGCCTCGCGCGCGACATCATGGACCGCGAAGAAGTCGGTGCCGTCGACCCTCCGCCCGGGCATGCCGAAGCCTTCCGCGCGTTTCACGAGATCGCCGCCGATCGCCCAACCGCTCGCCGTCGTCTCGGCGTAGCCGTTGTCCTCGACGACGAAGATCGCGGGCAGATTCCAGACCGCGGCAAGGTTGAGCGCCTCGGCCGTCGTGCCTTGGTTCACCCCGCCGTCGCCCGTGAAGGCGACCGCGACCGCGCCGGTCTTGAGCGTCTTGGCCGTCAAGGCGGCGCCGCAGACGAGCGGCGGCGCGCCGCCGACGATGCCGTTGGCACCCAGCATGCCCTTGTCGAAATCGGCGATGTGCATGGAGCCGCCCTTGCCCCCGCAGAGCCCGGTGCGGCGCGCAAAGATTTCCGCCATCATCGCCTTGACGTCGCAGCCCTTGGCGATCGAATGGCCGTGGCCGCGATGGGTCGAGGCGATGCGGTCCACCGGCCCCAAATTGAGACAGATGCCGACCGCGATCGCCTCCTGTCCCGCGTAAAGATGCACCGTGCCGGGGATGTCGCCGGTCTCGACCTCGCGGTGAAGGCGCTCCTCGAACTCGCGGATGGTACACATGAGGCGGTAGGCTTCGAGCAATTGCTCACGGGTCAGTTGCATCCGTCCCTCCTCAGGCGCTCGTCGCGACGGGCCGGCCGGCCCTCATCGTTCCCTCGCGAGCGCCGCATTATACCGGCCGGTCCGCGCAGGGCGCGAGTCGTTCACGCGGGGTCCGCTATGCAAACGCCAGCCGTCCATGGACGATGGTGGAAGGAGCCATGGCCGGGCGAATCGAGGGCCATGCGCGCATCGGGACGAGGGCGGCGCCTTGCCACAGCCCTCACCGCCTCTTCGCGAAGTAGGCTCTCGCCTCGCCCGTGAAGACGAGGACGAGCGCTGCGATCTGCAAGACGAATTGCAACAGGCTCAACCCGCCCGCGGTCGGATTGCGCTCGAGCAGGTCCGACACCTGGGGGAGATAGAACGGAATGCCGATGACGAACAGGACGAGATAGGCCCAGCGCGCCCAGCCGCGGCCGCGCTGCACCTGCCAGATGAGGACGAAGAAGAACAGGAAGATGATCGCCGTCGTGACCAGAATCGCTTTGGGATCGGCGATCGCCGAAACGTGATCGTATTCGAGCGCCGAGACGATGATGCCGAGGCCGAGCGCGGTGTAAGTCAGCCGCGCGAACCAGGCGATGTTTCGCGGTTCAGCGTGCCGGTTGGCTTCGGTCTCCGTCATCGATTGCCCCGTTGGTGGTGTTGCGATTCGGCCAGGCGGTCCAAATTCCTCACCCTTCGACAGGCTCAGGGTGAGGCCAAACGGAGCAGCGCCTCCGTTCGATGTAAGCGGCGCACTACCTCAGGCGCGCCGGCGGCCGGCACCGGCATGCCGGGACGCCGCGGCAAGGAACGCCTCGACATCCGCCTCGCGCGTGTTGTGGGCGGCGACGAGACGGATGAGGGTCGAACCTGCCCCGCCCCAGCGGATGAAACCGAACCCGTCCTTGGCGAGCGCCGCGATCGCGGAATCGGGCAGGCGCACGAACACCTCGTTGGCCTCGACGGGATGGGCCAGCTCGGCGCCGTCGACGGCACCGAGCCCTTCGGCGAGGCGCGCCGCCATGCGATTGGCGTGGCGCGCATTGCGCAGCCACAGATCGTCCTTGAGATAGGCCTCGAGCTGAACCGAGATGAAGCGCATCTTCGAGAGGAGATGCCCGCCGCGCTTGTGGAGATAGGCGAGGCGCTCGCGTTTCGTCTTGTCGAACAGCACGACGGCCTCGGCGGCAAGCGCCCCGTTCTTCGTCGCCCCGAACGACAAGACGTCGACGCCCGCGCGCCAGGTCAGATCGGCCGGCGAGCAGCCGAGGCGCGCCAGCGCGTTGGCGAAGCGCGCACCGTCCATGTGCATCGCGAGGCCGCGTTCATGCGCCAGCGACGCGATGGCTTTCACCTCATCGAGCGCATAGACCGCACCCAGCTCGCTCGACTGCGTGAGACTGACTGCGGCCGGCTTCGCCATGTGAACGACATTGGGCGGCACGGCATCGAGCGCTCGGGCCAGGGCCT
>JBGPGW010000122.1:0-9832 GCA_041484095.1 Alphaproteobacteria bacterium | reverse complement strand
CGTTGATCACGGCCTGGCCGTCCGGCGCCGCAACGATGGTATCGGCCCCCTTGAGCAGCACGACGGCGCCGCTTTCCGTCGCGGCCGCGCGTGAGCGCCCGAGCTTATCGCCCTCGATGGAAAAAAGGCGCCGGAATTCGCCTTCGTGCGGCGTCAGCACCGTCGGCGCCGTGAGACGATCGAAGAGCACGCGCGCCCGGCCGCCGAAGACGGTGAGCCCGTCGGCATCGAGCACGAGGCGCTTGCCCCTGGCCGCGGCCGACATCGCGGCGGTGCGCGTCAGCGCGCTCAATCCCGCGCCGGGGCCGATCAGGACGGCATTCCGGCGCCCGTCCGCGATCGCCAGGTCGAATTCAGCGGCCGTCGCGCAGGGCGAGAGCAGCACGCTCGCGGTGTGAGCCGCATAGAGCGCCAACGTCTCCCGGGGTGCCGCGATGGTGACGAGCCCCGCACCGGCCCGCAATGCGGCCCGCGCCGCGAGCCGTGCCGCACCCGTCATCGCCGCCCCCCCCAGCAGCACGGCATGGCCGCGGCTGTATTTGTGGTCGGAGAGACGCGGCCGCGGCAGCAAGCCTGCCCAGAGGGCCGGGCCGTTCTCATGAAGACGCGGTGCGATCGCGCCCAGCACGGAGTCCGGGATGCCGATATCCCTGACCACGATCTCGCCCGCGAGCATCCGCCCGGGCAGCAAGAGATGCGCCGGCTTCTTCCGGAAAAACGTCACGCAGAGGCGGCAGGGCGGCGCCGCGCCCAGCACGGCGCCGGTGTCGCCGTCGACCCCGCTCGGCACGTCGATGGCGACCGTTTCGATACCGCGCGACGCGATCGCCTCGACCACGGCGCGCGAAACGCCCTCGAGCGCGCGCGTGAGACCGGCGCCGAACAGCGCATCGATGACGAGACCCTGGCCATCGAGCGCCGCGAGCGAGAGCGGCACGGTCGGCCCTGCCCAGCGGCGTGCGTGAACGGCCGCGTCGCCGCGGAGCTGCCCCACCGGCGCGAGCGAGGCGACGCGGGCCGGCCATCCGGCCTCGGCCAGGATCCTGGCCGCCACAAACCCGTCGCCGCCATTGGCGCCGGGACCGGCGAGGATCACGACCGGGCAAGGCCGAAACCGGCGCATGACCTCGCGCGCGACGGCGGCACCGGCGTTCGCCATGAGGGTCTCGCCCGCTATGCCGCACGCGATCGCGGCCGCATCGGCGCGGCCCATCTCGCTTGTGGTCAATACGGCGTGGCTGTCGGATTCGTCCACCAATCCTCCCTCGGACGGGTCGAGGATAGCCGGTCGGTCGCGGAACGCCAATTCAAGCCGCCCCGCTTTGCTTGACCCCCGCCCTCCTTCGGTCGCATCTTTGGATCCTGCGGCCGGATTGGGCGCCGCGCAGGACGCGGTCGAGACGGGAGGTGCCATCGTGACGATGCAGCAGACGAAGCCCGCGGAAGCGGCAACCGACTTCAGCAATGGCGCGGCCTATGTGAACGGCGAGTTCGTGCCGATCGCCGAGGCGAAGATTTCGATCCTCGATTTCGGCGTCACGCGGTCGGATTGCACCTACGACGTCGTCCATGTCTGGAAGGGGCGGTTCTTCCGGCTGAACCAGCATCTCGACCGGTTCACGCGGAGCGTGGAGAAGCTGCGTCTGAAGCTCCCCTTCGATCGCGCGGGGCTCGAGGACATCCTCCACAAATGCGTGGCGCTGACCGGCCTCGACGATGCGTATGTCTCCATGACCTGCACGCGCGGCCGCCCGCCGGCGGGCACGCGCGATCCGCGACGCGCCAACAACAACTTCTATTGCTTCGCCATCCCCTTCATCTGGCTCGCGACGCCCGAGCAGCAAGAAGAGGGCGTCGCGATGCATGTCAGCAGCATCCCGCGCATCCCGCCGGAATCGGTCGACCCGACGGTGAAGAACTACCACTGGCTCGATCTCGAGATGAGCCTCATGGAAGCCTATGACGCCGGCGTGAGTTTCGTGGTGCTGAAGGACCTCGAGGGCAACATCACGGAGGGGCCGGGCTACAACATCTTCGCGCTTCACGGCGGGCGGTGGACGACGCCGACGCGCGGCGTCCTCGAAGGGATCACGCGCATGACCGTGCTCGATTTGTGCAAGGAGCTGAACGTCAGCGCCGAGACGGGCGTGCTGAGCGAGGCCGCCTTCCGCAACGCCGACGAGATTCTCGTGACCTCGACCGCGGGCGGCGTGATGCCGGTCGTGACGGTCGATGGCAAGGCCATCGGCGATGGCACGCCGGGCCCCGTGACCTCGCGCCTCAGGCAGCTCTACTGGAAAAAGCATGCGGACCCCGCCTGGTCGACGCCCGTTCGGCGCGGCTGAACGACGGGAGAGGTGAGCCCGGTCCATGGCGACGCGACACCGCATTCGACGCATCCGCGTCTACCGAGCCGTCTTGCCGCTCGACAAGGAAGGCGCCTATCGCTGGTCGGGCGGCAAGTCCGTCGAGGCGTTCGACAGCACCTTCGTCGCGATCGAGACGGATTCGGGGCTCACCGGCTGGGGTGAAGTCTCGCCGCTTGGGCCCTTCTACCTGCCGGCCTATGCCGAAGGGGCGCGCACCGGCATCAAGGAGCTGGGCCCGCATCTCATCGGGGCGGATGCGACGGAGCTCGAGGCGATCAACCGCCTCATGGACCGCGCGCTCAAGGGACACCCTTACGTCAAATGCGCGCTCGACATCGCGTGCTGGGACATCCTCGGCCAGGTCGCGGGCGTGCCCGTCGCGACCCTTCTCGGCGGACGCTACGGCGAGACGATCGCGCTCTACCGTTCGCTCTCGCAAGGCACGGCCGAGGAAATGGCCGATCTCGTCACGCGATTCCAGGGCCAGGGCTTCCGGCATTTCCAGGCCAAGGTGGGCGGCGATCCCGATCTCGACATCGCGCGCATCCGCGCCGCCGCTTCGCGTTTGAGACCCGGCGACCGTCTCGTCGCCGATGCCAATACGGGCTGGCTCGTGCATGAAGCCGCGCGCGTCGTGCGCGGCGTGCGCGACATCGACGTCTATATCGAACAGCCGTGCCTCGCCTATGAGGATTGCCTGTCGATTCGCCGGCGGTGCGACCATCCCTTCGTGCTCGATGAATCGATCGATTCGCTCGAAGCCCTCCTCCGCGCGCATCGGGACCGTGCGATGGACGCGATCAACCTGAAGATTTCGAAATTCGGCGGGCTCACGCGCTCGCGCCAGGCGCGCGATCTCTGCCTCGCCCTCGGCATCGCCATGACCATCGAGGACACGTCCGGCAGCGACATCACCGCGGCGGCCGTCACGCATCTCGCCCATTCGACGCCCGAAGAATTCCGGCTCTCGGTGACGATCTCGAACGTCAAGCTGTCCATCAGCACCGCCGAGGGAGCGCCGCGATCCGTCGACGGGCGCACCGCCGCGCCCACGGCGCCGGGCTTGGGCGTCAAGGCGAAGCTCGACGTGCTCGGCGACCCCATCGCCGTGATCGGCTGACTATTTCCGCTCTGTCCATTCCGCCTTGCGAACGAGGGCGCGGATCTCGCGCCTGAGCATGGGTGTCACGAGACGGCGGATGTTGGCTTCGACCCATGCGCGGAGCATGGGCTCGAGCGCGATCTGCAAGTGCCGCTCCACGCTCACATTGATCGCGGGGCCGCGCGGCCGCTCCGCCTGGACAGCGCGGGCCGCGGCGGGCGGCGCCACCTCTTCCTCGCGCCATAGCCCGGTCAGCGTGGCGTCTTCTGCGACGGCGGCGGGAAGCGGCGGCAGGAGGGCCGGCACGACGGGCGCCCTGACCGGTTGCACCGCTTCCAGCGCTTCGACGTCCCGGAAGACCGCCGCGAAATCCCCGCCATCGGCGCCCTTGGACCGGGCCGATGTCCGCCCTGATCGACGGGTCCGGGCAGCGGCACCCTGAACGATGCGCGGCGCCTTGCGCGGCCGCGCCGCCAGTCCCGCCTCGACCATGCCGGACACCGCGAGCCCGCCGACCGACAAGAGGACGATCGCGCCGCCGAGGATTGTCAGGTCGCTCGGCAACTCGCCGACGCCGAGCCACACGATGACCGGCCCCGCGACCATCTCGATCATGGCGACGAGGTTGACCTCGGCGATGGGCGCGCGCTGGGCCGCGAGCGTGATGAGCGTGAAACCGAGCGTGAGCTGCACCGCGCCCATGAAAAGGCACAAGCCGAGATCGTGGGGCGTCAGCGCAAAGCTGGAGGCGCCCAGGGCGCCGATGCCGCTGCCGATGAAACCGCCGATCGCGAGCGCCGGCATCATGTCGATGTCGCGGTTGCGGCGCGCGAGGAGCGTGTAGATCTCGGTGGTAGACGGGTAATTGAGTGCGACGGCGTTGCCGGGCATTCCGCCGCCATCGAGCCCGTCATAGACCATGATCAGCACGCCGACGACCGTGCCGAAGATCGCGAGCCAGGTCGTGCCCCGCACGGCCTCGCCCAGGAAGATCAAGCCGAGCACCGCCGCGATCACCGGCGACGTGCTCATGAGAAAGAGCGCGTTCGCGACCGTCGTGTTGAGGAGCGACAGGACATAGGAGGGATAGCTGATGCCGAGGATGAGCCCGGCCAGGAGGCCCGTCCAACCGAGCGAACGGAACACGCCAAAGAGACGCAGGCGATAGCGGAGCGCGAGAACGAGGAGGACCGTCACGCCCAGCGAGCCCGAGCGAAAGACGATGACCTGCCACTGATCGGCCGCCTCGACGAAGCGCAGCAAGAGACCGTTCGTGCTGAGCACGAGGCCCGCCGACAGGGCGAACAACAGGCCTCGGGCGCGGGCCGACATGGGCGTGCGCTCGACCGCCGCCGTCATGCGCTCACGCGGATCCACCGCAGCATGAATCCCCCCATCACCTCCGCGCGATCCTAGCAGGCCGCACGTGAAACGGATATTGGTGTTGGACGCAACACGCGGCAAAAGGAGGCCGGCGCATGCCCGGAACGGTTCTTTCGACACTCGCGGGGGGCGTGCGCACGATCACCCTCAATCGCCCGAAGAGTCTCAACGCGATCAACGACGAGCTGCTCGTCGACTTCAAGGCCGCGCTCAAGGAGGCGGCCGGCTGCGCCGAGACGCGCGTCATCGTGCTGACGGGAGCGGGCCGCGCCTTTTGCGCGGGCGAGGACTTGAAGGCATTCGAGCACCACGCCGCGAGCGTCGGGGCCGCGCGGCGGCATATCGAGGACATCCAGGCGGCCTCGCGTTCCCTCCTCCTCGGCCCGCATATGGTGGTGGGCGCCATCCATGGCTGGGCCGCCGGCGGCGGCCTCGAATGGGTGCTCGACTGCGATCTCATCGTCATGGCGGACACGACGCGCTGCTTCTTCCCCGAGATTCGCCTCGGCATGAACGTGACCGGCGGTGCCTCGACCATCCTGCCGCGCCTCGTCGGGTTGCAGAAGGCGCGCGAGCTCATCCTGTTCGGGGAAACCTTCAATGCGCACGAGGCCGAGAAGCTCGGCATCGCCTGGAAGGTCGTGCCCGAGACCGAGGTGCTCGCAACCGCCCTCGGCGTCGCGGAGCGGATCGCGGTGCTGCCCAAGGGGGCCGTGCGCGACCTGAAGCAACTCCTCAACCGCGCCTGCCAGATGGACCTCGAGGCCGCGATGAAACTCGAGACCGAGTTCTGCGTGCGCCAATTCATGGATCCCGAGACGAAGACCCTCACCGCCGCCTTCGCCAAGAAATAAGGCGCCCGAATCCGGCCGCGCCGTCATCGCCGGGACGACGGGCGCAACAAGGCCGGCGGGCGGCCGCCTCAAGCGGCGACGGCGAGCTCCCGCGGCACGTCGGTCAGGACCTCGCGCCCGTCTTTGGTGACGAGCACGGTCTCACTGAACCCCATGCAGCCCCAGTCCGGGATGAGAATGCACGGCACGAGGTGAAACACCATGCCGGGCTCGAGCGGGCGCGTGTTGCCGGCGGCGATGTCCATGACCGTCCCCTCGCCCCAGCCCGGCGGAAAGCTGCAGCCCATGGAATAGCCGCCGCGATGGTGCCAGACCTCGCCGAGACCCGCGGCCTCGATGATCGAGCGGCCCGCGCGATCGACGTCGGCGGAGACGGCACCCGGCTTCATCGCGTCGATGATGGCCGTGAGCGCGCGGATGACGATGTCGCTCATGCGCTTGGCCTCGGCGGTCGGCGGTCCGACCGAGACCATGCGCATGCTGGAGGCGGCATAGCGCTTGTAGATGCCGCCCACCTCGAAATAGACGCAGTGACCTCTCTCCATCGGAAAGCGTTCCGGGAGCGCGTGCGCGCAGGCGGCATGCGGCCCGGTGATGACATAGGGGCCGCCCGAGGGATGCTCGCCCCCCGCCTCCAGCATCGCCCGGTAGATGACGGCGGCGACCTCGTTCTCTGTCCTGCCGGCCCTGACGGACGCGATGCCCGCGCGCATGCCGAGCGAGGCGAATTCCGCCGCCTTGCGGATATAGGCGATTTCCGCCGGCGACTTGACCGCCCGGCGGTCCTCGATGATGCCCGTGGCGGGGACGAAGGTCACGCGGGGGAAGCGCGTGCGCAAGCCATCGAGAATCCGCGCCTGCAGGAAGAAGGCGCGATCCTCGTACCCGACGCGCCCCGATTCGATTCCGGCGGCCTCGGCCGCGCGCGCCGTCGTGTCCAAGGGATCGTCGGTCATGCCGTACCAATCGCCGCTTCGCGCCCATGACAGCGTCACGACGTTCGTGTGCTCGAGCTTGCTCGTGATGAAGCGCGGCTCGCCCTCGATCGGCACGATGAGGGCCTGGTAGACGTAGTAACCCGTCGTCCGGTAGCCCGTGAGGTAATAGATGTTGTGCGGGCCGGTCACGAACAGATGACTGAGGCCGGCCGCGCGCATCGCCTTCCGGACGGCCGCCAGCCGTTCTGCATATTCCTCGCGCGTGAACGGCAGACCGAACGGATTGTCGCTCTTCCAGCTCTTGGCCATCCCGCCCTCCTTCGCCATGATCCGGCTTAGACCCGCGGACAAGCGATGACAAGAGGCACTCTTGCGGAAATCGCGGCATGCATGGATCATGAGCGCGGCATGACCAGCGATCGGATGACAGCAATGCGGCGACGATATCGGGCGGCGGCGATCCTTCTCCTGGCGGCCGCGTCAGGCCCGGCCCTTGCCTTCGAGAAGGGCGATCTCGAGAAGCTCCTTCAGACCAAAATCTGCGCGCGGTGCGATCTCGATGGCGCGGCCCTCGCGAAGAAGCCGCTCGCCGGGGCCGATCTTCAATGGTCCGATCTCGGCAAGGCCAATCTGCGCGAGGCCGATCTGTCGGGTGCCAATCTCGAGCGCGTGCAGCTCGCGAAGGCCGACCTGACGAAGGCCGTGCTCACGGGTGCCAAGCTGCGCGATGCCTATATGCGGAAGGCGGTGCTCACGGGTGCCAAGCTCGACGGCGCCGGGATGCATCTCGCCAACCTGAGGAAGGCCGCGCTCAATCAGGCGGACCTGTCGGGCGCCGATTTATCGGACGCGGTGCTGGTGCAGGCGGAGCTGAGGGGAGCTAAATTGCGCGGCGCCAATCTCGCGGGCGCGCAGCTGACCGGCGCGATTCTCTGCGGCGCGGATTTGACCGACACGGCGCTGACGCAAGAGCAGATCGATTACGCGCACGGCAATAACGCGACCCGCCTGCCGCCGGGTCTCAAGAAGCCGAAGCTATGGCCCAATTGCTGAACGCGTGGCGGAAAGCGCGCTGCGTCGCCGCAGCCGCCCTGCTGGCCGCCTGCGCCGGCAGCGATTCCGCGAAATCGTCGAGCGCCGCCGTCCAGCTCTGCGCGTTCGGCCTCAAATCCACGCCGATGGTGAAGATGAGCACCATCAAGTTCACGGGCGCGCTCGTGGAGGACGATATCGACCTCCAGGAATACCGGGAGAAGGGCATCGCAAAGCTTCCGACCGCCCTCGCCCGGCCGAAAAAGACGCGCTACCAGGCCGAGCAGCGCCAGGATTGCTACAACGCCCAGGCCAAGTACTGGTATCCCTGCATCGTGAAGATGGATGTTGATTTGGCGCCGGCCGCCGGAATCAACCGCGCGCCCGACATGAAGACCGCCATGTTCTACGCGGTCTATGCGTGCGAGCAGGTCACCAACCAGTTGGCGGCCGACGCGCTCAAGACCGGGATGATTCATTCCACCGGGCTCGAATGCGAAGTCGTCGAACAGAAATACTGCGAATTGCCGCCGAAGTAGAGGTGCGGTTCCAGCAGCGCGGTGCGCCGCATTCGCCGTGCCGTCGCGCCCGGCCTGAACCGCGGCGACGATTGAACTCCCCGATCCCAAAACCATCGCGCCGCTCCGGGCGATCCCGCCGCGGCCCCTGATGCTGGCGCGCCTCCGCCGGTCGTGCGAGCCTTCGGGCCCGATCGACGGACCGGATTGACGCAATCGACAACGGAGGCCTTCCATGAACACCACTATCAACCCTGCCGTGCTGCACGCGCCGGCCGGCGCCTACAGCCACATCGTCCAGGTGCCGGGGGATGCGCGCTGGACGGTGCTCTCGGGCCAGATCGGCGTGCGCCCCGACGGCAGCGTGCCCGACGGCATCGAGGCAGAAACGGAGCAAACCTACCAGAACATCAAGACGGCACTCGGCGTCACGGGCCTCGGCCTCAAGGACGTCGTCAAGTTCACGGTCTACCTCACCGACGCCGCGTTCATCGATGCCTTCTTCCGCGTCCGCGCGCGCGTGCTGGGCACGCACCGCCCGGCCAGCACGCTCCTCATCGTGAGCGGCCTCATGAAGCCGGAGTGGCACATCGAAATCGACTGCATCGCCGCGCAGTCCTGACCGCCCCCTGGCATCCCTCGGAAAAGCGTGCAAGGCTTGAGCGTGGCGCGCTCGAAACGCGCCTCGATTTCTTGGAAACAGGGAGGAGCCCCATGAACAAATTCGTGAACCCCGATGGAGTCCGCGCGCCCGGCGGCGCCTACACGCACACGATCGCCGTCCCGCCCAACGCGAAATGGGTGGTGCTCTCGGGCCAGGTCGGCATCGCCCCCGACGGCAAGCTGCTCGAAGGGGCCGAGGCGCAGACGGAGCAGGTCTACAAGAACATCCTCGCCGGCCTCAAGGCCCACGGCATGGGCAAGGACGACATCGTCAAGTTCACGGTGTACTTGACCGATTCGCGCTACATCCCGGCCTACCGGGCCGCGCGCGAGCGCATCATCGGCAACGACTGCAAGCCGACCTCGACCCTCGTCATCATCGACGGGCTCGCGGCACCGGAGATGCTGGTCGAAATCGAAGCCTGGGCCGCGAAGGCCTAAGCCGCATCGCGAGGCCGGTAGAATCAAGGGCCGCCCGGAGATGGGGCGGCCCTTTTCGTTGGAGACGCGCGGTCGTCGGAGACTCGCGGCGCGAAGGCGCCTCAGCGATCGAAGGTGATGCGCACCTCGCCGAGCGCGCCGAAGGTCGCGTGCGCGACGTCGCCGGGCTTGGCCGGGATCAGCGTGGCACAGGTGCCGGTGTTGATCGTCTCGCCCGCCCCGAGGCCGATGCCCCTGGCGTTGAGGTCGTTCGCGAGCCAGGTAAGCGCCTTCAAGGGATCGCCGAGCGCGTTGCCGCCCTTGCCTTCGGCCGCGACCGTGCCGTTCACCCTCAGCACGACCGGCAGCGCGATCCGATCGATGCGCCGCCAATCCGCGATCCCTTCGCCGCAGACGAGCGGCCCGTCCGTGCCGTTGTCGGCGAGAACGATCGGCATGGGGATGTCGAGCCAGTTCTCGAAATGGCCGTTCACCACCTCGATCGCGGGATGCATCGTCGCCACGGCATCCGCCACCTCGTCCATCGTGTAGG
>JBGPGW010000121.1:0-9842 GCA_041484095.1 Alphaproteobacteria bacterium | reverse complement strand
CCGGTAAGATCATGGGTTACGTAATCGCCGGGTTCGGCCAGTTCCGAGCCGTGCGCGACGATGACGGGGTACCGCCGGAACAGCTCCGCCACCTCGCGCGCATGCCGCTCGGGGGCGACGTAATTCACGACCGGCGCATGGTAGGGCGAATCGGCCATCTCCCGCCCACCGCTCTCGGCCACGGCGAGGATGCGCTCGATCAGTTCGACTTCAACCTCGTGGCGCATGCTCTTCCCTGCCCGATCTGGCGCGGCTCTTCCGGGACCGACATAATCACATCGTCCCGCCACGCGCAAAGCCACGAGGAGCCCCATGGCCTATGAGACGATCCTCTACCAGGTCGACGACAGAGTCGCCGTCCTCACGCTCAACCGACCGGAGCGCATGAATTCCTTCAACCTCAGGCTCCGCGAGGAAGTCGTGGCGGCGTTGAAATCCGCCGGGGCCGATCCCGAGGTGAGAGTCGTCATCATCAAGGGCGCGGGCGGGAAGGCCTTCTCCGCCGGCTACGACATCCAGGAGACGGCCGCGAGTGCCAAGAAGCGCACGCTCGAGGACTGGCACATGATCCTCGGCGAGGAGTTCGAGTTCTGCATGAGCCCGTGGCGCTGCCCCAAGCCCGTGATCGCCGAGATCGAGGGCCACTGCCTCGCCGGCGGGCTCGAATTCGCGCAGCTCTGCGACGTGCGCTACGCGGCGGAGGGTTCGCGCTTCGGCGTCGTCGAGACGCGATTCTCGAACGGCATCCTCAATCTCGTCATGCCGTGGATCCTCGGTGCGCGGTGCCGGGAGCTCATCTTCACCGGCGACACCTTCGACACGGCGGAGGCGTTGCGCTTGGGCCTCATCAACCGCGTCTTCCCCAAAGCCGATCTCGACCGCGAGGTCATGAAGATCGCGAAGCGCATGAGCCGCGTCGCGCTGGCCTGCCTCACCTGGAACAAGCGGGCGATCAACCACAGCTTCGAGACCATGGGCTTCAACGCCGCCATGCAGTACGGCTTCGAGGCCTGCACCATCATGGATGCGACGGAGACGCCGGAATACAAGGCGTTCAACGAGCTCCGCGCGGGAAAGGGCCTGGGGGCCGCGCTGAAGCACCTGAAGGACACATTCGCGCCCTATGAGTGAGACGGCGCGAGGCTCCGGACGCGATCGGGCGACTGCCTCATCGATCCCAGGCTAATAGATCCCGGGGACCAGCCGCGCCTTCGCCATCATCAGCGAGTCGTAATCGGGGAAGGTCTCGCGCAGGACGCCTTCCTCGTATCGCATGCGAAGGATCTGGAAGCCGAGATGGAGCGCTGCGATCGCGATCGTCAGCGCCGAGAGATGCTGGATCAGGATCCCGATGATCGCGACCTCCTCGGCGAAATAGAGGGGGTGGCGGATCAGCGCGTAGGGTCCGCGGGTCACGAGAAGCCGCGCCTCCGGCATGATGCTGGTCGACCGGCCGAGATAGCGCAGCGCATAAATCGCGAGGCCATTGCCGATCATGATCAGCGCCGCCGACAGGAGGTTCGTCGCGGTCGTGTCGAGCGTGATCGGCGAGGCGACGATGACGATCGGCAGAAATGCCCCGGCCACCGCATGGAACCTCGGCGGGACTCCCGATGTCCGGCGCACGGCCGGCACACGCGTCAGAACGAGAGCCGCGAACAGAAGAAGGAAGCACGTGACCGCGGCGCGCGCCGCGATCGAGCAGGCCAGGACGAGAAGCGGCGGATCATCCGGCAGGCCCCGAAGGTAATGGACGAGACCGACCGCGGCCGATCCCGCCCAGTAGAGGTAAAGAGTGCCGAGGATCAGGTTGATCGCGCGCTCGTAAAACGCCGAACGCGCGAGGCCCTGATACCAACTCGTGAACGAATGCGTGTCGGACGATGCAACCATCTCCCCCCCGATTCCGCGGAGCCGTTCATGCAGTGAGACCAGGCGGCCGTCACGCGCGCCCTTCGTCTCCCGGCTCGCATGGCGCGGCGACCGGGCTTCGAGCCCCACCCGTCTTAACCTTGCGTCGATATTCGTTGATAATTGATTAAAGGCCCCAGCGCCGACATAAGCTGGGCGCCTCAGGGGGAGAAATCCATGACACCGTGGGATCCGAAGGCGCTGCCGAAACCGACGCGGGACCTCGCGCGTCTCAGGGCGGACATCACCGCCTATGGCTATTGCCTCATCGAGGCCGCGTTCCCGCCCGACCAAATCGAGGCGTTTCGCGCGCGGCTCGCCGAACAGGCCGAGGCCGAACGGAAACACGGCTACCACCGCCGCAGCCTCGTCCAGGACCCCGGCGGGATCAACCAGTGGATCAACATGCTCATCAACAAGGGCAAGGTGTTCCAGCGCGTGCTGTTCCATCCCCTCATCACCGGCGTGCTCGACCACGTGCTCGGCCGCGACCACGTGCTGAGCGAGATCTCCTCTCACATCACGCGTCCCGGCAACTCGCTCCTCCCCCTCCACATCGACCAGTGGTGGATGCCCGCGCCCGCGATGCCCGACGACGACTACGTCCGCGCGGGCGACATCTCGCGCACGAACATCCGCATGGGAAGACTCGAGAAAGCGAAGACGCCGATCAATCCGCCGATGTGCGCGAACGCCATGTGCATGGTGAGCGACTTCACGGAAGAGAATGGCGGCACGCGCCTCGTGCCGACGAGCCATCTGAGCGGCGTCCAGCCCGATCAGAATGTGCCGCACAGCGTGCCGAGCGTCGCCGCGACGGGTGCCGCCGGCACCGTCGTCATCTGGGAGGGGCGGACCTGGCACGCGGCGGGTGCGAATATCAGCAATGGCGACCGCTTCGGCCTCGTCTCCCTCTATGGCGGGCCGCAGGTGCGCACGCTCCAGAACTTCACGCTCGGCACCAAACCCGAGGTGCTCGAGGGCGCCTCGCCCGAGCTGCTGAAGCTCTTGGGCTTCAAGGTCTGGCACAGCTACGGCCAGACAGGCGTGATGGGCTCGGAATTCGCACGCCCCGCGCCAGAGCTGATCGGGGAGCTGAAGCCGTGAGGGATCGGGCCGTCGACGCGGCGAAACGCGATGTCAACGTCGCAACGAGTACGGCGCCATGACCGCGACCCTCTCCTATGACGGCGGCTGCACCTGCCGCCATGTGCGCTACCGGATGACGGCGAAGCCGCTCTTCGTCCATTGCTGCCATTGCCGCTGGTGCCAGCACGAAACCGGCGCCTCCTTCGCGCTCAACGCGATGATCGAGGCCGAGCGCGTGGAGACGCTTTCGGGCGAGGTCGAGATCGTCCTGACGCCATCGGCCAGCGGCAGGGGCCAGAAGATCGCGCGCTGCCCCAAATGCCGCATCGCGGTGTGGAGCAACTACGCCGGAGCGGGCGACGCCATACGCTTCGTTCGCGTCGGCACGTGCGATGAACCCGATCGCCTCCCGCCCGACATCCACATCTACACGGCGTCGAAACAGCCCTGGGTCGTGCTGCCATCCGGCACGCCGGCGGTCGAGGAATTCTACAAGGCGAAGGAGATGTGGCCCGCGGAAAGCCTCGCGCGCATCGCCGCGCTGCGGGCGAAGAAGCCGTAACGATCAGGTCGTGGCTTAAGCGGGCCTACTCACTCCGTCGCCGCGGCCAGCACGGCCCGTGCCTGGCGCGTGCAGCCGCGCTCCGCCATCCAGGCGGCCTTGTGCGCGTCCGTCGGCAGCGCTGGCGGCACGAGATGGAGGACGAGGCGCTTCGGCTCCGCGGCCGATCCATACCGGACGAGATAGGATTCGCGATCGGCGAGCGCCAGCGCCGCGGGCCACGCGACCATCGCGGCTTTCGCGGGCCAATCGAGCGTCGCCTCGCCCGCGCTGCCGGCGATGACGAGCGTCTCCTGGAAAGCCGCATTCGCCCGCCACAGCATCGGCGCCGCTCCATCGAGGACGCATTGGTCGCCCGCGCGCGCGATGTCGATCGCCCAGGGATCGCGCGGCGAGCCCTTGGGCGCGGCGCGGATCGCGCCGAGCGTCGTCCGCCCGCCCTTGTCGACGGAGACGAGGCTCGCAAGCGCATTGAGGAGCGAGCGGTCCGCCGGCCCCGAATCGGCGGCGAGCGGACCGCTATAGGGACCCGTCCGCGTGATCGACCGGCCCGTGCCAGTCACGACCGCGATGCGCTGGCCGGCGGCGAGCTCGACCACGCGCTCGCCATTGACCGTCGCGCCCGCGGTAACGCCCGGCAGGTTCGAGGCGATCACGACCACCTCGCCGGCCGCGGCGGCGAACGAGGCGACCCCGACCGCGACGAGAACCGAGACCGCTCCGAGGCCTCGGCGCATCACTTCGTCTCCAGGCGCACCAGCGTGCCCCATTCCCCCCGCTCGAGCCGGGCGAGATGAAACGCCGCGAGCGGATCGGCGGCGGCGAGCGCACGGAACGCATCGATGGCACCCCTGTCGCCGGTCGCCAGGCAATCATAGGCGGCCCGATAGCGATCGAGAATATCCTTCGCCATTCCTTCCGCGATCGGCTCGAACACGCTCAGCACCTCGCTCTTGCCCTTGAGAGCGAAGACGCCGACCGGCCGGACGGCTGTGTTGGGACAGGCGCGGACCGTCGTGGCGCTGATCGCGATGCGCGTGCCGATGAACTTGTTGGCCGATTCGAGCCGCGCGGCGGTGTTGGCCGCATCGCCCAGCGCCGTGTAGTCGAAACGGTCCTTGCCGCCGAAATTGCCCACGACCGCGACCCCCGTATTCACGCCGATCCGCGTTCGTCCGAAACCAGGATGGTCCGTGCAAAACCGCTCGGCGAAGTGGTCGATCGCGATCGCGCACGCGACCGCGCGCTGGGCGTGGTCGGGCTGCTCGAGCGGCGCGCCGAAAAAGGCGAACATCCCGTCGCCCATGAATTTTGCAATCGTGCCGCCATGGCGGAGCACGATCTTGCTGAGGCCGTCGAGGTAATCGTTCATCAGCACCACCAGCTCGCCAGGCGACAGCCGTTCGACGAAGACCGTGAAATCCGCGACGTCGGTGACGAGGAAGGTGAGCTCGCGCCGCTCGCCGCCGAGCCGGAGGAGCGCGGGGTTCTTCTGCAGCGCGTCGACCACGGCCGGCGGGACGAATCGCGCGAAGGCGCCGCGGATGAACGCGCGCGCCTGACGCTCGCGCCGGTAGGCATAGGCCGAGGCGATCCCGTAGCCGAGGCCGAGGGCGATGGTCGGGCTCACCACCGGCACGAGAAGGCTCGCCCACAAAAAGGCCGCGAAACCGCCGAGCCACAGCAGGCCGAGACCCGCGGCGAGTGCTGCCGTCCGGGCCCAGGACGCGATCGCCCGCATCGTCGCGACAACACCCCAGCCGGCAGCCAGAAGCGCGAGGATGAATTCGAATTCCCAGCCGCCTTCCCGAATCCGCCGCCCATCGAGAATCTGATCGAGCGCCTGCGCGTGAATAACGACGCCGGGAAGTCCGTTCGACGCACTGTCGATCACGCCGAGCGGCGTCCGGTGACGGTCGTCATGCGGGAGGTCCGCACCGATCAAGGCGATCTTGCCCCTCAGCATGGCGGAGAGAAGCGCGGGACGCGTCTTCGCGAGCGTCAGGACGACCTGCGCCGGAATCGTGGGAACCGCGCTCGCCCCGTCGGGCGCGGGCCGGAGATAGGCGATACGCCCCGGCGGCGAGGCCGCGGCCGCGCCGGCTTCCGCCGCGATCACGGCGGCGAAGGGCTGCATCTCCCCCGCTGGGATCCGGGGCAGGCGCCGGACCGTGCCGTCGCTATCCGTCTCGAAGACGGACAATCCCCGCTTCACGCCGGCTTCCTCGGTGAACGCATCGAGAAACGCGGCCTGCAGATCCTCGAGCCCGTGCCGTGTGTCGGCCCAGGCCAGCACGATCGGGGCCTTGAACCCGTGGAACGCGGCCATCAGCGCGCCATCCTTGGCGGGCTCCGTCGGACGGTCGAAAAGGATGTCGATTCCAAGAACGCTGACGCCCGACGCGCCAAGCGCCGTGACCAATTCCGCGAGATACCGCCGGTCGAAGGGCGAGCGATAGGGAAGTGCTGCGAGCGTCTCTTCGGTGATCGTCACGACGACGATTTTCGGGGCGCCGGGCGCGGGGCTGAGCGTCGCAAGACGCGTGTCCGACACGACATCCTCGGCGCTGCGCCAGAACGTCAGAACGCGAGGCGCCGCGGTGACGACGATCGCGATCGCCACCACGATCGCCGCGAGCACAGCCCCCCGGCCGACCGCCTTTGCATCCGTCCCTTGCTGCGGGGATGGCGCCATGCGCTCTATTTCGCCTTGTAGATCTTGGTGGGTCCCTCCATGGCGCGGTCATAGGCCTCGACGGCCACGGGATCGAAGTCGAACCGCGGAATCGGCTCGTCGGCGAAGATCCGCCCGTCGTTGCGCCCGCGCAGCAGCGTGCCGCTCATGAAGCCCTCGACGCCCGGCCGCACATGGGGCGGCGCGCAGACCACTGTCCAGCCGACGCGCGACCGGTCGGAGGTGTTGGGCTCGGAGCCGTGGACGACGCCGTTGAAATGCATCGACATCTCGCCCGGCTCGAGCTCGACCGTCACGGCCTTCGCGGAATCGATGCCGCGCACCTCGCGCGAGAAGCGCAGCATGTTGTTCTCCCCGTCGACCATGTCGAAGGGAAGTGCTCCGAGTTTGTGCGTGCCCGGAATCACCCGGAGAGCGCCATTGTCCGCCCTGCTGTCGGTGAGCGCGACCCAGGTCACGAGCGACACCGGCGGGTCGAGCTTCAAATAGCTGTTGTCCTGGTGCCAGGTGACGTAGGACGGATCGCGCGCCTTCTTCCAGAAGAATCCGGATTCGATGCAGAGAAGATCGGGGCCCATCACGTCCTCGATCGCATCCACCATCCTCGGATGATGCGTGAGGTCCGAGAGAATCTTGAGGAGAAGATGCGCCTTGCCCCTGAGGAACTCGCGGGCCACCTTGCCCGAGCGCCGCTCCCAATCCTCGAGCGCCTGGAGAATGTCAGCCGCCTCGCCGGGCGAGAGCACCCCTATGCCGCTCACAAACCCGTCGTCGCGAAAGCGCGCGACTTGCTGCTCGCTCAAGAGTTTGGGCATCAGCCGGCCTTGTAGAGCGCCATGGACGCGGCCATGACCTTGTCGTAGGCCGCGACCGCGGGCGGATCGTCATCGCATGACGGCTCTGGCTCGAGCTCGAAATGCCCGTGCGTGTCGCGCCCGCGCACGAGGCTCGCCGAGAGGAACCCGCCTTCGAGCGTGCGCACGGAGGGCGGCACGAAGATGCAGCCGAAGCCGATGCGCGGACGGCCGGAGCGGTTCGGCTCCGAGCCGTGGACGACGCGCGTGCCGTGGATGGAGATCTGGCCCGCCTCCAATTCCGCCATCATTGTGCGGCTCGTATCGGCGCCGGTCACGCGACGCGAGAATTTCAGCATGTGGTTCTCGGGCGGGATCATCTCATAGGGCAGCTCGCCGAGGGCATGGCTGCCCAAGACGAACTGCATGGCGCCGTTATCACGCTTGCTGTCGGTCAGCGCGATCCAGGTGTTGATCGCGAGCGGCGGGTCGAACCGCAGATAACTGTTGTCCTGATGCCAGGCGACGAAGGACGGGTCGTGCGCGTCCTTCCAGAGAAAGCCGGTCTCAAGACAGAGGATGTCGGGGCCGATGAGGTCCTCGGCGGCGTCGAGCAGACGCGGGTGGCGGATGAGGTTCGCGATCGCCTTCAGGAGAAGATGCGGCTTGCCGCGAAGATGGGTCTTGGCGCGCTTGCCGCTTCGACCCTCCCACAGGGCGACGGCGTCGAGGACCGCGCGCGCGTCCTCCGGCGCCATGATGGTCACGGGGCACACGAAGCCTTCCCTGCGGAAGTGCTCGATCTCGCTGCGCGTCAGAAGCTTGGGCATCGCGGCCGTTCAAAGACTCGTTGCGGCTGGAACGGTCGACCCTGCAACGCGACAAGGGCCTCACCCTTCGACCGGCTCAGGGTGAGGCCCTCATTCCTTCCCCTCGTCCCGAACGTGTCGAGGGACGAGGGCATTCTTTCCCGCGGCAAAACAGGCCCGTTCGCCGCAGCCGATACAAAAAGCGCGTCCCTTACTCCGCCGCGTAGGCGCGGGAGAGCGCCTCGTCCGCCTTGATGTGGCCGCCCCAGGGCTCGCGCGCGAAGATGCGCCGGACCATCGGCTCGAATTCCGAGAGCGGCATGGTGTCGAAGTTCGGGTCGAAGGCCATCTGGTCGTACTTGCCGCAGAAATCGACGCAGCGCTGATAGTCCGGGTGGCCCCTGAACTTGTCGCGCTTGTTCCGATCCATGTCGAAATGCTGGAAGTAGTAGTAACCCTGGAACAGGCCGTGGCGCAGGATGACCCAGTGGGTCGAGGCGCTCACATAGGGCTTGATGATCGCGGCCGCATACTCCGAATGATTCTCCGGCGAGTGGAAATCGCCGATGTCGTGGAGGAGCGCCGCCACCACCATCTCCTCGTTCTGCCCGTCGCGGAAGGCGAGCGTGGCGCTCTGCAGCGAGTGCACGTAGCGATCGACTAGCTCGCCGTCATAGCTCCGCTTGAGAGCGGTGACCGATTCGAGCAGCCGGTCGGCGAGCTTCGCCTTGAAGCCCTTCGCCAGCTCGTTGCACCGGTGGTATTCCTCGCTCGTTCCGTCCTGCATGCGCGTGTAATTCGCACACACGACGTGGCTCGGATCATTCTTGATGATCATGCATCCCTCCATCACCCCGGCACCCGTCCCGGTCCGGGCGGTTGGGGCATCTTACCCTTTTCGACCCCCCGGCGGCGAGCCCCGTTCAAGGCAAGTTAACGCTAACCGCCCGTGGGTGCCGCCCCGCTGGTCATGCCCTTGAGCGCGCGGGGCGGGCGCTCGGCGCCGCGGAACAGCACGCTGGCCTGGATCGCGACGGCCCTCTCCCACGCCTCGATCTCGGCCCGGCCCATCTCGACCCGGGGCCGGGGATCGGTGTCGAAATTGCCGAACGCATCCCGCCCCCGGACGAGCGCCGCCGATTCCCGCGGAAAATGCTGATAGGCATGGGTCGGGATCATCTCGATGAGCTCGATGACGCGCCGGTCGGTGCCGAAATTCGGGTTCGAGGAATGGCAGATCGCGTTGTTGAAAAGCGCGATCTCGCCGGGATCGAGCTCGAAATCGACGGCCGTCGATTGATCGAAGGGCGCATCGATGTACTGCTCGCGCGAAAGAAGGCTGTTGGTCCCGAACGCCTCCTTGTGCCCGAGAAGCGGCCCCTTGTGCGAGCCCGGAATGCCGCGGATGCAACCATTCGCCGTGCGGCAGGGCGAGAGGGCCAAGGCGACGATGACGACAATCGGCTTCACGTCGGCATAGGCCGTGTCCTGGTGCCAGCCGGCGAAGGTCTTGCCGTCCGCCGCCTTCGCGCGCAGCGACGTGCCCCAGCACAGGATGTTCGGCCCGATGAGATCCTCGGTCGCATCGAGGATGCCTGTCTCCCGGATCATCTCGTCGACCCAGGGACAGATCATGTGGCCCTTCTGGTCGAGCTTGATCCGGTCGTCGGGGTATTTGGCCTCGAAGGCCTCGAGGGCGCGACGGTAATAGAGCGCGCGCTCCGCCGACATGGCGCGAACAGGTGCGACGAATCCGTCGCGGTGGAACGCATCCACCCGGTCTTGCGTCAGGACTTTGGGCATGCGGCCTCCAGACATTGACGGCGCGCGTTCATCACCGGGGGACAGCGCATCACCCCGGCTCCTTCGGATGCTGGACGGCGCCCTCGGGGATGAGGATGCCGGCGAGCTTCCGCACTGTCCAGATATGGGGCACGGCGCCGAGATCGAGGGGAATGTCGAGCGATCCGCCCTTGACGCTG
>JBGPGW010000120.1:0-9989 GCA_041484095.1 Alphaproteobacteria bacterium | reverse complement strand
CTCGACCACCGCTCGGTTCCGCTCGATCGCATCTCGCCCGAATTGATCCGCGCGGTCATCGCGGCCGAGGACAACCGGTTCTGCATCCATGGCGGCATCGACTGGTCGGCCGTCAAGGACGCGGTCGATGAGTACGAACGCAAAGGGCGCCTCAGGGGGGCCAGCACCATCACCATGCAGACCGCGCGCAATCTGTTCCTATGGCCCGGCGGCGGCTTCGTCCGAAAGGCGATCGAAGTGCCGATGAGCTACGCAATCGAGCTCGCCTGGCCCAAGCGGCGCATCCTCGAAGTCTATCTCAACATCATCGAATGGGGCGACGGCATCTACGGGGCGGAGACGGCCTCGCGGCGCTATTTCGGCATCGGCGCGGCGCGCCTCAACCGGCACCAGGCGTCGCTGCTGGCGGCCGTTCTTCCCAATCCCAGGGAATGGTCGGCTGTCGCGCCCGGCCCCTATGTCGTACAGCGTGCAGCGATCATCCGCGAGAGGATGGACGATCAGACGACATCTTGCGTCCGCTCGCGCTGAGCTGGCCGCGAACCCTCAAGCCGTTCGCGGCACCCGGCCGCGCGGGGGGTAGACGGGGTCGTTATAGCCGGGGGTCGAGGGGTGGCCCGGCACGACCAGGCGATTGACGAGCGCTTCGTCCTCGCGCCGGAATTCGTGCTTCAACGCATCGAGATTCTCCTGCCACTGCGGCAGCGTGCGCGGCCCCACGATGGCGGAGGATACGAAGGCGTTGTTCAGCACCCACAGAAGCGCGAACTGGCCGCCCGTCATGCCGCGCTTCGTCGCGTGGCGAACGATTTTGTCCGCGATCTCGACCGATTCCTTGCGCCATTCGGTCTGCATGATGCGCATGTCGCTGATCGCGACCCGCGTGCCCTTGGGCGGAGCCTCGCCCCACCGGTACTTGCCCGTCAGCACGCCGCGCGCGAGCGGGCTGTAGGGTACGACGCCGAGCCCGTAATAGGCGCAGGCCGGCAGGATCTCCACCTCCGGCATGCGGTTCATGGCGTTGTAGTAGGGCTGGCAGGCGATGGGCCGCGGGATGCCGTGGCGATCGCAGATGGCGATCATCTCGGCGATCCGCCAGCCGCGGTAGTTGCTCACCCCGAAATGCCGGATCTTGCCCTGCCGGATCGCGTCGCCAATCGCAAGCGCGGTCTCTTCGAGCGGCGTGCCGTAGTCGTCGACATGGAGGTAGTAGACGTCGATGTAGTCCGTGCCGAGCCGGCGGAGACTCGCATCGAGCTGCTCGAGCAGCCATTTACGCCCGAGACCCGAGCGGTTGGGTTTCTTCTCCCACACCGTTCCGACCTTGGTCGCAAGCACCCAGTCGTGCCGGTCGCGGCGGATGAGCGCGCCGACGATTTCCTCGGAACGCCCGTGGACGTATTGGTCGGCCGTGTCGATGAAGTTGACGCCCTTCTCGCGCGCGAGCGCCACCATGCGCGCGGCCGTGCGCGGATCGGTGCGCGAGCCGAAGATCATCGTGCCGAGACAGACGGGCGAGACGAGAAGGCCGCTCTGGCCCAGCCGGCGATATTCCATGCGGATGCTCTCCCCGTCGGGCCGACTAAGTCTTGCCGTTACATTTTATAGGTCGGATCGAGGCGATCCATCATGCGGCGGAGCGACGGCCATTCGCGATCTCCGAACGGCGTCTTCATCGTCGCTTGATACTGTCCGGCCGCATGGTTGCGCACATTCTCCGACAGCGCGACTAGCTTCACGCCCGCGGTTTGCGCCTGCAACTGGGCCCGGCAGGCCGATTCCAGGCGATGCATCAGGACGAAGGCCTCGGCGACCGTGCGTCCCACCGTCAGGAGGCCGTGATTGCGGAGGATCATCGCGTAGTGCGTGCCGAGATCGCGCGCGAGCCGCGGCCGCTCGTCGAGGTCGAGCGCCACGCCTTCGTACTCGTGGTAGGCGAGCGCGTTGTGGAACCGCAGCGATGTCTGCGTCAGCGGCAAGAGCCCGCATTCCATGGACGCAACGGCCATGCCGGCCGTCGAGTGCGTGTGCAGGACGCAGCTCACATCGGGCCGTGCCGCGAAGACCGCGCTGTGGATGGTATAGCCAGCCGGGTTGTAGGTGTAGGGCGTGTCGTCGAGGATCGTGCCGTCCTTGCCGAGCTTGACGAGCGAGGAGGCCGTGATCTCCTCGAACATCATGTGGAAGGGGTTCAAAAGAAAATTCTCATCCTCACCCGGCACGCGCGCCGAGATGTGCGTGAAGGTCAGGTCGGTCATCTCGTAGTACGCAATAAGGCGATAGCAGGCGGCGAGATCGACGCGCGTCCGCCACTCCTCGGCGCTCACGGCGTTCTGCAGCGTCATGCTGCGGGAGACGCTTGCGGGATCGGCGGTCATGGTGGGGCTATCCGTTTGGTGTCTTGTCGATCAGGAGCGGTAGGACGCGTCGATCCGGTCGAGCTTCCTGAGATGGGCGGGCCACGCCCGCTCCCCCGGAATCCGGTTGCCGCCGGAATAGGCGAGGTATTGGTCGGCCGTTCGCTCGCACACATCCTTCGAGGGAACCGAAAGCGCGGCTCCGCCGGACTGGGCGTCGATCTGCGACTGGCACGCCTTCTCGAGATCGTGGACGAGAACCCACGCTTCGCCAACCGTGCGCCCGCAGGTCAGCAGGCCGTGGTTCCTCAGAATCATGGCCTGGCTCTTGCCGAGATCGCGCACCAGCCTGTTCTTCTCGTCCTCATCCTCCGCGATGCCTTCGTAGTCGTGATAGGACAGGTTGCGGTAGAAGCGGAGCGCCGTCTGCGTGATCGGCAAGAGGCCATCCTGCTGTGCCGAGACCGCCATGCCCGCGCGCGTATGGGTGTGGATGACGCAGCCCACATCCGTCCGTGCGGCCAGCACCGCGCTGTGGATGGTATAGCCGGCCATGTTCAGGCCGTGCTCGCTGTCGATGATGTTGCCGTCGAGATCGCATTTCACGAGCGACGTCGCCGTGATCTCGTCGAACAAGAGGCCATAGGGATTGAGGAAGAACTGCTTCGGGTTATGGGGGTCGCGCGCCGAGATGTGCGTGGCATCGAGATCGGTCATCTCATACAGCGCCACCAGGCGGTAGCACGCCGCAAGATCCACCCGGACCTTCCATTCCTCGGGGCTCATCTCGTGCTGCTTCCGGGAGGTTGCCCCCTTGCGCGTCATTTCCACCGCCATCGACTGTCTCCTTCAATCCGCATGTCTCGCCGCCGAATTCTAGCGCCTCCGCCGGCGCGCGCCCAGACCCGCCCGGCGCGGTCGAGCCGCCTTGGCCCGGCGCTTCGCCTTGGGCGCGATCTCGAACACGCCGTCGATCTCGATCGCCAAATTGGCCGGAAGCGAGCTGCACCCGACCGCGACGCGCGCGCTCCGTCCGGCCTCGCCCAGGATTTCGATGAGCACCCCCGAGGCGCCATTCATGATTTGGGTGAACTGGTTGAACTCGGGCGTCGCATTGACGTAACCGACGAGGCGCACGACCTTCCGTAGGCGGTCGAGATCGCCGCCGCAGGCCTCCTTGACCTGGATCAGAAGGTTGAGCGCGGTGAGGCGCACGGCCGCCACGGCGTCGGTCACGCTCAAATCCTGGCCGACCCGCCCGCAGTACCGCAGCTCCTCACCGTAAAGCGAGCCCTGACAGGACCACACCTGATTGCCGGTCACGACATGGGAGGCATAGAGGCCGATCGCCTTCGCCGCCGGCGGCAATGCGATCCCGAGTTCCTTCATCCGCTTATCGATCCGGCCGGCCATGGGCGTCCTCCCCCGCTGATCGCGCCATCATACGGGGCAGGGGGAGGGCCGTGCCAGCGGTGTGCGCGTCCTAGGATGCGCGCCCGATCACCTGATCGAGCACCCAGTTGCGGTGCATGTGGGACAGGATCTCGAAATTGGAAACGCGTCCCGCGATCGCAAGGGGCGATGTGACGCCCCGCTGCTGCAGCTCGTTGACGACGTTGTCCTCATCGACGCTCACATCCCAGCGCTCGTAATAGGCCTTGAGCTTCTCTTCGAAGTCAGGGCGCGCGATCGCCTCGGGCAGGAAACAGGCGCCGACGGCGAGCCTGATCAGGCCAGGCCCCCGCGGATGAATTTCGACGTGCCAGACGCAATCCTTGGTCTGGGCCAAGAGGGCAGAGGGGAAGACGCAGGCGAAGGTCGAGCCCTCCTTCGATCGCCCATTGAGGGTCGACATCGCCGGCAATCCGACGGCCCCCGGCAAGAGGGCGGCGCTCCCCGCGTGCTTCACGTAAAGCACCATGGACTCGCCCGTGCCGCGTTCCGCCGTGGGCGGGGTGCGGTGATAGACAGAGAGATTTCCCGCCGCGAGCGATTTCTGATGCACGGTCGGGGTGTGGTAGTAGTCCATGAAATTCTCGACATAGACCTTCCAGTTGCAGGCCACGTCATATTCGGTGCGCCGGACCAGGACCTGCCTGTCGAGGGCGTAAGGTGCCAGCACCTGCGGCAGATCGCCGAGATGGCGCGCGAGCGGGCCGCTCGCGGGATCGAAGGCGATGAACATGTACTGCCCGAGGCATTCGAGCTTGATCGGGATGAGGCCGTAACTGGTCTTCTCGAAGCCGGGTGTCGCGTCCATCTCCGGCGCGCCGGTCAGCGTTCCGTCGAGTGCATAGACCCAGCCGTGATAGGGGCATTTGAAGGCGCGGCAGTTGCCGCTGCCGTCCACGATCGCCGCGCCGCGGTGCCGGCAGGTGTTCGCGAAGGCGCGCGGCGTGCCGTCGCGGTCGCGCACGAGAATCACGTTGGTCCCGGCATAGTCGAGCGTCACGTAGTCGCCGGGGTTGGGAATGCGCCCGGCATGGCCGACGAAGTTCCATGTCTTCATGAAGATGCGCTCGACCTCGCGCCGGTAGAACGCATCGCTCGCATAGCACCAGGGCGGCAGCGTCTCGGCCTCGAGAACGTCGCGGCGCGTCGCGGCATAATGCCGCGGGTCGAAAAGGTTCTGTGGCAGGCCCATGGTTCTCTCTCCCGATGGGCCTTCTATAGCCCTTCGTCCGGGCCGAGATCAATTGAAGGCCCCGCGGAACGGGCATGACGAAGGTAGCAAGACTCGACTATTCTCCCCGCCGAGGATCCATCGGATGAATAGCGACATCATCGTCATCGGCGGCGGGCTCGTGGGCTCGGCCATCGCCTATGGGCTCTCGCGCCAGACGCGATCGATCACGATTCTCGACGAGGGCGATCGGGCGTTCCGCGCGACGCGTGGCAATTTCGGGCTCGTCTGGGTCCAGTCGAAGGGGGACGGCGCGCCTCACTATGTGAAATGGACGCGGCGGTCCGCCGATTTGTGGGGCGATTTCGCCGCCGAGCTCAAGGACGCGACCGGCATCGATGCGTATCACCGGCGAACGGGCGGGGTGCATCTTCTTCTCAGCGAAGACGAAGTGAAGGACCGCACGGCGCTCATGGAGCGCTTGAGGGCGCAATCGGGCAATGACGGTTACGAGTACCGCATGCTCGATCCGGCCGAAATCAAATCCATGATTCCCGCCGTGGGACCCCTGGTGCTCGCGGGCTCCTGGACGCCCTATGACGGGGTCGCCAATCCGCTCTACACGATCCGGGCGCTCCACGCGGCACTCGCCGCACGGGGTGTGGTCTACGAGCCCGATCGCACGGTCGAGGACATTCGTCATGACGCCGGCACCTTCAGCGTCCGTGCCGGTGGCACCACCTTTCAGTCGAAGAAGCTCGTGATCGCGGCCGGCAACGGAACAAAGAAGCTGGCGGCCCTCCTCGGCATGGACGTGCCCGTGACGCCGCAGCGCGGCCAGGTGCTCGTGACCGAGCGCCTTCAGCCGCTCCTAAGCGAGGAGGTCACGGTCACCAGCATCCGGCAGACCGCCGAAGGCAGCGTCATGATGGGCGATTCGCAGGAGGATGTGGGATACGACACCGGCACGACGGTTCCCGTTCTCGCGAAGATCGCGGAGCGGGCGGTCGCGTGTTTTCCGGCTCTCCGCCACGCCCAGCTCGTCCGCAGCTGGGCGGCCCTTCGGATCATGTCGCGCGACGGCCTGCCGATCTACGCCGAGTCGAAGACGGCGCCCGGCGCTTTCGCCGCGACCTGCCACAGCGGCGTCACCTTGGCGGCGGTGCATGCGCGCGTGCTCGCGGAGTGGATCGCGGGCGGTGCGCGGCCGGAAGAGACGCAGAAACTCGTCCCCGAGCGATTCGATGTTCCGACGACTGCTCACTGAGGCGGCCGCGACCGTCACCATTTCGGTCGATGGCGCGCCGGTCGCCGTGCGGCGCGGCGATTCCGTGGCCGCCGCCCTTCTCCTGGCCGGGCGTGCGGTCGGGCGCACCACGCCCGTCACGGGTGCTGCGCGCGGGCCTTATTGCATGATGGGCGTCTGCTTCGACTGTCTCGTCGAGATCGACGGGGTCGGCAACCGGCAGGCTTGCATGATCGAAGTGGAGCAGGGGATGCAGGTGCTGAGCCAGCGCGGCGCGCGCCGCATCGATCCGCTGTCGTGAGCGTCGATCTCGCCATCGTGGGCGCCGGTCCCGCCGGAATGGCGGCGGCGCTCGAGGCGCGCCGGCTTGGCGTATCCGTCGCCGTCATCGACGAGCAGCCGCGTCCGGGCGGACAGATCTACCGCCGGCCCGGGCGGCGCGATCAGCGCATCGAGAAGGCGCTCGGACCCGAATATGCGCATGGCATGGCGTTGATCGATCGGTTTCTCGCGTCCGGCGCCGATTATCGGCCGGGCACGACGCTCTGGGATCTCTCGGGAGAACGGCGATTGAGCCTTCTCGCCGGTGGCGCCGCGCACGAGATCGAGGCCCGGCAGGTGATCCTGGCGACGGGGGCGATGGAGCGTCCGGTCCCGGTTCCGGGATGGACGCTCCCGGGTGCAATGACGGTCGGTGCCGCGCAGATTCTCCTGAAGACGGCGGGGGCGGGGCCCGCGGCGCCCGTCGTGCTCGCCGGCAGCGGACCGCTTCTCTATCTCCTCGCCTGCCAATACGTGGCGGCCGGGGTTGCGATCCGCGCGCTCGTCGAGACCACGCCGCGGGCGAATCGATCCGCCGCGGCGCCGCATCTCGGCGCGGCGCTCGCCGAACGCACGCTCCTCACGAAGGGTCTCTCGATGCTCTGGCGTCTTCGTCGTGCGGGCGTGCGGCGCTATCGCGGCGCATCGGACCTTCGCGTCGAGGGGTGCCAACGATGCGAGGCGCTCAGCTTTGCGATCGGCGGACGGCGCGAACGGCTCGAGGCTTCGCTCGTGCTGCTGCATGAAGGCGTCATTCCCAACACGCATGTGTCGATGGCGATCGGCGCCGGACATGATTGGGATCCGGTCCAGCTCTGCTGGCGCCCGCGCCTCGATGCTTGGGGTGCCGCCACCGTCGACGGCGTCGCCGTCGCAGGTGATGGCGGCGGCATCCGGGGCGCCGTCGCGGCCGAACATTTGGGCCGCCTCGTCTCGCTCGGCGCGATCGAGCGCCTGGGTGCCATCGATGCGCCGCGTCGTGATCGGGAGAGCAGAGAGACGCGCGCCGCGTTGAGCCGTCTTGAAGGCGCGCGGCGGTTTCTCGACAGGCTGTACGAACCGGCGGCGGCCCAGCGCGTTCCCGCCGATGACGCGACCCTCGTCTGCCGCTGCGAGGAAGTCTCGGCCGGTGAAATCCGGCGCGCGGCGCGGATCGGCGCCATCGGCCTCACGCAGGCCAAGGCCTATACGCGCTGCGGCATGGGGCCGTGCCAGGGGCGTCTCTGCGGCCCGACGGTCGCGGCCCTCATCGCGGCCGAGCGGAACATGGCGGAAGCCGACGTGCCGCCCTATCGCCCGCGCGCACCCTATAAGCCCGTCACGTTGGGTGCGCTGGCCTCGCTCGCGCGCGCCGATATCTCGCTCCACACGGCGGTCTCCGGCACCCAGCGCGTTGCCTCACTCGACAACATCTGACCGACCGCGCTGCGTGGCCGCGCCGGGCGCGAGCGTCACGTCGCGGAATAGCGCCGCCGCCGCGCGGGAAGACCGGCGTTGACCCTGCGGCGCTCATCGTCCGGCATCGCGAGCCAATCGCGGATCTCATCGACCGTTCGGTAGCAGCCTTCGCAGACCGCCGTTCCCGGAATCAGCCTGCATATACCGACGCAGGGCGACGGCACGGAGGAGATGCGGCGGACCGGCTTCGGGCGCGCAACGGCAGGCTTTCGCGCGACGGGAGCCGATTCGTAGCGATAGCCGCAATCCGGGCAATAGCGCGTGCCGGCGACCCGCATGGCGGCCGCCCGGCTCGAACAGCGCGGACAGGCTGATCCCTCGACGCCGTTCGCCATGGTCAGCCGGGATAGCAGCCGGCGACGCGCGCGCGCTGCTTGACCAGCGCCAGGACCGCATCGAGATAGGGTGTCGCAACGCCGACGAGCCGGCCCAGTTCCTGGACCGAGGTCACGAGCGCGTCGATTTCCATCGGCCGCCCGCGCTCGAGATCCTGAAGCATGGAGGTCTTGTGCGCGCCGACCGCACCCGCGCCGTCGATGCGCTTCTCGACATCGACCGCGAATTTTACGCCGAGCGTCTCGCCCACGGCCTGGGCTTCCGCCATGACCTTGCGGCACAGGGCGCGCGTCTCGGGATCGCCCGTGATGACGTCGAGCGTCGCGTGGGTCAGCGCGCTGATCGGATTGAAGGTCGCATTCCCCCACAGCTTGACCCAGATCTCGTCGCGGATGCGCGGGCGCACGGGCGCCTTGAGATGGGCCTTGATCATGGCCTCGGAAAGACGCGCCGCGCGATCGGTCCGCGCCCCGTCCGGCTCGCCCAGCACGAAGCGGTCGCCATCGAGATGCCGGATGATTCCGGGCTCGGGCACTTCGCAGGCGGGATAGACGACGCAGCCGATGATTCGCTCGGGCCCGATCACGGCCCACTGCTTGCCGCCGGGGTCGACCGATTCGAGGCGGTGGTTCTCCCACGGCCCCGCAAGCTTGTAGAAGTACCACCACGGCACGCCGTTGACGGCCGGCACGACCGCGGTCGAGGGCCCGAGAAGCGGCCGCATCGCATCGACCGCACCCGGAACGGAGTGCGCCTTGAGCGTGATGATGACGTAGTCCTGCGCGCCGGCCTCGGCCGGATTGTCCGTGACGCGCGGATGTGCCACGCGCGTCGTGCCGTCCTTGATGAGCGTGAGCCCCTTCGCCTTCATCGCGGCCAGGTGCGGCCCGCGCGCGATGAGCGTCACGTCAGAGCCTGCAAGCGCCAGCTCGGCGCCGACATAGCCGCCGATCGCACCCGCGCCGTAGATGCAGACCTTCACGCCGAGAGGCCCAGCTTCTCGGCGAGGCCGATGCGCTGAAGCTTGCCGGTCGCCCCTTTCGGGATCTCGGCGAGGAACAGGATCTTGCGCGGCACTTTGAAGTCGGCGAGGCGTTTCGCAACGAATTCGCGGATCTCGCTCTCCGTTGCCTTCTCATTGTCCTTGAGGACGATCGCGGCCGCGACGTCTTCGCCGAGCTTGGCATGGGGCATGGCGAAGGTAATGGCCTGCGCCACCGCGGGATGGTCGAGCAAGACCTCGTCCACTTCACGTGGCGAGATTTTCTCGCCGCCCCGGTTGATGATCTCCTTGAGGCGCCCGGTGATGGTGAGATAGCCCTCGGCGTCGAGCGTGCCCTGGTCGCCGGTTCGGAACCATCCCTTGGCGAATCCGGATTCGTTGGCCTTGGGATTGTTCTCGTACCCCTTCGTGACGTTCTCGCCCCGGATCACGACTTCGCCGATTGCGCCTTTGCCGAGGAAGCCGCCGCTCTCGTCCATGATTGCGATCTCGGGTCCCGCGGCGATGCCGACGGATCCGGGCTTGCGCGCCCGCGGGGGTAGGGGGTTGCTGGCCATCTGGTGCGATGCCTCGGTCATTCCGTAGGACTCGATGACGGGCGCGCTGAAGGCCTTTTCGAGTTCCGCCATCACCTGGGGCGGAAGG
>JBGPGW010000119.1:0-9995 GCA_041484095.1 Alphaproteobacteria bacterium | reverse complement strand
CGCCATGGACATTCAGCGCCGCCTCGATTCGACGATCACCATGGTGCTCGACGAATGCACGGCCTGGCCGATCGAGCGCGCGCCGGCGGCGGATTCCATGCGGCGGTCCATGCGCTGGGCGGAGCGGTGCAAGGCGTCCTTCGTGCCGCGCGCGGGCTATGGTCTCTTTGGAATCGTGCAGGGAAGCGTCTATGCCGATCTTCGCGCCGAATCGGCCGAGGCCTTGGCCGGGATCGGTTTCGACGGCTATGCGATCGGCGGCCTCGCGGTCGGGGAGGGGCGCGAGCCGATGCTCGACACCGTCCGTCACACGGCGACGCTTCTGCCGGAAGACCGGCCGCGATACTTCATGGGAATCGGGCGGCCGGAAGACATCGTCGATTCGGTCGCGCGCGGGATCGACATGTTCGACTGCGTCATTCCCACGCGATCGGGCCGCACGGGGCAGGCGTTCACGCGGCGCGGCACGCTCAATATTCGGAACGCCCGCCACGCCGAGGATCCGCGCCCGCTGGATGCGGCCTGCCGATGCCCGGCCTGTCGCTCCTACAGCCGCGCCTACATCCATCATCTCGTGCGTTCGGACGAAATTCTCGGCGGCGTGCTCCTGACCTGGCACAATCTTTCCTATTACCAGGACCTGATGCGGGACATTCGGGCATCGATCGAAGCCGACCGGTTCGCCGAATTCGTCGCGGAATTCGCGCGCGGCCGGGCCGAAGGCGATGTCGATCCGGTTTAGCGAGCCGCTCGATTTGGCTTGGTGCCGCGCGCGTCCGAATCGTAGTCTTGAATGATGAAACCCGTCATGCACAAGCGCCCGTGATGAGCAAGCGACCGACCCAGCTCGGACGGCAGGCCGCGCTGCCGGCCTCGCCGGATAAGGCGGTCCTCGACCGCGTGCCGAACCCGGAGCCGCGGACGGCCTACCTCGTGCGCTTTACATGCCCGGAGTTCACCTGTCTTTGCCCGATCACCGGTCAGCCCGATTTCGCCCACATCGTGATCGACTACGTGCCGCGGGCGCATCTCGTCGAGAGCAAGTCCTTGAAGCTCTATCTCGGCTCGTTCCGCAACCACGGCGCGTTCCACGAGGCCACGACGCTCGCGATCGCCAGGCGGTTGGAGAAGACGCTCAGGCCGCGTTGGCTTAGGATCGGCGGATACTGGTATCCGCGCGGAGGGATGCCGATCGATGTCTTCTACCAAAGCGGCCCGCCGCCCAAAGGGCTCTGGCTTCCCGATCAAGGCGTC
Source organism: Alphaproteobacteria bacterium (assembly GCA_041484095.1). Taxonomy (GTDB): domain Bacteria; phylum Pseudomonadota; class Alphaproteobacteria; order CADEGL01; family CADEGL01; genus JBGPGW01. Next base: position 8,741 of record JBGPGW010000119.1, on the reverse strand, counting down.
GCCCCCTATCGCGGGCGCGGCTAGCCCATCAAGCGCGAGCGATCTCAGGGAAGCGCTGCGCGAGCGTGCCCTGGCACTCGGCTTCGATGCGATCGGATTAGCGCCCGCAGCACTGGGCGAGGCGGCCAAGGCGGGTCTCAGGGACTATCTCGCGCGCGGCTATCACGGCGACATGGGCTGGCTTTCGGGAGAGAGGCGGGCTGATCCGCGCCTGATGTGGACAGAAGCGCGATCGGCGATCGTGCTCGGACTCAATTATGGCCCGGCGGACGATCCGCTCAGCGGTCTCGCGGAGCGCGCGCGCGCGAATATCTCCGTCTATGCGCGCGGACGCGATTATCACGACGTGATGAAGCCGCGTCTGAAGGCCCTTGCGCGCTGGCTCGCCGAGCGGACGGCTGCCGAGGTCAAGGTGTTCGTCGATACGGCGCCACTCATGGAAAAGCCGCTGGCCATGCAGGCGGGGCTTGGCTGGCAAGGCAAGCACACGAATCTCGTCTCGCGGCAATACGGATCATGGCTGTTCCTGGGCGTCATTCTCACGGACCTCGATCTCGCGCCCGATGAAGGGGAGGCGGACCATTGCGGCGAGTGCCGGCGTTGCCTCGATGTCTGCCCGACGCGGGCTTTCCCCGCGCCCTATACGCTCGATGCGCGACGCTGCATTTCTTACCTCACGATCGAGCATAAGGGGCATATCGGGCGCGAGTTCCGCGCGGCCATCGGCAACCGGATCTATGGCTGCGATGACTGTCTTGCGGTCTGCCCGTGGAACAAATTCGCATCGGCCACGCGCGAGCAGGCCTTAGCACCGCGCGCCGAGCTGGTCGCGAAACGCTTGGCCGAACTGGCAGCGCTCGACGACGGCGCGTTCCGCGGTCTTTTCGCGGGCTCTCCCGTCAAGCGCATCGGGCGCGACCGGTTCGTGCGCAACGTGATGATCGCGCTTGGCAACAGCGGCGCGCGCGACGCGGCCCCCGTCGCCGTCGCGCGTCTCGGCGACGCATCGCCCCTCGTCCGCGCCATGGCGGTCTGGGCGCTCGGCCGGCTCATCGATGCCGCATCCTTCGCGGCGCTGCGCGAAACCCATGCCGCGCATGAGACGGACGCCGAAGTCCGAGGCGAATGGGCGGAAGTAGTACCGGCCGGTCCCGGCGACCGCGCTTGCGGCGATTGAACCGCTGCCCGGGATCACGGACAATTCGATCGAAGAGCACGAAGCAAAGGGAGCACGCGCATGGGTCCGCTCAAAGGTCTTAGGGTCGTCGAGCTGGCGGGCATCGGCCCGGGGCCGTTCTGCGCCATGTTGCTGTCGGATATGGGGGCGGAGGTCATTCGCATCGACCGGCGCGAGCCGTCCGGTCTCGGCGTGCAGCGCCCGCATCGTCTCGATCTCTTGAATCGCGGGCGTCGCTCGATCGCGGTCGACCTCAAGCACCCGAAAGGGGTCGAGACCGTGCTGCGCCTCGCGGCCGGGGCCGATGCGCTGATCGAGCCGTTCCGTCCCAAGGTCGCCGAGCGTCTGGGCGTCGGTCCCGACGAATGCTGGAAGCGCAATCCGCGGCTCGTCTATGGCCGGATGACGGGCTGGGGGCAGACCGGGCCGCTCGCGGAAGTGGCCGGCCACGACCTCAACTACATCGCATTGTCCGGCGCGCTCAACGCCATCGGTCCCAAGGATGGGCGGCCGGTGCCGCCATTGAACCTCGTCGGCGATTTCGGCGGCGGCGCGCTCTATCTCGCCTTCGGCATCATGAGCGCCATCTGGGAAGCACAGCGCTCGGGCAAGGGCCAGGTGGTCGACGTCTCGATGGTCGAGGGGGCCGCCTCGCTTGCAACGGGGTTCTGGGGGATGCTGGCCGCCGGAATGTGGATCGAGGCGCGCGAATCGAACATTCTCGACGGTGCCGCGCCGTTCTACGGCACCTACGAGACGAAGGACGGAAAGTACGTCTCGCTCTGCTCGATCGAGGCCAAGTTCTACCAGCTCATGCTCGATAAGCTCGGCCTCTCCGGCGAGACGCTGCCGAAGCAGATGGACAAATCTGGCTGGACGGCGCTGCGCACCCGGGTCGCCTCGATCATCAAGACCAAGACGCGCGACGAGTGGTGCCAGATCATGGAAGGCACCGATGTGTGTTTCGCGCCGGTGCTGTCCTTCACGGAGGCGCCCCAGCATCCGCACAACAAGGCGCGCGGCAGCTTCGTCGAGGTGGACGGCGTGGTGCAGCCCGGACCCGCGCCGAAGTTCAGCCGCACCAAGCCCGCGGTCCAGCGCCCCCCGGCACAGCCCGGCGAGCACACCGAGGAAGCGCTCCGCGATTGGGGATTCAGCGCCGGCGAGATCGAGGCGCTGAGCGAGGCGGGGGCGATCGGCTGGCGCGAGGCGCATGCCGGCGCCGCCGATTAAGCGAACCGACCGATTGAGCGAACCGGCCGATTGATGACAGGGTCCGATAACGCCAGGGGGAGAGAATGATCGCGTCCAAAGACATCAAGATGAACCAGCACGATCGGCTGGCTTTCTCGCTCGGCGAATACCGGCGCCGGGTCGATGGGGCGCTCAGGGGCATGGAGGCGCGGGGCGTCGACGTGCTGCTCGTGCGCACGCCCGAGAACATCGCCTACCTCACGGGTTACGTGACGCCGGGGTATTACGGCTATCACTGCCTCGTCCTCGCCCTCGACCAGGCGCCGACGCTGGTTCTCCGTTATCTCGAACAGACGAACGTGTTCGAATATTCCTGGCTCACCGATTCCGTGACGGTGACGGACGACCGCATTCCCTACGAGGTAACGATCGAGACGTTGAGGAAGCGCGGCCTTGCGGCCAAGCGGATCGGCGTCGAGAAAACATCGTTCTTCTCCACGATCGAAGAATACGAGGGCCTCCGCGGCAAGTTGCCGGAAGCGAACTTCGTCGACGGCTCCGGCATCATCGAGTGGGTCCGCGTCATCAAGTCGCCGGATGAGATCGCGCTGATGACGCGTTGCGCCAAGATGCTCGACCATGGCTCGCGGGCGGGGCTCGATGCGCTCAAGGCCGGCACGACGGAAGACATCATCGCCGCCGAAATCCATCGCGAGCTCGTGAGCCGGGGCAGCGAGTATCCCGGCCTGCCGCATTTCATCGCCTCGGGCCCGCGCATCTCCGTCACGCACGCGACCTGGGAAGGCCGCAAGATCAAGAAGGGCGATCCCGTCTTCTACGAGCTGTCGGCGACGAAGCATCGCTATTCCGCCGCCATCATGTTCACGGCATCGGACGGCGATCCCGGCGATCTCGTGCGCCGGATGGCCGATGCCGCGCTCTCGGCGCTCCACGCCGGCATGGCCGCGCTCAAGCCCGGCGTGCCGTGCGAAGAAGTCGACCGCGTCGTCCACGGCGAATGGGTCAAGGCCGGGTTCGGCGAGTACCACCGGCACCGCGCGGCCTATTCGCTTGGCATGTGCTTTCCGCCCGACTGGGGCGAGGGGCATATCCTGTCGCTCAAGAAGGGCGAGAAGCGCCTCGTCCAGAAGGGCATGGTGTTTCACATGGTGCCGGCCGCGTTCATCTACCGGAAGACGGGCGCCGGATTCAGCGCGACGCTGGAGGTGACGGAGAATGGCTGCCGCGCGCTCTCGACCTATCCCGGCCAATACATCGTCAAGGGTGCGGCGCGCCCTGCCGCCGCCAAGAGGATCAAGGCGAAGAAGACGGCACGCAAACGCGCGCCCGCGAAGCGGCCGACCAAGCGCCGGCGCTGAGGCGGCGATGGCGGGCCGGTCCCTTCGGACGAGCGTCGGTTTCGGAGCAAGGAGAGCGCGTCCATGAGAGAGCCGATCGACGTGCTTCTGGTCGGCCTCGGCGTCATCGGACGGGAGGCGGCCCAGGCGATTCAGGGGCGCGCCGGGCTTCGCCTGGTCGGCGTCGTGGATGCGGATCCCGCGAAGGCGGGGCGCGATCTCGGCGAGATTCTCGGCCTTTCGGGCGCGCTCGGGCTCCCCGTCCTTGGCGACCTGCGCGATGCGCTGGCCCGCCACCGCGCGGACATCGCGGTCCACTGCGTCAACACCTTGCTCGACGAGGCCATGGACCAGCTCGAGCCCTTGATCGCGGCGGGCGTCGACGTCGTCTCCGTGAATGAAGAGCTCGGCAATGCCTATGCGTCGAATCCGTCTCGCGCGAGCCGGCTCGACCGCGCGGCGCGCGAGGCCGGCGTGACGATTCTCGGAACCGGCACGACGCCGGGCTTCACCTCCGACTACCTGATCCTCGCCATGACCGCGGCGTGCCGCGACGTTCGCCATATTCGCTATCGCCGGACGAGCGATTTGCGGCCCTATCTCGGCGGCATCGTGGGGCGGCACTTCGGGCTCGGCCTGTCGCAGGCGGATTTCGATCGCGGTCTCGAGCGCGGCGAAATCCTGGGGCATGTCGGATTCATCGAATCCGCGCGCACGATGGCGGCCCGATTGGGGTGGCGGTTCGATGCGCTGGAGCGCCAGGTGACGCCCCGCTATGACGCGAAGGGCCGCTTTCTCGCGACGCTCACGTCCGTCCGCGGCATCGTGGGCGGCGCGGAGCGGCTGGCCCTCGAGATGATCGGCAGCATCGATGAGAAGGCCGAGCGGTCCGATCACGTCGAAATCGATGCCACGCCCCCGATCGACATGACGATTCGGCCGCAGGTGCCGAGCGTCCCCGTGACCGCGAACGCGGCCGTGAACGCCATTCCCCACGTCATTAACGCGGCGCCGGGCCTGATGACGCCCGGCGATTTGCCGCTGGTGCACGCATTGGACGGCGACGCAAGGCTGTTGTTGCGCTGACGGGATCGGGGCGCCGCCCGTCCTCCTTGACCCTTTTCAAGTGCACGCCGTCCCGGTACGCTTTCGCGCCTTCCGAAGCGTAGCGGGGCCCGCGCGAATTCCATTCGCGGCCGAGCGGCGGCGAACGCGCAGGATCTCTGTCACATCCCCAGGGGGAATTCATGGCGAAAGCATTCAAATTGAACATGGTTGAGCATCATCGGCTCAACTTCACGCCGGCCGAGTATCGCCGCCGCTACGATGTCGTGACGACGATGATGAAGAAGGAAGGAATCGACGTCCTTCTCGTCCGCGGTCCGGAGAACCTCTGCTACCTCACGGGTTACGAATCGCCGGGTTATTACGGCTACCACTGCCTCGTGCTGCCGCTCGGCGAGCAGCCCGTCATGGTGATGCGCAGCTTCGAATCCTTGAACGTCTACGAGTACACCTGGCTGCCCGGCTTCACCGAGATCAAGGACTACCAGGTGCCGGCCGACGTCACCGCGGAGGTGCTGAAGAAGCTCAAGGTCGGCAACGCGAAGATCGGCATCGAGAAGCGCGGCTGGTTCTTCAACGTCTTCGAGCACGAGAACCTCACGGGCCATTTCCCGAAGGCCAAAATCGTCGATTCCACCCACATCGTCGAGGAAGCGCGCCTCATCAAGTCCGAGGAGGAGCTCGAGACCATGCGCACATCGGCGCGCATCCTCGATCGCGCCGTGCAGGCCGGCATCGACAAGGTCGCGGGCGGCGTCACCGACAACGCAGTCGCGGCCGAGGTCGAGCGCGTGCTGACCCTGAACGGCAGCCAGTATCCGGGTCTGCCGCCCTTCATCCTGTCGGGCGCGCGCACGTGCCTTCCGCACCAGACCTGGCGCAACGAGGTCATCCTCGAAGGCGATCCCGTCTATTTCGAGGTCTCGGCCAACACCAACCGCTACACGGCGGCGATCATGCGCTGCTGCAACGTGGGTGAGCCGCGCCCGATCGTGCGCAAGATGGCGGACGCGGTGATCGGCGGCCTCGAAGCCGCGATCGCCAAGATCAAGCCGGGCGTCACCTGCGAGCAGGTGGACAAGGCCGCGCGCGACGTCGTGATCAAGGCGGGGTTGGGTGACTACTTCCGTCACCGCCTGGGCTACTCGATCGGCATCGCCTTCCCGCCGGATTGGGGCGAGGGGCAGATCCTGTCGCTCAAGCCGCGCGAGACGAGAAAGCTCGAGACCAACATGACCTTCCACATGGTGCCGCTGACCCTGAAGTATCGGGATTGCGGCATCGGATTCAGCGCCTCGGTGCGGGTCACCAAGACCGGCTGCGAGGTCTTGAACGGCCTGCCGCGGAAGCTGATCATCAAATAGGCTTGCGCGAGCCATCCCCCTGTCGCGACAGGCGCGGCAGGGGGCATCGAACGTGAACGGCGCGGGGCCTCGTCCAGGGTTTGCCTGAGGGCGAGGCCCCTTCTGTTCCAGTGCGCGATTGAGAAGGAGGCGGCCATGGCGGCATGGGAATCGTTGCGGATCAATCTCGATCGCTTGCGCTCCGACATCGAGAATTTATCCAAGATCGGACGCGCGCCGGACGGCAATTTGACCCGTCACGCCTTCTCGCCCTCCTATGAGGAGGCGCGCCGCTGGCTGAAGGGACGCATGACGGAAGCCGGCATCGAGGCGCGCGATGACGCCGCCGGCAACACCATCGGTCATGTGGGGCCGGCGAGCCCGTGCGTCGTGTCGGGCTCGCATATCGACACCGTGCCGGACGGCGGGCCGCTCGATGGTGCCTTCGGCGTGCTCGCGGCGCTCGAATGCGCGCGCGTCATCAAGGCGTCCGGGATCAGCCCGCCCCGCGGCTTCGATGCCGTCGCCTTCGTCGACGAGGAAGGCCATTTCGTCAACTGCATGGGCTCGAAGGCCATGGTCGGCGTGCTCGATCAGGGCGACGTCATGGCGGCCAAGAGCCCGACCGGCTCCGTCTTGACCGAGTTCATGACCAAGGCCGGATTCGATCCGGCCCGCGCGACGGACGCCAAGCGCAGGAAAGGCGAGATCGCGGCCTATGTCGAGTTGCACATCGAGCAGGGACCCGTCCTCGAATCGAAGCAGCTTCCGATCGGCGTCGTCGAGGGCATCGTGGGCCTCATCCACTCCGACATCACGTTCTACGGCGAGCCCGACCATGCCGGCACTACGCCCATGGATTTGCGCAAGGACGCATTCACCGGCGCGTGCGAATTCGTCTACAAGGCGCGCCGGATGGCGCTCAGGCGCGGCACGCCGCGAACCCGCATCACCTACGGCATCGTCAAGTCGAAGTCCCAGGCCTCGAACATCGTGCCGCGCGAGATCTACCTCCGGCAGGAGATCCGGGACACCGATCAGGCCCTGGTCAATCGCCTGGTGAAGGCCAGCTACCGTCTTGCCGAGAAGGTCGCCGCGGAGTACCGCCTCACGGTCAAGTACGGGCAGGCCTCGGGCATCAAGGCGGCGCTCATGGCGCCGCGCGTGCAGGACACGATCGACGACGCGGCGAAGGCGCTCGGTCTTGTGACGCATCGCATGCCCTCGGGTGCGGGGCATGACGCCCAGGTGATCGCGCGCGTCGCGGATGCCGGCATGATCTTCGTGCCGAGCGAGGGCGGGCGCAGCCACCGGCGCGACGAGTGGACGGACTGGAAGCTGCTGGAGCAGGGGGCCAACGTCCTCCTCCAATCCGTCCTGCGCCTCATGCACGCATCGGGTTGAGTACGATCATCAGGAATGGACTGACCGGGGCGGACCGCCCCGGCGATCGCGTCTCAGCACGCGCGGGTCTTCCCGCGTTATCACCCTAGATGTTTAGTCCCGCGGAATGGTGATACGAGAGATCATCATCTTTGGCGGGACTAAACACCTAACTCGGTGTCTTCGGAACCGGGTGCAGGCCAATCCTCGACTTTGAGCGCCACGACATCGCAGCCGCGCAACTTGCTGTCGATCACGAGATTAAACATCGCCAAGTCGCGCATTCGATCGTCGATCTGGAGCTTGGTGCGGATCGACCAGACATGCTTCGGCCGTAGCGGTGGCTTCTGACCGATCAACTTGCCCTTGTTCCAGGGCTCGCGTCGCACAATTGCGGGATTCTCTTGATTCTCCATGGTCACACTCCTCAGTTGGTGAGGGTGACCAGCATCAGGCGTCCAGCGTTCCAGGCGTGCGGAGAATGTCGGCTTCGCGCACTCTTGTCGTGGTCATGTTACCGCGCTTCGGCTCCAGGTCGCGATGAACCCTAAGAGGTCAATTGAACAGCAAGCGCCTGCGGGCTAAATTTGCGCGCGAACTATTGAAAACGTCGATAACCTAAAAATCTCGCGAGGCTGAGTATGATGTTTTGCCTTTTAAAGCGCTGTGATGCCGCTAAAGGAATGGCGTACGGTTTTGTAATTGCATTAATGCTCGCAACGTCATTCAGCAGAAATGGACAGGCGGCGAGCATGTCCGAATTGGTCGGCAGCTGGTATTCCGAGACGACAGAGGACAAAGACAAAGTCATCAATGGAAAACCCTATACCATCCGCAGAGAATTACTGGTCAATCGCGCTGACGGAACAAAATCCAACATCCAACGATTTTATTCTGGAGCGACGCTCGTGGACGAATCCGTCACGACATATAAATGGGGTGTGGACGGTAATCTTTACTGGGCCGAATGCCAGACGAGCTTGTATATGGGGGCCGCCGAATCCTGTTCCTATCGGTATGAATATGATTTGATTTCCGTTTCAGCGCAACAAATACAATATAAAAGCAGAACAACTGGAGTGATTTACGTATCGCGTCGCGTGCCTGATAATTTCCGTCTACCCTGATGTCTCCCACTGGCACATCCCAAATCGAACCTCGCGCCGACAGGTCTGAAACGATCACGCTTGGCGGTGACAAAGGCTTCGACGCCGCCGACTT
>JBGPGW010000118.1:0-10056 GCA_041484095.1 Alphaproteobacteria bacterium | reverse complement strand
TTCCGTTTCCCGGTAACCGGGGCCGCGCGGGTTCGGATCGCCGCATTGAATGCGCGCAAGGCGGGTCGTGAAGGGCCTCCCGCCCGCCGAACTCGCCATCAGTTTGAGCGCACCGCCCGGCTTCACGCTCCAGCGGTCGATGTAACCGAGGATCGGGTGCATACCTTCGCTCCGCTACTGTTTCGCCGTGCCGCGCGCCGCGGCATCCCGCGCCGAACCGATTGGGCAACCCGCCGGGCGCTTCCGCCGGATGTAGTCCTTGATGATCGCCTGGTAGCGCGTGCGGCCGAAGCTGTCGAAATGGCCGGCATGGACCGTTTCGACCGGCACGGACAAGAGACGCTCCGCGCTGGCGACGTAGTGATCTTCGATCGAGTGATAAAGAACGAGATTCCCGATTCCGTATTCGCCGTTATGGACGACGTCGCCCGAGAACATGATCCCGGTGCTCCGCTCGTAAAGCGCGATGGAACCCGGCGAGTGGCCGGGGATATGCAAGACCTCGAAGGCCCGGTCGCCGAGGTCGACCACGTCGCCCTCAACGAGCGTGCGGGTCGCGGGCGCGGGCCGGATCGTGAAACTCGCGGCATCGAAGCCGCGCGGCGGCGCGCCCTCGAACATGTCGTCGACGACATAGGGTTCGATCACGGTGTTGAACCGCGTTGGATTCGCGAGGATGTCGGCTTCATCCGCGTGGATTTCGCGATCGGCGAACTCGTAGTGGCCGCCGATGTGGTCGCAATGGCTGTGACTGCCGACCGCGGCGATCGGGCGTTCTGAGAGCGCGGGGATCGAGTGGAGCAGGCTCACGATGCCGAAGCCCGAATCGACCAGCATGTCGCGATCGCGGCCGCGCACATGCCAGATGTTGCAGCGCCAAAACGGCTTGATCTCCGCTTCCCAGATGAGCGTGATACCGTCGGCAAGCCGCCTCGACTTGAACCAGCCTTCGGCGTGCGATTGCTCAATGGTCATGTCGGGCTCCGTCTGGGACCAACACCGATCTTAATGCACGCGGCTTGAAAGAAACACGCACACCGAGCGCGCCCTACGGCCGATCACGCCGCGCCGTCACATAGGCACCAAGGCCCATCGCACCAACGAGCAGCAGGGATGCGAGCAAGAACGGAGCGCCCGGGAGGTCCCAACTCGACAACGGCCCGATGAAGCTTGCGAAGGTCCAGGTGAAAAGACCCGGACCGAAGAGACCCGCGATGCCCATGAGGCTGCTCTGAGCACCTTGAAGCTGCCCCTGTTCGGTCGGCAGCACGCGCTGCGTCATGAGCCCCTGCGCCGCAGGGCCCGTCAGCCCCCACAGCGTCATCAGGGGAATGCCAAACCAGAACACGAGCCCGGTCGGCGCGAAGCCGTAGACGGCAAAGCCCGCGGCGCCGAAGCCGAGACCCGCGAGCAGAGCGCGCCGCTCGCCGAAGCGCGCGACGACCGGCTTGACCAACCCACCCTGCACGACCGCCGCGCAAACACCGACGGCGGCGAGCGTGAGGCCGACCATGCGTTCATCCCAGCCATAGCGATAGCTCGCATAGAGAACGAACGTGCTGGGCAACACGACATGCGCCAGGCTCTGAACGAAGAGCACGCATGCGAGGCCGAGGAGTATGGGCTCGGAGCGCAGCAGGGTGAGAGAGCCGAGCGGATTCGCACGCCGCCAAGCGAACGCGGCGCGTTTGCCGCGGGGCAACGATTCGGGAAGGATCAGAAATCCGTAGAGCGCGTTCGCGAGACTCAACACGGCCGCGGCCCAGAACGGCAGACGCGCATCCACCGCGCCGAGGACGCCGCCAAGCGCGGGGCCGAGGACGAATCCGATGCCGAAGGCCGCACCGATGAGGCCGAAGCCCGCGGCGCGGCGCTCAAGCGGCGTCACGTCGGCGATGTAGGCCCCGGCGGTCGTGATGCTCGCCGCCGTGATGCCCGAGATCAGACGGCCGACGAACAGCCAGATCAGATTCGGCGCCATCGCCATGAGGACATAGTCGAGGCCGAGGCCCAAATTCGAGAGAAGAATCACGGGCCGCCGCCCGAACCGATCCGACAGAGCGGCGAGCACGGGCGAGAACAGGAACTGCATGAGCGCCCAGGCTATGCCGAACACCCCGTAGATCTTGGCGCCGAGCGCAACATCGCCCTCGACGAAACTCACCACGAGCTTCGGCAGGACCGGGATGATCACGCCGAGCGCCAGCATGTCGAGCATGACGGTGATGAAGACGAAGACCACGGCGGCCTGCCGGCGGCCAGCGAGCGGACCCGGCTCGCTCACGCGCTCACGCGACGGCCCTGATCGGAACAGGAATCGATCATCCGCTTCTAATCCGAAAAGGCGAATTCCGCCACGACCGGCGCGTGGAAGGAATCCGGCGGGCGTTCGACGGGCGGGGTCGAGACCTCGTCGAACAGGCCCTCGTTGTGAATCTCGGCGCCTCGATAAGAGGCGAGCAGCGAGCGTGAGACGAGGACGTGGTCGATCATCGCGACCCGGCCGCCATGGACGACCGAATAGCGCGCCGCTTCAGGAACGGATTGTTCGAGCGCCACCATCGTCCGGTAAGCCAACGCCCCGCTGCCCGTGTCGGCCTCGCTCGCCACGATCATGCGCACGGGCACCTCGCGAATATCCGCGTTGAAATCCCCGCACACCGCGATGAGCGCGTGACGGTCTTCATCGAGGAGCCGGTCGACGAAAAGCCGCGCCTCGAAGGCCTGCCCCGCCCGCTTCATGGAGGCGATGAAGAACCCCTCCGCCCAGGCGGCGGCGTCCGTCCACGCGAACGCGCCATGCTTCCTGCCCGGCACGAACGACGCCAATGGCGCGCGCAAATGAAGATTGATTACATTGAGCGTGCGGCCCGAACCCAGATCGAGTGCCGCGTGAAGGATCGGGCGGTCCCACTCGATGGCGGCGGCATCCTTCGCCTGAGGCACGGAAGTCGTCATCCGGTAGGTCGGCGCAGGCGCCAGATCGTGCCAGATCTGAGTCTTCGTGCGGATCGGAAATCGGCTGAGGATGACGAGATTGTGAACATCGAGCGCGCCGTGCCCCTGCCGGCTCTCGGTCGCGGCGCGGGCGAAGTGTTCATAGGGAAGGCCGGCGAGGAGGCGATCGAGTGCCGCGAGCGTCCGCGGGGCATGGCGATCGGATTGCTGCCCGTTCACCTCCTGAAGGCACAGGACGTCGGCGCGCAAGCGCGAGAGTTGCGGCCGCAAGACCTCCATGCGCTCCTCGAGCGAGGGGACGAGCCCCGGCTTGTCGTCGAGGTTCTCGAGATTGAACGTCGCGAGGCGCAGGGCGATCGGCATGGTGCGTCGCCCTCCCGGCTCAGCGGCCCTTGAAATTGGGCTCGCGATCCTCGAACCAGGCGTTGGTGCCCTCGATCGAGTCCTTGGAAAACGAGGCCTTGAGGTAATACTCGCTTTCGAACATGAGGACCTCGGAGAGCGGCGCCTCGGCAGCGCGGTCGATCATCTCCTTGTGGAAGCGCACGGAAATGGGCGCGCGCCGCGCGATCACGTCCGCCATCTTGGCCGCCTCCTCCCGCTCCTTGCCCACGGGCACCAGGCGGTTCACCAGGCCGATGCGGTAGGCGTCGGCCGCGGTCCACCATTCGCCGAGATAGGCGATCTCCCGCGCCCGCGCGATCCCGACCTTCTGCGCGAGCATCTTCGTCGTGCCGTTCGTCATGGTGATGCTGAGCGTCACCTCCGGGCAGCCGAACTGCGCGTTCATCGAGGCCACGACGAGATCGCAGCCGATGCTGATCTCGGTCCCGCCGCCGACGCACCATCCCTGCACCGCCGCGATCACGGGAAACGGCACCGAGCGGATAAGCCGCGTCACGCGCTGCGCCGTCTGCTGCCAGGCGAAAAGCTGATCCTTCGTCACGGAGCCATCGGCGATGCCTCTCGAATGCTCGCGAATCTCCGTCACGTCGTGGCCGGCGAGGAAGGCCCGCCCGTTGCCCGCGATGACGAGGCAGCGGATGTCGGGGTCCCCGCCCAGCGCCTCGAGCGCGTCGCCCGCCTCTTCCCACATCACCATGAGGAAGGCATTCGACTTCTCCGGCCGGTTGAAGATCAGCCACGCCACGTGGCCGTCCTTGCGGACGACGATCAGGCCGCTCTTGGATTTCGTCTCGCTCATCGTGACCTCGTGGCTTGGGGGAAGGGCGCCCGCCCTAGCGTTTCAGCTTGATGCCGGCGCGCTCGCGATCCCAAGTCGTGGGCGTGAGGCCGCGTTCGCGCAAGGGGAATTTCTGGATCTTGCCGGTGGGCGTCTTGGGCAGGGCGTCGATCACGTCGACATAGCGCGGAATCATGAAATAGGCCATGCGCGGCTCGAGAAAGCGGATCAGCTCGACAGGGTCGATCGTCATGCCCTGCTTCGGGACGATGACGGCCATCACCTCCTGCTCCGTGTGCTCGGATGCGGCGGGGATGACCGCGCATTCGAGCACCGAGGGATGCTTCACGATCTCCTGCTCGACTTCCATGGACGAGATGTTCTCGCCGCGCCGGCGGATCGCATCCTTGGTGCGGTCGACGAAGTAGTAATTGCCCTCCTCGTCACGCATCAGCATGTCGCCGGTGTGATACCAGAAATTGCGCCAGGCCTTGACCGTCCAATCCGGATGGTTCCAGTAGCCGAGCGTCATGTCCCACGGGTTCTTGGTCCTGACGCAGATCTCGCCGGGCACGTTGGGCGGCACTTCCTCGTCGTTCTCGTCGACGATGCGCACCTCATAGCGGTCTTCGAGGAGGCGTCCGCAGGTGCGGTTGTTCGCGAGATCGAAGGAGGAGCGCATGGGACAGTTCTGCTCCGTGCCGCCATAGGTGGTCGAAACCCGCACGCCGAACCGGCGCTTGAAGTCCTCGACCTCCGGCAGCAGCGGCACGACGATCATGCGGTCCATCGTGTTGTCCCGATCGTCGGGCCTCGCGGGCTGGCGATAGAGGAAGTTGGCCATCGCACCCAGGAGAAACGACACGGTCGCCTTGTACGTGCGTACGTCGTTCCAGAACTCGGTCAGGGAAAACGTGCCGGTCAGCACGGCCGTGCAATCCGCGATCAGGCAGGCATAGACGACCGCCCATTGCCCCGCGATGTGGAACATCGGCAACGGCGCGTAGTAGACGTCGCCGGGCTCGAGCGCGAGCAGCTCCACCGCCACCACGGCGTATTCGTAGGCATGGGCATGGCAGTTCATCGAGCCTTTGGACGGGCCGGTCGTGCCCGAGGTGTACATGATGCCCATGAGGTCGTTGTAGCGCGGCCCCTCGCCGTCGAGCGGCGCGCCGTCTTTCTCGAACAGGCGCTCGAAGCGCTGCTCCGTGAAGCGGGCCGCGAGGACGGGCGGCAGGCCGGGCTCGCTGCCCTTGGCATCCTTCGTATAGAGGATGATCCGCTCGATCGAAGTGAGGTCGCCCAGCACGAATTCGAGCCGGTCGAGATACTGCCGGTCGACGATCATGGTCTTCGCCAGCGAGTCGTTCACCACATGCGCGAACACGGTGCCGCGCGCGTGATTGTTGACCGGCACCTCGATCGCGCCGAGCTTCGCCAGCGCGCACCACGCCAGGATGTAGTCGATCGTGTCGGGCATCATGATCAGCACGGTCTCGCCGCGCTTGATGCCGGATTCGGCGAGCCCGCGCGCGAGGCGGTTGGACGTCTCGTCCATCTCCCGGTAGCCGTAGGCGCGCGCGGGCGTGACGATCCAGGGCTTGTCGCCGAGCCTCTCGGCGCGGCGCTTGAGCACGGCCTTGAGTGTGCGGTCTTGTCTTGGTTCCAGCGCCATCGCCACGCTCCGACACCCGCGCCATGTCCAATATGGGCGCGCGTGAATTCCCTAGTGATGTTAGGGGTTGCGCGAGTCGAGGGTCAAGGCGACCGCGTGAGCCCCTCGATGATCTCACGCGCGACGGGAAGGGCTTCGGCGCGTGGCATGCCCACGCGCAGGCGCGAGTCGTAAAGGGTCCGGACCATGAGCGCCGCGGCCGGCGTCAGGGGCGCATCCCGGTTCGACGCGCCCGCGAGCCCGGCGAACGACGCTTGGGTGTCGGGATCATCGTTCGGCAGCCCCAGGACCTGCGCCATCTCCTCCATGAGGCACCGGCCGAGATCGGCCGGGCCAAGCTCGGCATTCGCGACGACGGCGCCGTAGGCGATGCGATCCTCGACCGCGTAGGAGAGGAAATAGCATCGTGCATCCTTGACGACGTTTCTCAGGATCGCGTCGTTCTTCTCGATCCGCTGCCCCGCCTTGAACATCTCGTCGCGCGGCACGACGAAAATGACGAGGGTCTCACCGACCTCCCGTGCGCCGATTTCCCGGTAATTGAGACCGGTCAGCCGACCGAGGACGGCCGCGTGGTGCGCGACAATGGGCCGCGCGGCCACAGCACCCGCGCCTGCGAGCTTGTAACGGACCTCGCCCGTCCATTTTCGCACGCGCTCGGCCGGGGCGACGCCCGGTATCTCGCTGCCGAAGACGACCGAATCGAACAGGCGGGTGAGCCGATCCAGCTCCGCCGTCCCCGCCCAGGCGAGCGCCGAGAGGGCCATGAGAACGAATGCGACGGAGACAGCCCGCTTCACGGGTCGCCGTCAATTCCGCGACTGAGTGCACGCACCGCAGGGCGCTCTGGGCCGCGCGGGCTGAACACGAAACAGCGCGGGTGCCCTAGCCGGAGATTCCCGCGGCCTTGCGCATCTTTTTCCCGGCCGCGTCGGCGCGGGCGTAGATCTCGCCCTCGTCGGCGCGGGTGAGGCGTCCGCCCTTCACGAGCACCTCGCCGTCCACGATCACCGTATCGACGGAGCGCGACTTGGCGAGCAGAACGTGCTGGCGCACCGGATTGTGGCGCGGCCAGACCTCCGGCACGTCCGAGTTGCGGATCACAATGTCCGCGCGCTTGCCCGCCTCGAGGCTGCCGAGCCATTTGTGCCAGCCCAGCGCCTTCGCCCCGTTGATCGTGTACATGCGGAGGAGATCGTCGGGCGAGACGTATTCGCCCTGGTCGCGCGCCAGCGCGTAGGCCGTGTACATCTGGTCGCCGAACGAGGCCGCCTTGCTGACGTCGAGCCCGATCGCGATGTTGACGCCCTGCTTGTGGAGCTTCGGCATCGGCGTCTTCACCTGAAGGCGCGCGCCGTAATACCAGGAATTGGTCGGGCTCCAGACGATCGACATGCCGGCACGCTTGACCGGCCCGTACTCGTCGGGACGCAGCACGTTCATGTGCACGAAGACGCAGTTGGGCCCGAGAAGCCCGATCTTCTCGAAATGCACCAGCGGGTGCCGGCCGAAGCGGCGGTCGTCGAACTCGGCATCGTCAACCGATTGCGACTGGTGCATGTTGAAGGCGACGCCGGCCTTGTCGGCCGCCTTCTTCGCGGCGAGGCAGAGCACGTCGGAATCGTTGCCCATGCCGTAGACGGAGATGTGGCCGCGCACCTTGGCCTTCGGGTCCTTGTTGCGCCAGAGCTGGCCGCCCAGGTTCTTCAAGGCGTGCGCGCGGCCGAACTTGGCGCGCTTGAAACGGCTGAGCTGCGGCCCCCGTTCGTCCATGAGGAACGGGTCCGCGACGGATGCGCGAAAGCCGAGCGAGTCCGAGGCCTGGCGGACGCATTCGGGCTCGAAGGCGGAGCCCGGGTCCATCACGGTCGTGACCCCGGATTTGAGCATGTCGAGACCGAGCAGGAGCACGTTGGCGTATTCGAGATCGTCGTCGAGCGAATCGATCATCCCCAAGTATTGCTTCGCGACCCACGGCCCGGGATCGTCGCCGCCGAAATCCACCTCGGCGATCATCTTGCCCACCATGTGGTAGGTCGTGTGGTAGTGCATGTCGATGAGACCGGGATGGACGAGCCCGCCCTCCGCATCGATCACGCGCGCGGCGATCCAATCCTTCTCCAGCTTCGCGCTGCGCCCGACCGCGACGATCGAATCACCCGTGATCGCGATCGCGCCCGATGGATAGACCGTGCGCTTTTTGTCCATCGTCAGGACATGGGCGTTCTTGATCAGCAGGTCGCAACGCTTCTTCGCGGACATGATGGCTCCCCCTTGCTTGTCACCCGGACTTTAGCGCGTTCCGCGCGTCATGCCACCCCGGCGCGCTCGCGCAAGGCGCCGGCGGCGCGGTCGCAGCGCGCATAGAGCGCGCCTTCGTCCAGCCGCACGTGCCGACCCTCTTTGATGACGATCTCGCCGTCGACGATCACGGTGTCGACCGACTTGCCGCGCGCGAGAAGAAGGTGCTGACGCTCCGGGTTGTGGCGCGGCCAGGCCTCGGGCCGGTCGTTGGACCGGATCACGAGATCCGCGCGTTTGCCCGGCTCGATGCTGCCGAGCCAGGACTCCCAGCCCATCGCGCGCGCGGCGTTCGCCGTCTGCATGTGCAGGAGGTCGTCCGGCGAGAGGTGGTCGCCCTGGTCGCGGGCGAGGAGATAGGCCATGTGCGCCTGGTCGCCCCAGGACGCGGCCTTGCTGACGTCGAGGCCGAGGGCCACGTTCACGCCGCGCTTGAACAACTTCGGGATGCGATTCGGCGCGCGCATCCGCGTGCCGTAGTACCAGGAGTTCGTCGGGCTCCAGACGACCGAGATGCCGGAGCGCACGATCGGCTCGATCTCGTCGTCGCGCAGCACGTTCATGTGGACGAAGACACAGGAGCGCGACAGCAGCCCCTCCTCTTCGTAGCGGACAAGCGGATGCTTGCCGAGCGTGCGGTCGTCGGCCTCCGCGTCGTCGGTGCTTTGCGACTGGTGCATGTTGAAGGCGCAACTATTCTTCTCCGCGAGTTCCTTGGCGTAGCGGATCATGCGCAAGGAGTTGGCGCCGCAGCCATAGATGGCGAGATGGCCTTTGATGAGCGCATTCGCGTCCTTGTTGCGCCAGAGCTGGCCGCCCAAGGCCTTGGCCCCGTGCTCGAAAGTGGGCACCACGCCGCGGATATTGGTGAAGGCGGGATCGGAGGAATCGATGATCCAGGGATCGGCGAAGCTCGCCCTCGTGCCCACGGACGCGACCGCGTCGGCCACCGCGTCGTGAGAATAGATCGTGCCGGGATCGACGAAGGCCGTGACACCGTTCTTGAGCATGTCGAGAGAGGCCAACGCGCCGTTCGCCCACTCCTCTTCCGGTTCGAGCGCGTTGTTCATGCCCGTGTACTGCTTGGCGATCCAGGCCGTGGGATCGGCGCCCTCGAACGACACCTCCTGGATCATCTTGCCGATCATGTGCTGGGTGACGTGGAAGTGCACGTCGATGAAGCCGGGATGGACCATTGCGCCCCGGGCGTCGATCGTGCGGCCCGCATGGAATTTGGCGGCCACGTCGCGCTCGGGCCCGACCGCGACGATGTCCCGGCCCTTGATCGCGATGGCGCCCGCCCGATGTTTCGTGCGCTTGGCATCCGCCGTCAGCACATAGGCATTGGTCACGAGCAGGTCACAGGGTTCGCCCTGTCCGTATTGCGCTCCATTCATCGTTTCTCCCTTCGCCCGCCCCGGGCCGGGCCGATCCATCCCGCGCCGCCGGCGGCGGCACTCATGGCATCTAGCATGACCGGAGGATGCGCGCCGAGCCAGCGGGTCCGGAGGACGCGCCCCAGAGCCGCATCACGGCGCCGCGAGAGGGGGGCGAAATCGCGCCGACGCGCTATATTAGCAGCCGTCGAGTAAGGGCCCCGCTCATCTGGCCGGGCCGCAAGGACATGGAGACCGGAATGAGCCAGGCAGCGAAAGTCCAAACGGACAGGGTGGAGAAAACCGAAGCCGAATGGCGACGCGCGCTCACGCCCGAGCAATTCCAGGTCTGCCGCAGGAAGGGCACCGAGCGGCCCTGGACAGGCGAACACAACGAGCGCAAGGACAAGGGGCTTTATGCCTGCGTGTGCTGCGGCCAGACCTTGTTCAGTTCGGCCGCGAAGTTCGACTCAGGCACGGGCTGGCCGAGCTTCTTCGAGCCCATCGCCGCGGACGCCGTCGCCACCGAGGATGACCACAAGTTTTTCATGCGCCGGACGGAG
>JBGPGW010000117.1:0-10125 GCA_041484095.1 Alphaproteobacteria bacterium | reverse complement strand
GGCGCTGTCGCTGATGCTGAGTTCGGAGGCGGTCGCTGTCATGGGGTCAACACGTGGTAAACGGCGCGAAGTCACATGGCTATGATACTCAAATACCTATGTAATGCCTTAAGGCGCGAAGTCAATTCCAGGCTTCAACTGATCATGGTCAGTTGGAACTCGCGATTCCAAATCCCCTCATGCTCAGGCAGGCTCAGCATGAGGAATATCATATTGGCCTCACCCTGAACCCGTCGAAGGCTCATCCCGAGCGACCGAGGGATGAGGCGAAGCGGACCCGATGCCCGGCGATTGCCTGGCGCCATTCCGGCCTGTAGCTTCCCCGCCATGACCCCACTCGACCGGCTCGCGCCCTATGCGACGTCGCCCGCCGCGAGCCGCGGGCGCCTTTATCCCGAGGCGGAAAGCACGACTCGTACCTCTTTCCAGCGCGACCGCGACCGCGTCATCCATTCGACGGCGTTCCGGCGTCTGAAGCACAAGACCCAGGTCTTCGTGTATCACGAGGGCGATCACTACCGGACGCGCCTCACCCACAGCCTCGAAGTGGCGCAGATCGCGCGGTCGGTGTGCCGGACCCTGGCGCTCGACGAAGACCTCGGCGAGGCCCTGGCGCTGGCCCACGATCTCGGCCATCCCCCGTTCGGGCATGCGGGGGAGGAGGCGCTCGACGAGTGCATGGCGGCGTATGGCGGCTTCGATCACAACGCCCAGGCGCTCCGCGTCGTCACGACGCTCGAGCGCAAATATGCCGAATTCGACGGGCTGAACTTGACCTGGGAGACGCTCGAAGGTCTCGTGAAACACAACGGGCCGCTCGCGGGCGCCTCGCCCCTGCCCGAGACGATCGTCGCCTATAACGCGCGCCACGACCTCGAACTCGGCACCTTCCCGGGGCCGGAGGCGCAGATCGCCGCGCTCTCCGACGACATCGCCTACAACAACCACGATATCGACGACGGGTTGAGAGCCGGGCTCTTCGACATCGACGACTTAGCACCCCTGCCGCTCGTGGGCCCCGTCTTCGCCGAGGTGAAATCGCGCTACCCCCAGATCGAGCGCGCGCGGCTCATCCATGAGGCCGTGCGCCGAGTCATCGACCGCATGGTCAACGATCTCTTGGCGGAGACCGGCCGGCGCCTCGCCGAGGCGCGGCCCGGGGCCGTCCGGGATATCCGCGGTCTCGGCCGGGCGATCGCCGCCTTCTCGCCGGAAATGGCTGCCCACAACACGGCGCTGAAGGCGTTTCTCTTCGAGCGCATGTACCGCCACAAGCGCGTCAACGAGATGACGGAGAAGGCCAAGCGAGTGGTGAAAGCGCTTTTCCGCGTGTATATGGACGACCCCGAGAGTCTTCCGCCGGAATGGCGGGACGCTGCCCGCGAGGCGCGAACGAAGGCCCGCCACGTCGCCGATTACATCGCCGGCATGACCGATCGTTTCGCGCTCGACGAGCGGCAGCGCTTCAATCGTGGAGCCGCTATAAGTTAATGAATATTTTCAATCTATTCAGAGATATTCTTTATAAAATACTTGAAGAAATGATGGCCGCGGGGCAGATCCCCCCGGCCCTGCCGATCGAACGCGCCGTGGTCGAGCCCCCGCGCGATCCCAGCCATGGCGACCTCTCGACCAACGCCGCCATGGTGCTCGCCAAGCCTGCCGGGCTTCAGCCCCGCGTGTTCGCGGAGCGCCTGGCCGAACGCCTCAAGCAGGTGGAGGGCGTCGGCGAGGTCGCGATCGCCGGACCCGGCTTCATCAATCTCCGGCTCGAGGCCCGGCTGTGGCACAAGGCGCTCGCCGACGTGCTTGAGACCGGGGCGTCTTATGGGGCCTCGGATCTCGGCAAGGGCAAGCCGGCGATCAACGTCGAATACGTCTCGGCCAACCCGACCGGGCCGCTCCATGTCGGCCATGCGCGGGGTGCGGTCATCGGCGACGCGCTCGCCAACCTCCTGGAGAAGGCGGGCTACACCGTGCTCCGCGAGTACTACATCAACGACGCCGGCGCTCAGGTCGATTCGCTGGCCTATGCGGCCTATGCGCGTTACCGCGAGGCGCTCGGCGAGGTGATGGACGAGGCGCGGTTCCGCGCGTTGTTTCCTGGGCGGGAGTGGGAATATCGCGGCGAATACCTGAAGCCGGTCGGCGCGGCGCTCGCCGCCGCCCACGGGGAAACACTTGTCGGGCAGGCCGAGGGCGCGTGGCTGCCCGTCGTCCGAGCCGCCACGATCGATGCCATGATGGCCATGATCCGCGACGACCTCCAGGCGCTGGGCATCCGGCACGCTCTTTTTTCCTCCGAGCGCGCGCTGGTCGAGGCCGGGCGCGTCGAAGAGGCCCTGGCCGAACTCGAATCGCGCGGGCTCATTTACACCGGCGTGCTGGAGCCGCCCAAGGGCATGGTGCCCGAGGATTGGGAGCCGCGCCCGCAGACGCTGTTCCGCTCGACCGCCTTTGGCGACGACGTCGACCGGCCGCTCAAGAAGTCGGACGGAAGCTGGACCTATTTCGCCGCCGACATCGCCTATCACTTCGACAAATACCGGCGCGGCTTCACCGACCAGATCGACGTCTGGGGGGCGGACCATGGCGGCTACGTCAAGCGCATGAAGGCCGCCGTCTCCGCCATCACGGACAGGAAGGGTGCCCTCGACATCAAGCTTTGCCAGCTCGTGAACCTCCTGGAGAAGGGCGAGCCCGTGCGCATGTCGAAGCGCGCCGGGACCTTCGTCACGCTCCGCGAGGTCGTGGACGAGGTGGGCAAGGATGTCGTGCGGTTCATGATGCTCACGCGCAAGAACGACGCGCCGCTCGACTTCGACCTCTTCAAGGTCACCGAACAATCGCTCGACAATCCCGTATTCTACGTGCAATACGCGCATGCGCGGGCGTCATCGATCGCGCGTCATGCCAAGGAGGCGTTTCCTCTGATCGACGTATCGCGCGCGGCGTTGGCGAAGGCCGAGCTCGATCGCTTGACCGACCCCGACGAGCTTGGTTTGATCAAGGCGATCGCCGGTTGGCCGCGACAGGTGGAAATGGCTGCCGAAGCGCATGAGCCGCACAGGCTCGCGTTCTATCTTTTCGACCTCGTGGCGGGGTTTCATAGCCTGTGGTCGCGCGGCAATAAGGAGACCGGCATGCGTTTCATCGTGCCCGGCAACGAGCCGTTGACGAGCGCGCGGCTCGCGCTCGTGCAGGCCGCAGCGGTCGTGATCGCCTCGGCGCTCGCGGTGTTCGGCGTCGAACCAGTTGAGGAATTGCGCTGATGGAAAACGACGAATTCTCGCCCCAGGGCCGCGATTTGCGGGCAACCCTGCGCACGCCCTCCTCGCGCAGGGGAGGTTTTCGCTGGCTGACCAGTGTGATCGCCGCCATTACGCTCGTGCTCTTCGGGGTCGCGACGTGGTACGCCTACGTCCTCGGCATCCGCGCGGGCTCGGGTGATCAGCCCCCCTTGATCCGCGCCGATAAGAAGCCGGAGAAAGTTCGCCCCGAGCAGCCCGGCGGGATGAACGTGCCGCACCAGGACAAGACCGTCTACGATCGCGTCGCGCCCGAGAACGGCGAGAAGCAGGTCGAACAGATGCTGCCGCCGCCCGAAGAGCCCGTCGCACGTCCCAAGGAGCCAAGCGCTCCGCCCGCGGCCGCCGCGCCGAGCGCACCAGCCGAAACCAAGACGCCCGAAACCAAAGCCGCCGAAGCCAAGACGCCCGAGCAGAAGCCGAGCGGGAAGAAGGCCGCGGAACCCAAGGCCGCGAGCTCGTCAACGCCGGCCGCGCCGCCGAGCGCTGCGGAAAAGCCGGCGGGCGGGTACCGCGTGCAGCTCGCCGCGCTCGAATCGGAAGAGGCCGCGGCGCAGACGATCGCCAGGCTGAAATCGTCCCATGCCGATCTCCTGCGCGATCTGCCGCTCACGATTCAGCGCGCCGATCTCGGGGCGAAGGGGATTTACTACCGGGTCCAATCCGCCCCGGTGGGTGACGGGGCGGCCGCCAAAGCGCTTTGCGAATCGCTGCGCGGCCGCAACGTCGGGTGCCTCATTGTCCGGCCGTAAGGGGTCGAACGTTCCTCACGCCGCGATCTATGGCTCAGCCGGCCCGACACTCACGGGGCGCGAGCGCCGCTTCTTCGCGGAGGCGGATCCGGTCGGTTTCATCCTGTTCGCGCGCAATTGCGAGGAGCCGCGGCAGGTCCGCGCGCTCGTCGCGGCGGTGCGCGAGGCCGTCGGCCGGGCCGACGTGCTCGTCCTCATCGACCAGGAGGGCGGCCGCGTTAGCCGGCTGAAGCCGCCGCACTGGCCCCAGCGTCCGGCCGCTGCCCGCTTCGCCGAGCTTGCCCGCCGCGATCCCGGGCGGGCCGTCGAAGCGGCCCGCCTCAACGCGCGCCTCATCGCCGCGGATCTCGCGGTCCTCGGCATCAACGTCGACTGCGCGCCGGTCCTCGACGTGCTGCAGCCCGCGTCGCACGACGTCATCGGCGACCGCGCCTACGGCGAAGAACCCGCGATGGTCGCCATGCTCGGCCGCGCCGTCGCCGAGGGCCTGCTTGACGGCGGCGTGCTGCCGGTGATCAAGCACATCCCCGGCCATGGCCGCGCGACCGTCGACAGCCATGAGGCGCTGCCCGTCGTCGACGCCGACCGGGCGGCGCTCGAGCGCGTCGACTTCGCGCCGTTTCGGGCCCTCGCCGACATGCCGCTCGCCATGACCGCCCATATCACGTATCGCGCCATCGACCGGGCGAACCCCGCGACGCTCTCGCCCCGCGTGATCGAGGAAATCATCCGCGACGCCATCGGCTTCGAGGGCGCGCTGATGTCGGACGATCTGAGCATGCGGGCGCTGGAGGGCACGCTCACCGAGCGCGTCGGGCGGGCGCTCGATGCGGGATGCGACCTCGTGCTCCATTGCAACGGCCGCATCGAGGAGATGGAGGAGGTCCGCGCCGCGACACCGATCCTTTCGTCCGCGGCGGCCGCCCGCATCGGGCGGGCCCTGTCGCGCTTGGCACCGCCCCGGCCCATCGACGCGGCGGCGGCAAGCCGAGCGCTTGACGCGCTTCTGGCAACGGCTTAAGCGGAGAGGATCTTGAATCCCTCATCGATCCTCTACTCGGCATCGGTCTGGCTCCTGCCGGTCGTGTTCGCCATCACGCTGCACGAAGCCGCGCACGGATTCGTCGCCTGGCGGCTCGGCGACGACACCGCGTACCGCCAGGGACGGGTGAGTTTCAATCCGCTCCGCCACATCGACCCCGTCGGCACGATCCTGGTGCCGGCGATCCTGCTGCTTTCGGGGGGGCGGTTCCTCTTCGGCTGGGCCAAGCCCGTGCCGGTCAACTTCGCGCGCCTGCGCCGGCCGTTGACCGACATGGTCTGGGTCGCCGCGGCGGGCCCGGGAATCAACCTCGTGATGGCCGTCGCCTCGGCCTTTCTCCTCCATGCGACGGTGCTGCTTCCGGAAGAGGGCGCGCGCTGGGCGCAGGCCAATCTCGTCAACTCCTTGCAGCTCAACGTCGTGCTGGCGGTGTTCAACATGCTGCCGGTGCCGCCGCTCGACGGCGGACGGGTCGCGGTCGGCCTTTTGCCCCGTTCGCTGGCGCTGCCGCTGGCGCGCCTCGAGCGTTATGGCCTGTTTATTATCCTCGGCGGCCTGTTTATCCTGCCGATGCTGGGCATCGACCTCTTCACATGGCTCGTCGGCGTGCCGGCAAGCATCGTGATCTCGCTCATCACCTCGATTGCAGGGATCGACTAGATGGTCGAAGACATCCGATTCGAAGACGGCGCGGCGAACGCCAATGCCGCGGGCGACAGCCGGCTGGTCGTCAGCCTCGAAGGCTACGAAGGTCCGATCGACGTTCTCTTGGACCTCGCGCGCGATCAGAAGGTCGACCTGACGCAGATCTCGATCTTGCAGCTCGCGAACCAATACCTCGATTTCATCGCCGGCGCCCACAATCTGCGGCTCGAGATCGCGGCCGACTACCTCGTGATGGCCGCCTGGCTTGCCTATCTCAAATCGCGTCTCTTGCTGCCGCAAACGGAGGACGAGACCGAAGAGCCGAGCGGCAAAGCGATGGCGGAGGCGCTGCGCTTCCAGTTGCAGCGCCTGGAGGCGATGCGCGAGGCGGCGCAGCGAATCATGGCCAGGCCGCAGCTCGGCGTCGACGTCTTCCGCCGCGGCGCGCCCGAGGGCATCACCGTCATCGCCCATCGCCCGTATGAAGTGTCGCTCTATGAACTGCTCAAGGCCTATGCCGATCAGCGCCGCCGCACCCAGAAGCACACGCTGCATATTCCGCCGCTCTTGGAGCTATACTCCGTCGAGGACGCGATGGAGCGGCTGTTGGCCGTGCTGGGCGGGGCGGGTGAATGGCGTACGCTCTTCAGCTTCTTGCCGGCCGGGCTTCAGGCCCCCTTGATGATGCGCTCGGCGCTGGCCTCGACGCTGTCCGCGAGCCTGGAGATGGCCCGCACGCGCCGGATCGAGCTGCGGCAGAATGAAACGTTTGGAACGATATACGTGCGCAAGGCGCAATCCGCATCATGAGTGATGACGCCCAGACCCTGCGCGTTCTCGAAGCGGTCCTGTTCGCGGCGCGCGAACCGCTCGACGACGCATCGATCGCGGCACGCCTGCCCGAGGGCAGCGACGTCGCGGCCCTTCTCGCCGAGTTGCACGCGCATTATGCGGGGCGCGGAGTCAATCTCGTGCAGATCAACAAGCGTTGGATGCTGCGCACGGCGTCGGACCTCGCGGCCTATCTGCAGACCGAGGTCACGATTCCCCGCAAGCTGTCGCGGGCCGGGCTCGAATCGCTGGCGATCATCGCCTATCACCAGCCGGTCACGCGCGCCGAGATCGAAGACATCCGCGGCGTCAGCGTGCACCGAGGCACGATCGACACGCTGCTCGAGGCCGGGTGGATTCGCCCGGGACGGCGGCGGGAGACGCCGGGCCGGCCGCTGACCTGGCTCACCACCGGCGCGTTCCTCGAACATTTCGGGCTTGAAAGCCTCGAGGCCCTGCCGGGCGTCGAGGATCTCAAGGCGGCCGGTCTCCTGGACAAGCGGCCCGCGATCCACGCGATCGGGGGATCGCAGAGCGAGGCAGGGGAGAACGGGGCCGAGTCGCGCCCGGCCTTGCCGGACGAAGCGGAAGAGGGCGGGCTGCCCGAATCCAGCGAAGACCTCCATGGACCGCACGAGTCGCTTGGCGATTGAGCGACGCGCTCCGCTCCGGCCGTTCGCGCGCGGCGTTGGGGCCGGGCCTCGACATTGACCGTCATCCCGGCCGTGCGATCGCCTTTAGCGCGCCGTCGGTCCAGGCGTCCCAACGCGTGGACCGTCTTTGCGATCGTCGTCGTGGTTCCCATTGCGCTTCCCGTGGTCATCGTTCTCGCGCATCTCTTCGCGCCCTTCGGCGAGGTGTGGGATCACCTCGCGGCGACGGTGCTGCCGCGTTACGTCCTGAACACGCTCGCGCTGATGGTCGGGGTCGGCGCCGGCGTGCTCGTGATCGGAGTCGCGACGGCATGGCTCGTCACGATGTGCCGGTTCCCGGGGCGGCGTCTTTTCGAGTGGGCTCTTTTGCTGCCCTTCGCGGTGCCGGCCTATGTCGTGGCCTACACCTACACCGGCCTTCTCGATGTCGCGGGCCCGGTCCAGGGCTGGTTGCGCCTGACCTTCATGCTGACGCCGCGCGATTATTGGTTTCCCCAAATCCGCTCGCTCGGCGGTGCCATCCTGATGCTGACGCTCGTTCTCTATCCCTATGTGTATCTGCTGGCGCGCGCGGCGTTCCTCAATCAGTCCGTGGCCGTGCTCGAGGTCAGCCGGACGCTCGGCCGCGGGGCGTGGCGCGGTTTCTTCCACGTGGCGCTGCCTCTCGCGCGCCCGGGCATTTTCGCGGGGCTCGCGCTCGCGCTCATGGAAGTGCTCAACGATTTCGGCACGGTCCAGTTCTTCGCGGTCGATACCTTCACGACCGGCATCTACCGCACCTGGCTCGCGCTCGGCTCTCCCGAGGCGGCAGCGCAGCTCTCGACCATTCTCATGCTGTTCGTGCTCGGCGTGATCCTGCTTGAGCGGCGCAGCCGCGGCGACGCGCGCTTCCACAATCCCGGCACGCGCTACCAGCGGCTGCCGGGCTATGCGCTCGGCGGAGGGCGCGCGCTTGCCGCGGTCCTGGTCTGCGCGGGCCCGCCCGTGCTCGGCTTCGTCATTCCGGGCGCAGCGCTCTGCGTCTGGGCGGTGGAGACAGCCGGTCAGCTCGCCGACCGGCACGTTCTCGGCTTCGCGCTCAACAGCCTCATTCTCGCGAGCAGTGCCGCGATGGTGACGGTCGCGCTCGCGCTCGCCGTCGCGTATGGAATTCGTCTCCGCGCCAGCCGGCTTCTCGGCTGGGCGGCGCGCGTCGCGAGCATGGGCTATGCGGTCCCGGGCTCGGTCATCGCGGTCGGCATCCTTCTCTGGTTCGGGTGGTTCGACAACGCGCTCGACCGCTGGGCCCGGGCGCATTTCAACGTGTCGACGGGGTTGATCCTTTCGGGCACGATCGCCGCGGTCCTCTTCGCCTATGTCGTGCGATTCTTTGCGGCGGGCTTCCAGACGATCGAGGCGGGGCTCGCCAAGGTCACCCCCAACATGGAGGCCGCCGCCCGCACGCTCGGCACCGGGCCGCGCGCGACGCTCCTGCGCGTTCACGTGCCGATGATCTTCGGCAGCATCCTGACGGCCGGCATGCTCGTCTTCGTCGAAGTCATGAAGGAATTGCCCGCGACGCTCATGATCCGCCCGTTCAATTTCGACACGCTGGCGATCCGGGTCTACGCGCTCGTGTCCGACGAGCAACTGCACGCGGCCTCGGGGCCCGCGCTCGCCATCGTGCTGGTCGGCATTCTTCCCGTCATCGTCATCAGCCGCGGCATCGCGCGCGCACGGCCCGGTCATGTCGACTGAGGCCGCGCCCGCGCTGGAATTCGCCGGGGTGAGCCACCGCTACGGTGGCGTCACGGCGCTCAGCGACATCGACCTTTCCGTCGCACCGGGCGAGGTCCTGTGCTTGGTCGGGCCGTCCGGCTGCGGCAAGACGACGCTTCTGCGCATCGCCGCCGGTCTCGAGATCGTGCAGGCCGGCCGCGTCTCGATCGACGGGCGCGTGGTCGCGGAGGGCGCGTCGAATGTCCCTCCCGAGCAACGCGGCGTCGGCATGGCGTTCCAGGACTTCGCCCTGTTTCCGCACCTGTCGGTCGCGGACAACGTCGCCTTCGGGCTCCACGGCCTCGCGCAGCCCGCGCGCCGCGCGCGCGCGGTCGAGGCGCTCGCGCAGTTCGGGATCGAGGCGCTGGCCGAGCAATACCCCCACATGCTGTCGGGGGGCGAACAGCAGCGCGTGGCGCTCGCCCGCGCGCTGGCGCCGAAGCCGCACCTCATGCTCCTCGACGAGCCGTTCTCGGGGCTCGATTCACGCCTCCGGGACCGCATCCGGGACGAGACGCTTCACGTGCTGAAGGCCTGCGGGGCCGCGACGTTGCTCGTCACCCACGACCCGGAAGAGGCGATGTTCATGGCGGATCGGATCGCGCTGATGCGCGCGGGGCGGATCGAGCAGATCGGCCGGCCGGTCGCGATTTATTTCCATCCGGTCAACGCCTTCGCGGCGGCTTTCTTCAGCGACGTCAACCGCCTGTCCGGCCGGGTGAGCGAGGGCAAGGTCCGGACGCCCTTCGGCTGCCTCGATGCGGGCGGCCTCGCGGACGGCGTCGCCGTCGACATCCTGATCCGTCCCGAGGCGCTTCATCTGGCCTGGGCGCCGGATGGCGGGCACGACCGCCGCAATGCGCGCATCACGGCGGCAAGGCTTCTGGGGCGGAGCACGCTGCTTCACCTCAACATGACGGGGATCGACGGCGAAGCGCTGCATCTGCACAGCCGGGTGCCGAAACATGTCGCCTTCGCCGAGGGCGAAGAGGTCTCCGTCACGCTCGATGTAAGTCAGGCCTTTGTATTTCCTCGAAATTCGACGAAATAGGGCCGACCCCGCGCGTTGCGGGGGCCGGTGTCTTCTGCCATGATCCGCCGCATGAGAACCATTCAACAACCGACGCGAGGTGCGT
>JBGPGW010000116.1:0-10183 GCA_041484095.1 Alphaproteobacteria bacterium | reverse complement strand
TCGCCCTCGGCGAAAACCACGCGCCTGTCATGACTTTTAACGCGGTCGAAAATACGCTGCAGGCCCGCGACCGTCGGGTCGAGGCGGGCTGACAGCTCATTGCGATAGGCCGGTATGTCGATAATCGGCCGGCGCGCGACGCCTGAATCCATGGCCGCTTTCGCGACCGCCATCGGGACGTGCATGATGAGCCGGGGATCAAACGGCGCCGGAATGATGTATTCGGGTCCATACCGGAGCTGGCGTCCGGCATAGGCCGCGCCGACCTCGTCGGGGACGTCTTCGCGCGCGAGCGCGGCGATCGCCTCCGCGGCTGCGATCTTCATCTCGTTGTTGATGGTCGAGGCTCGGACATCGAGCGCACCGCGGAAAATGTAGGGAAAGCCCAGAACGTTGTTCACCTGGTTCGGATAGTCGGAACGGCCCGTGGCGATGATGGCGTCGTCGCGCGCGGACTTGACCTCCTCGGGCATGATCTCCGGGTCGGGATTGGCCATGGCGAAGATGATCGGCCGTGCCGCCATGGAGGCAGCCATCTTGACGGTCATCGCACCCTTTACGGACAGGCCCAAAAACACATCGCTGCCTTCGAGCGCGTCGGCCAGCGAGCGGGCCTTTGTTTCCACTGCGTAGGCGGACTTCCACTGGTTCATGCCGTCGCGTCGGCCGACATACAGGACGCCCTTGCTGTCGCACATCATGATATTGCCGCGGGGCATGCCCATGCTGACGAGCAGCTCGGCGCACGCAATGGCGGCTGCGCCCGCCCCGTTGACGACGATGCGACACTTCTTGATGTCGCGATCGGTGAGATGGAGGGCATTGATGAGCCCGGCCGACGCGATGATGGCCGTGCCGTGCTGGTCATCGTGAAAGACGGGGATGTCGAGAAGCTCCCGCAGCCGGTCCTCGATGATGAAGCATTCGGGCGCCTTGATGTCCTCGAGATTGATGCCGCCAAAACTCGGCCCGAGAAACCGGACGCAATTGACGAATTCGTCGACGTCCTTGGTGTCGATCTCGAGATCGATCGAATCGACGTCGGCGAACCGCTTGAACAGCACGGCCTTTCCTTCCATGACCGGCTTTGCGGCGAGGGCGCCGAGATCGCCAAGCCCGAGAATCGCCGTCCCGTTGGAGATGACCGCGACGAGATTGCCTTTCGCCGTGTAATCGTAGGCGAGCGACGGGTCGCGCGCGATGTGCTTGACCGGCCAGGCCACGCCGGGCGAGTAGGCAAGCGACAGATCGCGCTGCGTGGTCAACGGCTTTGTCGCGTTGATTTCGATCTTGCCGGGCCGTCCGCTCGAATGGAAAAGCAGTGCTTCCTGCTCGGTGACGTGTGCGTCTTCCTCGCTCATGGCGGTCCTCGTCTCGGTCTCGGGTCGCGGTAGCCGGACCCGACGGCGGCGCGAAAGCGTGATGTTAGGCGCTGGCTGGCCAGCCGTCAAAGCGACTGGACATGGCCCGGCTTGAGCGAGGCATCCGCATAGATATCGTGCAGAACGGTGTGTTAAGGTCCATTCAGGCTGCCGATGTGAAGAGGTGGTCCGCCCCCCCACTGTGAATGAGCGCGCCAGCGTGTCGGCGGCAAACGAACAAGCCCTGAGCGAAATCGTGGATACCGGGCGGCTGCCGCAATCGGCCGAACCCCCTCTCACGCCCATGATGGCGCAGTATTTCGAGGCCAAGCGCGTTCATCCGGACTGCTTGCTGTTCTTCCGGATGGGCGATTTCTACGAGCTCTTTTTCGACGATGCGCGGACCGCCGCCGGCGCCCTCGATATCGCGTTGACGCATCGCGGCCGCCACGCGGGCGAGGACATCCCGATGTGCGGCGTCCCCGTCCATGCGGCGGAGGCCTATCTCGCCCGCCTCATCCGCAAGGGGTTCCGCGTCGCGGTGTGTGAGCAGGTGGAAGACCCCGCGGAGGCCAAACGCCGCGGCGGCAAGACGCTCGTGCGGCGCGACGTCATCCGCGTCGTGACGCCGGGGACGCTGACCGAAGACTCGCTCCTCGATTCCCGCCGGCACAACTATTTGGCCGCCGCCGTGGATGCTCACGGCAGCCTGGCCCTTGCATGGCTCGACATCTCGACCGGCGATTTCCAGGTCGAAATGGTCGCGGCATCGTCGCTGGCCTCGATCTTGGCGCGATTGGCGCCGGGGGAGCTTCTCATCCCCGAGCGGCTGCTGGAGCGAGACGATCTCCGCGATGTTCTCGTCGAATGGACGACGTCGCTGACGCGACTGCCCGGCAGTCGGTTCGACAGCGAGAACGCGCGATTGCGTCTCGAACGTCTTTACGGCGTTCGCTCGCTTGATGCCTTCGGGAGCTTCGAGCGCGCCGAACTTTCGGCAGCTGGCGCGCTCATCGACTATGTCGAGCTGACCCAGAAGGGTCATCTTCCGCGCCTTTCGCCGCCTCGCCGCACGCCGGCCGGCGCGGTGATGGAGATCGACGCCGCGACGCGGCGCAATCTCGAACTCGTTCAAACCTTGGCAGGGGAGCGAGCCGGCAGCGTCCTTTCGATCATCGATCGCACGGTGACGGGTGCCGGCGCCCGTCTCCTCGCGACGCGGCTCGCGGCGCCGCTCACGGATCCGGGCGCCATCGGCGAGCGGCTCGATGCCGTTCAGTTTTTCGTCGATGCGCAAGCCGTGCGCGAAGACGTTCGCGACGCGTTGCGCCGCGCCCCGGATCTTGAACGGGCGCTTTCGCGATTGACGATCGGTCGCGGGGGCCCGCGCGATTTGGCGGCGGTTCGCGACGCACTGACGGCCGCGGCGCGAATTCGCGCGGTCTTGGCCGATGCGCGATTTCCCGCGCCGCCTCGGGCCGTGGCGCAGGCAGCGGATTCCCTGGGGAATCAGACGGCGCTCATCGAGCGGCTTCGGCGCGCGCTCGCCGCCGATCTGCCGATCCTTCTCCGAGATGGGGGTTTCATCGCGCCGGGCTACGATGAGGCGCTCGATGAACAGCGCACCCTGCGCGATGACGGCCGACGGCTGGTGGCTGCGCTCCAAAGTCGCTATGCCGGCGAAACGGGCATCACAAGCCTCAAGATTCGGCACAACAACGTGCTCGGCTATTACATCGAGGTGACCGCGGCGCAGGCCTCGAAACTAGAGACCGGCCCCTCCAGTCCCTTCATTCACCGCCAGACGATGGCGGGTGCGATGCGCTTCACGAGCGTGGAGCTCGGCGATCTCGAGGACAAGATCAACCGCGCGGCCGATCGCGCGCTCGCCCGCGAGCTCGCGCTGTTTGATGAACTGTCGTCCGGCCTAACGTCTCATGCGGAGGATCTGGGGGAATCCGCGCGCGCCATGGCGATGATCGATGTCGCCGCGGGTCTTGCGGACCTCGCGGCCGACCGGCGTTATTCTCGCCCGGCGGTCGATCGCAGCCTGGCATTCCGCATCGAAGGTGGCCGCCATCCCGTCGTGGAGGCCGCGTTGGCAAAGCAGGATGGCCAGCGGTTCGTCGCCAATGACTGCGATCTCTCCGATGGGGGCGATGCGCGTCGGCTGTGGCTGGTGACGGGGCCGAACATGGCCGGCAAGAGCACGTTCCTCCGGCAGAACGCCCTGATTACCATTCTCGCACAGATGGGAAGTTTCGTGCCGGCGGCGATGGCCCATATCGGCGTCGTCGACCGCCTCTTCAGCCGGGTCGGCGCCGCCGATGACTTGGCCCGCGGACGGTCGACCTTCATGGTCGAGATGGTCGAGACGGCGACGATACTCAACCAGGCCGGTCCGCGTTCTCTCGTCATCCTGGATGAAATCGGACGCGGCACCGCGACGTTCGATGGCCTGTCCATCGCATGGGCGACGCTCGAGCACCTTCATTCGGTCAACGAAAGTCGTGCACTGTTCGCGACGCACTACCATGAGCTGACGGCGCTTGCCGCGCGCCTCGCGCGCCTGGCCTGTCACACGATGCGGGTCAAGGAATGGCAGGACAATGTCGTTTTCCTTCACGAAGTCGCGTCCGGCGTCGCGGATCGGTCTTACGGGATTCACGTCGGGCGCCTCGCGGGATTGCCCGCGGCGGTCGTCGCGCGAGCGGAAGAAGTTCTCACGGTCCTGAGCCAGGGCGAGCAGGCCGGCGCGCTCGGCCGCCTGGCGGACGATTTGCCGCTGTTCCGCGCGACACGCAGCCAGGCGCCGTCTGCGAAGGAGCCCTCGAAGCTTGAGAAAGCGATCGCCGATCTCAATCCGGACGAATTGAGTCCGCGCGATGCTCTCGAAATGCTCTATCGGTTCAAAGCCTTGATCCGCGGCACCGCGGACGAGCCGAAACAGGACTAACGGGCCCGAACGGCCTTGAGAACCCGCGCGGCCGGCATGAACGGCTCTTGGCGGTGTCCGCTTGATATCCATATACAATGAAGACGATGGCGTCGGCGTATCGGCGCCTCTGACCACATGGTTTGCGCCAACGGGCATGCTCAAGATCGCCAACCCACGCGCTATCTTCGACCGTCGCGCTTTCCGCAGACGGGTGAACGCGCTCGCCGACGGCGATCAATCGTACCAGCGCCCCGCGTTGCTTGCGATCATGAAGGACGCACTTGCGGTCGGGCGTGAGGAAATCCGTCGCCGGTTCGCGGCCGGCGCTTCGGGTGCGGAGACGGTTGTGGCGGGCGCGCTTCTGTTGGACCAGATCCTGCGCCTGCTCTATGAGCAGGCCGCTGCGAATTACGGTGCCGCCAATCCGACTTCAGGCGAGCGGCTTGCCGTCGTTGCCGTCGGCGGATACGGCCGGGGCGAGCTTGCGCCCCATTCGGATGTCGATCTCCTCTTTCTCTGTCCTTACAAGCCGACGCCACACACCGAGCACATCGTCGAGCGGGTTCTCTACGTTCTTTGGGACCTTGGTCTCAAGGTCGGCCACTCCGTGCGGTCGCTCGACGATTGCTTGCGGCTTGCCCGCGCGGACCACGTCATTCAGACGAGCCTGCTCGAGGCGCGCTGCATTGCCGGCGACCGCCGCCTGTTCAATGAAATGCGCTATCGCTTCACGTCGGACGTGGTCGCGGGAACCGAGATCTCTTTCGTCGAAGCCAAGCTTGCCGAACGCGATGCACGACACACGCGCATGGGCGATTCACGCTACGTCCTCGAGCCAAACATCAAGGATGGTAAGGGCGGGCTTCGCGACTTGCATACGCTGCTGTGGATCGCGAAGTGCCTCTACCGAGTCAAGACGATCGACGATCTCGTCAAGCCCGGCGTTCTGACGGAAAAAGAAGCGCGGCGCTTTGCCAAGGCGCAGAACTTTCTGTGGACGCTGCGCTGTCATCTTCACTACCTCACCGGCCGCCCGGGGGACATGCTCACCTTCGATGTGCAGCCGACAATCGGACGATTGCTCGGCTATACCGATCATGCGGGCACGCGCGGCGTCGAGCGGTTCATGAAACACTACTTTCTCACCGCCAAGACGGTCGGCGATCTGACGCGGATCCTCTGCGCGGCCATTGAGGCCGAGCATAAGCGAAAACCGTTCACGCCCAATGCCGCCGAGGCGCTCGTCGAGGGATTTGCGCTCGAGGGCGACAGGCTGACCCTTGCCGACGATGCTGTCTTCGAGCGCGATCCCGTGGCGCTGATCCGCCTGTTTCATGTCGCGCACCAACGCAACCTCGACATTCATCCGCGCGCGCTTCGTTTCGTCACGCGCAACCTGCGGTCGATCGGCGGCGATTTGCGGGCCAATCCGGAGGCGAATCGGCTTTTCCTCGACATGCTGATTTCGCCGAAGGGCCCGGAGAGCATACTCCGCCGGCTCAATGAGGCGGGCGTCTTCGGCCGGTTCATTCCCGATTTCGGCCGCGTCGTCGCTCAGATGCAGCACGACATGTATCATGTGTACACCGTCGACGAGCACACGATCCGGGCGATCGGCATCTTGTCCCGGATCGAACGCGGGCTTTTGCGTGAAGATCATCCGCTCGCGAGCGACATCGTCCACAAGGTGCTGTCGCGCCGCGTTCTTTACCTGGCCGTGCTCCTCCACGATATCGCGAAGGGCCGCGGCGGCAATCATTCGGAGATTGGCGCGGAGATTGCCGAACGCCTGTGCCCGCGTCTTGGGCTGAGCGCGGAGGAAACCGAGAACGTCGCGTGGCTCGTGCGCTACCATCTTGTGTTGAGCGCGACAGCGTTCAAGCGCGACCTGTCGGATCCGACGGCTATCGCCGACTTGGTTCGAACCGTGCAATCGCCGGAGCGGTTGCGGCTCCTTTTGGTTCTTACCGTCTGCGATATTCGCGCGGTTGGGCCGACGGTGTGGAATGGCTGGAAGGCCGCACTTCTGCGCGACCTGTACTATCGGGCCGAAGAGGTCATGTCCGGGGGGGTCGGCGGCACGCCGGCAGCGGCGCGTCTCGCGACCGCGCGCGAAGCCATGCAGCGCGCTCTTCCCGGTTGGACGGACGCTGAGATCGAAACCCATCTCCTTCGCCTGCCGCCGTCCTATCCGTTGTCGATCGATGTCGACATGTTGGCGCGCCACGCGCGGCTGCTGAGGCAGGCGGACCTGACGGGTGATCCGCTCGTGATCAATCTCCGCATCGACCGGACGCGTGCCGTGACGGAAGTGTCGATCTGCACCGCCGATCGGCCGGGGCTTTTTGCGCGGCTCGCCGGCGCTTTCGCGGCGGCAGGCGCGAATATCGTGGATGCCCGTATTTTCACGACGGCCGACGGCTTGGCGCTCGACAGCTTCTGGATTCAGGACGCCGAAGGGCCGATCGCAGCCATCGGTGCGGCGTTTGCCGATCCCGACCGGCTGGAGCGCTTGAAGTCGAATCTGGAGCGGAGCCTTGCCGGCGAGCTCGACATGGTCGCCGTTCTGGCGGCCCGTCGGCGCCGTTCGGACCGCACCCGGTTCTTCGAGGTGCCGGCACGCGTTCTGATCGATGACAAAGCCAGCGCGACTCACACTGTGATCGAAGTCAACGGCCGGGACCGGCCCGGTCTCCTTTATGAAGTCACGCGCGCCCTGGTGGATCTCAAGCTTCAAGTCTCCTCGGCCAAGATATCGACCTTTGGAGAACGCATCGTCGACGTATTTTACGTCAAGGATTCATTCGGACTGAAAGTCAGTCATCCTCGGTTGCTATCCGCCTTGCGCGACGCGCTCATTGCTATCCTCGCCGATCCGGCCGGGGGCGCCGGTACGGCCGAGGCGTCCGCGGCCGCTCAATAGGTTTGCTCGGGCCTCGTCGCGGACAGTCGGCGCGTTCGCATCCGCGGCATCGACGGCAAACCGCAATCGCATGTTCCCGGGGTTGACCCGGGCGAGATGAAGCGGTCATAACACCGGCCACGAGCAAGAGGACAGGACTGCATGCGGCGCATCTTTTCCGGGGTCCAGCCCACCGGGAATCTGCATCTGGGCAACTATCTCGGCGCCATACGCAATTGGGTCCGGTTGCAGCCGGACTTCGATTGCATTTACTGCGTCGTCGATATGCACGCGATCACGGTGTGGCAGGATCCGAACGAGCTTCGGGCCAGCACCCGGGAGGTGACGGCCGGGCTCCTCGCTGCCGGAATCGATTCGGGGCGCAGCATCATCTTCAACCAGAGTCAGGTCGCGGCCCATGCCGAGCTGGCGTGGATTTTCAACTGCATCGCGCGCCTTGGCTGGCTCAATCGCATGACCCAGTTCAAGGAAAAGGCCGGCAAGGACCGCGAGAACGCGAGCGCGGGGCTCTATGTGTATCCGAACCTGATGGCGGCCGACATCCTGGCCTACAAGGCGACACATGTTCCCGTGGGCGAGGATCAGAAGCAACACTTGGAACTGTGTCGCGACATCGCGCAGAAGTTCAATCACGACTATGGCGTTGAATTTTTTCCGCTGGTCGAGCCGCTGATTCTCGGCGAAGCCACGCGCGTCATGAGCCTTCGCGACGGAACCCGGAAGATGAGCAAGTCCGAGCCGTCCGACATGTCCCGGATCAATCTGACGGACAGCGCCGACGAGATCGCGCTCAAGATCCGCAAAGCCCGGACCGACCCGGAGCCGCTTCCGGATTCAGCGGCCGGGCTCGAGGGGCGGCCGGAGGCGGCGAATCTCGTGGGGATCTATGCCGCGCTTGGCGATCTCTCCCGCGAGGACGTCGTGAGCCGCTTCGCGGGCAAGAATTTCTCCGCGTTCAAGGACGCCCTTGCCGATCTGGCGATCGAAACGCTCTCGCCCATCGCCGGGGATATGCGCCGTCTCCTCGAGGATCCCGCGGAGATCGACCGGATTCTGCGATCGGGAGCCGAGCGGGCCCAGGCGATCGCCGCACCGAACCTCCGCGAAATTCACGATATCGTCGGCTTCCTCCGGCCCTGACCCGCCGGGTCGCACAGACAATCTCGCCTCACCCCAGCCAAAAGCCTTTCGTCTGGACTCGGGGCACAGTAATTTGGCCTCGGCCAGACGCTCCGCGCGCTCCGCATCGGTGCGCGCCGCGTGCTGGTGGCCGACGTCGCCACCCATGCAGATCTATCTCCCCATCGCCGAGATGTCCGTGGATGTGTTCACCATCCTGACGCTCGGGGGTGTGATCGGATTTCTTTCGGGTCTTTTCGGTGCGGGCGGCGCATTCCTGCTGACGCCACTGCTCATCTTCATCGGCGTTCCGCCACCGGTCGCGGTGGCCTCGGTTGCCAACGAATTGGTGGCGGCTTCCGTCTCGGGCGCCATTGCCCACTGGCGGCGGCGATCGGTCGATTTTCGCATGGGCGGGGTGCTGCTTATCGGTGGGCTTCTGGGCTCGAGCCTTGGCGTGTGGCTGTTCGGGCTGTTGCGTGGCGTCGGGCAGATCGATCTGGTGATTTCCATCTGTTACGTGGTGTTTTTGGGCTCGGTCGGCGGCCTCATGCTGGTCGAGAGAGCGCGCGCCATCCTGAGGCGGCGCACGCATGCGATCCCGACGCGACGCCTGCGTCATCCGGATTGGGTCAGGCGCCTGCCACTCAAACTCCGTTTTCACAAGTCGCGCCTGTATGTCAGCGCTCTCCTGCCGTTCGGCATCGGCTTCTTGGTCGGCATTCTGTCGGCGATCATGGGCGTGGGCGGCGGCTTTATCTTGGTTCCTGCCATGATCTATCTGATCGGAATGCCGACAGCCGTTGTCGCGGGAACCTCGCTGTTTCAGATTATCTTCGTTTCGGCCAACGTGACGCTTCTTCAAGCCGCCGGCAATCAGACCGTGGACGTCGTCTTGGCGTTCTTGTTGCTCGCGGGTGGCGTGATCGGCGCGCAGTACGGCGTTCGTTTTGCGAGCCGCCTTCCTGGCGAACAGATGCGCAGCCTTCTCGCGCTGACGGTGCTCGCTGTTTGCGGCAAGCTTCTCGCCGATCTCGTCGTGCGGCCCGAGGATCTCTATTCGATCTTCGTCGAGGTCAAAAGCTGATGGCGGCCGCGCCGTTCGCGCCGCGATGGCTGCGCGCCGCAGTGGTATTGGCAATGGCGGCCTTCGGCTGCCTTGGCAGCGGACGCTCCTCGGCGGCACAACCGCTCGTTGCCGATCTGTCCGATCACCTCGTGGCGATTACGGCGGGGTTCACCGGCACCGACGTCCTGTTGTTCGGCGCCGTTGAAGGCGACGGCGATGTGGCCGTCGTGATCAGGGGGCCCGAGAAAGACGTGACGATTCGGCGCAAGGGCCGTCTTGGCGGAATTTGGGTCAACCGTGAGGAGCTGACCTTCACGCACGCGCCGATGTATTACTTCGTGGCCAGCAATCGTCCGCTCGCCGAACTTGGTCCGCCAGCACTGCTGCAACGGCATGGGATCGGTCTCGACCACCTGAAGCTTGAGGAGGAAGACGCGGTCAATCCGATCGAGCTTGCGGCCTTTCGCGCCGGGTTCATTCGAAACAAGCAACGCGAGGACCTCTATTACAGGGAGCCCGGCAAAGTCGCATTCCTCACGGGCCGGCTGTTTCGGGCCGACATCTACTTTCCCGCTAACGTCCCGACGGGCACCTACTCCGTCGAAGTGTTTCTCATTCGTCAGGGTGAGGTTGTCGGCGCCCAAACGACGCCGCTGGTGGTGAGCAATGTCGGCGTCGGCGCCGATGTTTTTCTATTTGCGCACCGTCATTCGTTTTTCTACGGGATCGCTGCGATTGCCATGGCGCTCATCGCCGGTTGGAGCGCGAGCGCG
>JBGPGW010000115.1:0-10444 GCA_041484095.1 Alphaproteobacteria bacterium | reverse complement strand
GCCGTCTTCGTAGAAACTCCCGAGCAGAAGCTGGGCCTGCGCGTCGCCCCTCTCCGCCGCGCGCCGCGCCCAGGCGAGCGCCGCCGCGTCGTCCCGCGCGACACCCGTGCCGGAGGACAGGATGCGCGCGAGCCGCGTCGCGGCGACGGGGCTGCCGGCCTCGGCCGCGCGCGTCAGCCACCGTGCGGCTTCCGCCTCGTCCTTCGCCCCGCCCTCGCCTTCCCCGAGCATCCGCGCATATTCGATCTGCGCGCTGGTCAGGTCGATCTCGGCGGCGGCGCGGTAGTGCCGGCGTGCGGCGGCAAGATTCCGATCGACGCCAAGCCCGTCCTCGTGAATGAAGGCGAGGAGGATGTGCGCGGTCAACGCGCCACCCTTCACCGCGCGCTCGGCTTCGTCCTTGGCCTCGGCGTAGCGTTCCGCCTTGAGGAGCGCGCGCGACAGAAGAAACCGATAGCGCGGCTGGTTGGGATCGCTCGTGATGGCCGCACTGCAGGCGCGGATGGCGGAATCGGCATCGAGCGCATCGAAAGTGACGGCCTTCGCCGCCGCTGTGGAGGAGTAAGCCGCGACGCGGTCGCATTCCTCGCCCGGCGTCGCCGCACGGGCGACGGATGGAACGGCGAGCACGCCCGAGAAAAGAACGGCGAGCACCGCCGCGCGTGGCGCATGGCGTCGAAACCAGCTCTTCGCAAGGGATCGACGGGTCCGCACGGGAGCCTCCTGCCGAGGGAGGAATCGTCCGCGTTTTCCCGGCCCTTGGCAAGCGCGCGGAAGGGAGTACCGCGGCGGGACTTGGGGGCTCAGCCGTTTCGGCGCGAACGGTGAGCCCTTAACCCGGGATCAGCCCCTACCCCGCGTAGACCGCCTTCTGGCCGCTGGCCGTGATCTTGCCGGCGCGCACCTGGCCCACGACCTCGCCCAAATCCCTGACATAGGCGTCGATCGACTTGGCGTGGATGGGGTTGAGTGCCAAATGCATGCCCTGCGGCTCCCGTCCCCGCGCGACCGCCCAGCCGCGCGAACCCATCCCGTCGGCGACGGCGGCGATGTCGAACTGGGTCGAGCCGAAATTGACGAGGCCGACATCGGGCTTGCCCCTGACCTCGAAGCCGCCGATCGACTTGAAGCCCTCATAGAGCTTCGCGCGCGTGTCCATGATCGCCTTCGCGGCCTTGAGGTAGCCGTCCTCGCCCAGGAATTTGAGCGTCGTCCAGGCGCCCGCGAGGGCGCCGCCCGTCTTCGAGCCCCCGATCGACGGCGTCGCGTAGCTGCCGTAGGGCCAATCCTCGAAGCGGAAGGTGAACTCGTCCTTCAACGCCGCGTCGCGATAGAGAAGTGTCGAGATATTCTTCGGGGCGTAGCCGTATTTGTGGAGATCGGCCGAGATCGACCACACGCCTTCGACGCCCAGATCGAATTCGGGCACGGGGTGGCCGAGCTTCCGCACGAAGGGTGCCACGTAGCCGCCGACGCAGGCATCGACATGGAACCAGATGTCGCGCTTGGCGGCGATCGCGGCGAGCTCGGCGATGGGATCGATGACGCCGAAGGGATAACAGGGGGCCGAGCCCACCATCATGATGACGTCGTCGGTCACGGCCGCTTCCATGGCCGCCACGTCGGCGCGGCAATCATCGCTCCGCTGCGGGATGCGCGTGACTTCGAGCCCGTAATAGAACGCCGATTTGTTGAAGGCGGGATGGGCCGTGCGCGGCAAGAGGAGGCGCGGCGTCTTGATATGCGGCTTGTGCTTCCGCGCCCATTCGCGCGCGGCCAGCACGGCCAGGAGGATGCTCTCCGTGCCGCCCGTCGTGACGACGCCGCCCGAGCCCTCGCGCCCGCCCAGGATCTCGAGCGCCATCTCGATGATCTCTTCCTGGAAGAGCGTGATGCTGGCGAAGCCGACCTTCCGCTTCTTCGCCATCTCGCCGGAGTAGAGCGCGTTCTCCACGAGGAACATGCCGTAGGCCTCGTGGCTGACGCGCAGGAGCTCGTCGTCGACGACGTAGGACGACATGGCCATCCGCCCGCCATGCCAGTCCGAATCACCCTTCCGCGCCTCGTTCATCACGCGGTGGAGCTGCTCCCACGGAATGCCCTCTTTCGGAAAGATCGTGTTCTGCATCGTTCCCTCCCCTGGCGCGCGTCGATTTCGCGTGCGCCGTTCAGTGATCCTCGCCCGCCTCGTCCGCCGCTGGCCTCACCCTGAGCTTGTCGAAGGGTGAGGCTCTCAACTCATTCCTCATGCTGAGCCCCTCATCCCGAACTTGTCGAGGGACGAAGCATGAGGGTTGAAACGTGACGGCCACCTAGCTGCTGGTATAGACGGCCTGGGTCGCGCCGCGCGTGAGCTTGCCCGCACGAACGGCCGTCGTAACTTCACCCAGATCGGTAATATACTGGTCTATTGATTTGGAATTGATAGGGTTTATGAGATTGATAATCGCGTCGGGATCGAGGCCCCTGCCGGTCGACCAGCTGCGTTCATCGAGGCCGTCCGCGACGGCGGTGATGTCGAAGACGTCCGATCCGTAGCGCACCAATCCCAAATGCGGCTGGCCCTGGACGGTGAACCCGCCGATGCGCCTGAGGCCGTCGAAAAGCTTCTCCCGCGTATCCATGATGGTGCGGGCGGCCTTCAAGTAGCCCTCCTCCCCCATGACGTGGAAGAGCGCCCAGGCCGCGGCGATGGGCCCGCCGGTGCGCGAGCCGCCCGTGCCGGCGGTGACGTAGCTGCCGGCCGGCCAGCCATCGAAGGCGAAGGTCGAATAGCTCCTGAGCGTGGCGTCGCGGTAGAGAACGCTCGAAATGTTCTTGGGCGCGAAGCCGTATTTGTGGAGGTCGGCCGACATCGACCACACGCCGGGGATGCTGAGATCGAAATCGGGGACGGGATATCCCAACGCCTTCACGAACGGCGCCAGATATCCGCCGACGCAAGCATCGACATGAAACCAGATGTCGCGCTTGGCCGCGACCTCGGAAAGCTCCCTCAAGGGATCGATGACGCCGAAGGGATAGCAGGGCGCACCGCCCGCCATCAGCACGACGTCGTCGGTGAGCGCCGCCTCCATCGCCCTGACGTCCGCGCGGAAATCGCGCCCCTCCGGAATTCGCGTGACGTCGAGCCCGTAGTAGAACGCGGCCTTGTCGAAGGCGGGATGGGCCGTCCGGGCCAAGAGGAGGCGCGGCTTCGTGATGTGCGTCTTGTTGCGCTTCGCCCATTCGCGCGCGCCGAGCACGGCCAGGAGGATGCTTTCGGTTCCCCCGCTCGTGAGCGTGCCGCCGGCCCCTTCGGGCGCGTTGAAAAGTTCGAGCACCATCTTCAAGAGCTCGTCCCGGAAATCGACGAGGCTCGTGAATCCCGTGCCCGGCTTCTTCGCGAATTCGCCGGCGTAGATCGCGTTCTCCACGAGGAAGTCGCCCGTCGCCTCGCGGAGCATGGCCACATGCGCGTCGTCGATGACGTAGGAGGAGGTCAGCATGCGCCCCTCCTGCCATTTCACGTCCTGGCCGCGTTTGGCCTG
Organism: Alphaproteobacteria bacterium; assembly: GCA_041484095.1. Classification (GTDB taxonomy): domain Bacteria; phylum Pseudomonadota; class Alphaproteobacteria; order CADEGL01; family CADEGL01; genus JBGPGW01. The sequence goes on along the minus strand of JBGPGW010000115.1, from coordinate 6,914 downwards.
CATGCGCTGGCGCACCTCCGGCCAGGGCCTGCCGTGCTTGGGGAAGTGAGTGTTCTGCATGCCGCGCTCTCCCTCTCCTCGGCCGTTAGGCTCGCGCACCCGCCTCATCCTTCGACGGGCTCAGGATGAGGACAGAGAAGAAAATTCCTCATGGTGAGCCCGTCGAACCATGAGGCCTCATCCTTCGATCAGTCCAGGACGAGGCGTCGACTTTATCCCTCATGCCGAGCTCGTCGACGCATGAGGGTCTCGATGCCTGCTCCGGGCGCGCATCACCCGAGCTATTTCGCCGCGCGCCGTCCCATGTCCTTGCGCAAGGCCGCGGTCGCGGCCTGATCGAGCGCCACACTCTTTCCATCGAGCACGACGCCGAAGCGCTTCCTCGCATCCTCCACGGTGTAGTAGCCGAAGGCGACGTCGCGGACGACGGAATCGGGATCGCGCTCGAGCGCGTTGCCGTAGCCGCCCCCGCCGGGGGTCGAGACCAGCACCATGTCGCCGCCATTGATGTGGAGGCCCTGGTCCTTCGAGAAGTGCGGCAGCGTGTAGTCCGGCTGATCGGTGCGCCGCACGATCACGTGGTTGGCGCCGCCGTCCTCGCCGCCGAGGACTCCTTGCGGGCCCTCGCGGCCGTGATCCATGACGAAGGAGGCGATCGCGCGGCCGCGCCTCAGGCGCACCTTATAGTTGACGCCGAAGCCGCCGCGATGCTTGCCCGCACCGCCCGAGCGGTCGCGGAGCGAATACTCCTCGAACAGCACGGGATAGAACTGCTCCATCACCTCGAGCGGCTGGGTCTTGGAGATGCCGATGGTCGAGCAGCCGTTGGAGATGCCGTCGCCGTCATGCCAGCCGCCATAGCCGCCGCCGCTGAAGATGTACATGACGTAGTTGCGGCCCTTTACGGGATCATGACCGCCCAAGGCAAAATTGCCGCTGGTGCCCGCGGGGGCCGCGAACAGCTTGTCCGGGATGACCTTGGCGAGTGTCACGAACACCGCCTCGCAGATGCGCTGGCTCACCTCCGCGGCGCAGCCCGAGACCGGCCGCGGATATTTCGCGTAGAGGAACGTGCCCTCGGGATCCCTGATGTGGATGGGCTCGAAGGTGCCGGCATTGAGCGGCACGTCGGGGAAGATGTGCTTCATCGCGATGAACACGGCCGAGCGCGTCGTCGCGATGACGCAGTTCATGGGGCCCATGCAGGGCGGGCTCGATCCCGTGAAGTCGACATGCATGTCCCCGCCCTCGACGCGGATCTCGAGCTCGATCTTGAGCGGCTCGTTCACGACACCGTCGGAATCGAGCGCCGCCTGTCCGCGATAGGTGCCGTCGGGAATCTGCGCGATCTTGGCGCGCATCTGCTGCGCCGCGCGCCGCTTCAGCTCATTGATCGAGTCCTCGACCGTGTCGCGGCTGTAGCGATCGACGAGCTGCGTCAGGCGCTTCTCGCCGATGCTGAGCGAGGCCGCCTGCGCCTTGATGTCGCCGATGGTCTGGTCGGCCGTGCGGATGTTGGAGAGGACGATCGAGAGGATCTCGTCGTCGACCTTGCCTTCCTTGATGAGCTTCACCGGCGGCAGGCGCAGGCCTTCCATCTCGACATCCGTCGCCTGCGCCGAGAACCCGCCCGGCACCGCCCCGCCCGTGTCGCGCCAGTGGCCCGTATTGGCGAGCCAGCAGAACAGCTCGCCCCTGTAGAAGAAGGGCCGGTAGAAGCGCACGTCCATGAGATGCGTGCCGCCGAGATAGGGATCGTTGGCGATGTAGACGTCGCCGGGGCGGACGTCCTTCGCGCGCTCGATGACGCTCGCCGTGCCGTACTGCATCGTGCCCATGAAGATGGGAAGACCGAGATCGCCCTGGGCGATCAGCTCGCCATTGTCGCGGTGATAGATTCCGTCCGAGCGGTCGAAGGCCTCCGAGATGACGGGGCTGAACGCGCCGCGCTGGAAGGCGAGGTCCATCTCGTTGCAGACCTGGATGAGGCCGTTCTGGATGACGGCGAGCGTGACGGGGTCGATATTGGCGGCCATCGTATGTCCTACCCTAGCTTATGTCCTACCCTTGTTGGGGCACGGAGATGATCAGATTGCCGTCCCGATCCATCTCCACGGTATTGTCCGGCTCGACGACCGTCGTCGTGTCGAGCTGCTCGATGATCGCGGGGCCCTTGAAGGTGATCTTGGCAGGCAACGCGTCGCGCCGATAGATGGGCGTCTCGGTCCAGCCGGAATCGAACCAGATGCGGCGCGTCTCGACGAGCGCCGCCTTGAGCGTCTTCGCCTGGGCCTTCCAATCGACGAGGGCGCGGAGCGTCACGCCCTTGCGCTTGCCGATCGTGGCCGTCCTGAGATTGACGAGGACGGCCCGAATCTCCGGCAGGCGCACCTCGAAGCGGTTCCAATAGGCCGCTTCGAACTGGGACTGGAGCGAATCGCGCGTAAGGGCGACGCCGTCGAGCGGCACGGTCAGCACGTGGCTCTGGCCCTGGAACTGCATGTCGGCCTGGTGGATGTATTCGATGCGCTCGATGGGGATCTTCTCGCGCTCGATCGTGCGGCGTCCTTCTTCGCGGTGGTCCTCGAGGATGCGCCGGGCCTGCTCCACGTCGACGTCGCCGACGAGACGGTTGATCGTCCGGACATAGTCGTGGCGGACATCGGCCACGATGCAGCCGAGCGCGCTCGTGATGCCGGGGCGCACGGGCACGAGCACCTTGGGGATCGCCAGCTCGCGCGCGAGTGCCGGCGCATGGAGCGGCCCCGCGCCGCCGAAGGCGAAGAGCGCGAAATCCCGGGGGTCGAGGCCGCGCGCGAGCGAGACCATGCGGAGCGCGCCGGCCATCTTGTCGTTGGCGATGCGGATGATCGCCGATGCCGCCTCGACGGCGGAGAGGCCGAGGGGGGCCCCGATGTCGCGCTCGATGATGCGGGCGACGTCCTCGATCCCGACGGGCCGGTCGACGGACAGAAGCTTCTTCGCGTTGAGGCGGCCGAGAACGAGGTTGGCGTCGGTGATCGTGGGCCGCGTGCCGCCGCGCCCGTAGCAAATGGGTCCGGGCTTCGCACCCGCGCTCTCGGGTCCGACGTTCAGGATGCCGGCATCGTTGATGAAGGCGATGCTGCCGCCGCCCGCGCCGATGGTGTGGATGTCCACCATGGGAATGTGCACGGGCATCGCATATTCGAGCTCGAATTCGGTCGTGACTTGCGGCACGCCCTCGCGGATGAGCGCCACGTCGCAGCTCGTGCCGCCCATGTCGTAGGTCACGACGTTGGGGAAGCCCGCCGCCGACGAGGTGTAGGCCGCCGCCTTGACGCCCGAGGCGGGGCCGGAGAGCACCGTATGCGCCGCGGCTTCCGAGACGATCGAGGACGACACGGTCCCGCCATTGCCCTGCATGACGAGGAGGTCATGCGTGTAGCCGCGCGAGGCCAGCTCGTCGCGCAGGCGCTTGAGGTAGCGGTCGAGCACCGGACGGATGCTCGCATTGACCGCCGCGGTCACGCCGCGCTCGTACTCGCGGAACTGCGGCAGGATGTCGCTGCCCGCCGTGACGTAGGGGTTGGGCCAGATCGCGCGCGCGATCTCGGCCGCGCGGCGCTCATGCGCCGGGTTGATGTAGGAATTGAAGAAGTGGATGACGAGCGACTCGCACCCCATGGCGATGAGGGCGCGCGTCGCGGCGGCGACGGCGGCTTCGTCGAGCGGGCGCACGATCCCGCCATCGGCGTCGATGCGCTCCTCGACCTCGAGGCGGAGGTCGCGGGGCACCAGCGGACGGAACGTCCCGGTCATGCCGTAGGCGTTGGGACGCGTGCGGCGTCCGAGTTCCAGGACGTCGCGAAATCCCTTGGTCGTGACGACGCCGACCTTGCTGATCTTGCGTTCCAAGAGCGCGTTCGTCGTCGCCGTCGTGCCGTGGACGATGGAGGCCAGCGCCCCGAACGGCGTTTGCGTCGCCTCGATCGCGGCGATCACGCCGAAGGCCTGGTTTTCCGGCGTCGTGGGAACCTTGGTGACTCGAACGTCACCCGAGGCCTCGTCCACGAGCATGAGGTCCGTGAACGTGCCGCCCACGTCGATGCCGACAACTTTACTCATGATCGAATCGTACTCCGTCTATTTCGTTATCGTTGGGAGGTGTCTATTCCGCGCACTGCCACTGGTCTCGGGACTCATCGGTAAGTTCGCCCCCCACCCACTCACTTCGCTCGTCCCTCCCCCTGCAAGGGGGGCGAACCGTGAAGCGGTTTGACGGGAGGGGGTCCGTTCGGTGGCTGCCACGCTCTTGTTCCACATCGTCATCGCGCGGCACCGCCCCGGGCCGATTGAATCGCGCGCCAGACGCGCTCCGGCGTCGCCGGCATCTCAATATGCCAGATTCCGAGCGGCGCCAAAGCGTCCACGATGGCATTGATGACCGCGGAGGGTGCGACGATCGCGCCGGCCTCGCCACAGCCTTTGACGCCCAGGGGATTGGTCCGGCACGGCACTTCGTTGAAGGCGATGCGGAAAGACGGCATGTCGGCCGCGCGCGGCATTTGATAGTCCATGAGCGATCCCGTCAGGAGCTGGCCTGACTCATTATCGTATAGGCAGCCCTCATGGAGCGCCTGCCCGATGCCCTGCGCGACACCGCCATGCACCTGTCCCTCGACGATCATCGGGTTGAGCACCACGCCGAAATCGTCGACCACGGCATAGCGGTCGAGCGAGACGAGCCCTGTCTCGGGATCGATCTCGACCTCACAGAGATGAACGCCGTTGGGGAAGGTCTGGTTGGAGGGCTGGTAGACGGCCGTGTCCTTGAGGCCGGGCTCCCGATCCCTCGGCAGTTTGCCGGGCGTGTGGGCGGCCTTGGCGACGTCCTGGAAACTGAGCGAGCGGTCGGTGCCCGTGATGGTGTAGCGGCCGTCGGCGAAGGAGACGTCCGCCGCCGCCGCTTCGACGATATGCGCCGCGATGCGCCGGCCCCGCTCGACGATCTTCTCCGCCGCATGCACGATCGCGCCGCCGCCGGCATGGAGCGAGCGCGAGGCGCCGGTGCCGTTCCCGGCGCTCACGAGATCCGTGTCGCCCTGGACGAGGCGCACCTGATCGATCCCGACGCCGAGGCGATCGGCCAGAATCTGCGCGTAGGCCGTCTCATGCCCCTGCCCGTTCGACTGCGTGCCGACGAAAATCGTCACCAGCCCCATCGGGTCGACCTCCAGCGTCGCCGTTTCGTCGGAGCGTTGCACCGTGTCTTCCATATAGGCGGCGATCCCGCGCCCGCGGAGCGCGCCGCGCGCCGCAGCGGCCTTCCGGCGCGCATCGAAGCCGGACCAGTCGGTCGTGCGCATGAGACGATCGAGGTTGTCCCCAAAGGCGCCGCTGTCCACGACCATCTTCGTCGCCGTGGTGAACGGCATGGCCGATGGCGGCACGAAGTTGCGACGGCGAAGCTCCTCCGTCCTGAGTCCCATCTCGCGCGCGGCCGTGTCGATCAAGCGCTCGACGATGAAATTCGTCTCGGGCTTGCCGGCCCCTCTGTAGGCGTCGACCGGCACGGTGTTGGTGAAGACGCAGCGGACCTCGCTGTAGAGCACGGGGAGCCGGTAGACCGACGGCATGATGAGATGGCCGGCCATGGTCGGAATGTGGGCACCGTACATCGACATGTAGGCGCCGAGATTGGCGATCGTGTCACAGCGAAGGGCGAGAAAGCGCCCATCCGAATCGAGCGCTAAGCGGGCCGTGCTGCGCTGCTCGCGTGCCTGCGCGTCGGAGAGGAAGGCCTCCGCGCGCTCCCCGATCCAGCGCACGGGACGCCCGAGGCGCCGCGCCGCCCACAGCACGACGATCTGCTCGGGATAGAGATAGATCTTCATGCCGAACCCGCCGCCCACATCCGGCGTCACGACGCGCATATCCGCCTCGGGGATGCCGAAGACGTCGTGGGTCAGCTTCTCCCTTAGCTTGTGACCGCCCTGGCTCGGCGTGTAGAGCGTGAAGCGCCCCTTCTCATAGGCGCCGATGGCGCCGCGCGTCTCGATCGCGTTGACGACGATGCGGTTATTCCCGAGCTCGATCCGCGTGACATGCGCGGCGTCGGCGAATGCGGCCTCGACCGCGCGCGCGTCGCCGATCTCCCAATGGACGGAGAGATTGTTCGGCGCCTCCGGCCAGATCTGGGGCGCGCCGGGCCGGAGCGCCGCCTCGGGATCGACGACGGCACCGAGCGGCGCGTAATCCACCATGACCGCATCCACCGCCTCCTCCGCCCTCTCGCGGCTCTCCGCGATAACGACGGCGACGGGGTCGCCCACATGGCGCGCGCGGCCCGTCGGCATGGCGGGATGGCGCGGCGTCACCTGCTCGGCCCCGCCCTTGCCCTGAACGGTCATGATGACGGGCAGGCCGCCCAGGCGGTCCGCCTCGAGATCGGCGCCGGTGAAGACGCCGAGAACGCCGGGCATCGCCGCAGCCGCCTTGGCGTCGATCGCCCGGATGACGGCATGCGCATGGGGGGAGCGCACGAAGACCGCGACGGCCTCGCCCTCCAGCCTCATGTCCTCGAGATAGCGGCCATGCCCGGTGAGAAACCGCCTGTCTTCGACGCGGCGGACCGATTGACCGATTCCGAACTGACCCACTGACGCCCTCGCGCTCGACGCCAAGCGCCGGGCCGCGTGAGGGCCGCCCGCACATTCGCCGGCTGAGGCGGGAATTGTGCCGATTGCCCGCCACGAGGCAAGCCGGGAATCGCACCCGCCGGGATCAGCGCATGGCGCCATGCACAGAGTGGAGGGCGACGGCGACGTTGTCCGCCGGTAAGACTTTTTTCACCGCACCGCGTCAGTGTTGCGGCCTTGACCGCCCCCCATCGCGGTCATAAGGTTTCCGGTCATTGCGCGGCTTCGGCCGTG
>JBGPGW010000114.1:0-10484 GCA_041484095.1 Alphaproteobacteria bacterium | reverse complement strand
CTGCGGCACACCGAAAACGAGCGCACGTTAAGCGATCTTAAAGTGATTTTGGGCATTATTAACGCGCGGCCGATCAGTGAGCTTCTCAGTGAGCTCGTGCCGCCCAAGAGGATGACGATCAGAAGCCATGGGGTTCAGTGTCGTGAAAAGCCTGGTGCGATTGACAGCGGTGATTTTCGTGGCGGCAGGCCTCGGCCTGTTGGCGACGGCCGTTGCCGGAACGCGTGAGGACGCCGCGCCGCCGTCGGGCCGGTTCACGGTGGCCGAATGCAGGAGCATGGAAGGCGCCGTGACCAATGCCGGTGACGGTCAGTGGGCCTGCTGCTTTCGCGAAATCGGGCAGTGCTGGTACCCCGAGACACCGCGGGCTAGCGGCCCCGGCTATACCTGCCGTGGCGATGGCTGCCCGTCCGACGCCAAGATCGCCAAGCTCTACCGCCGCTTGAGCCAGGCTCATCGCGATTCCGTCAATTAGACGTCGCTCGGACGCCGCGCGGCGCTCCTTATCTTCGCTTTTCCGCTTCGCTGACCTGACCATCCGATCGGCGCCGCAGCGCTCCCGCTGACCGGCCCGAAGCCAAGATCGAGCGCCTCGACCGAAACGCCAATCGGCACGAACCGAACACGTGACGGGCCTAGCGGCGCTGGTACTGGGTCGAGCCGAACAGCATCTCGCGCGTCGTCGCATCCATCGGCCCTTGCCTGCGCCGATCGGCCAGCACCTGCAGCGCCTTGACGACCGCCGGCCGCGCCGCGATCGCATCGAGCCAGCGCTTCACGCTCGGGTAGTCCTCGATCCGCTGCCCCATGTTCTCGTAAAGACGCACCCACGGAAAACACGCCATGTCGGCGATCGAGTAGTCGTCGGCGAGGTAGCCGCGATCCCCAAGGCGCCTGTCCATGACGCCCAAGAGGCGCCCGACCTCGTTCGTGTAGCGGTCGATCGCGTATTGAATCTTTTCTGGTGCGTATTGGCGGAAGTGGTTGCACTGGCCGAACATCGGCCCGATCCCGCCCATCTGGAACATGAGCCACTGCAGGACGAGATAGCGGCCGCGCGGCTGTCCAGGCGCAGCACTTGCCGCGCCTGCTTTTGCGTCACGCAAAGTCGGCGCGCCTGGGGGCATGAACTTGCCCGTCTTCTCCGCGAGATACATGAGGATCGCGCCGGATTCGAACAGCGTGATGGCCTTCCCGCCGGGGCCGTCGTGATCGACCATCGCGGGCATCTTGTTGTTCGGGCTGATCTTGAGGAAATCGGGCTTGAACTGTTCGCCACGCCCGATATCGACGGGGATCACGGCGTAGGCGAGCCCGCACTCCTCGAGCATGATGTGGATCTTGTGCCCGTTGGGTGTCGGCCAAGTGTAGAGGTCGATCGTGGCTGCCATGGTCGAGGCTCCTTCGAGTCAAGCCACCGCCGATACGGAAATCGCGGCAGACACGCCTCACCCGTCCCGGGGGTGTCGAGATAGCGCCATGACTCCGCATCCTTGGCAACACCCAAGATTGCGGATCGATGCCCTCTGAAGCGATTCCAAACTGAACGAGTCGCTCCGTGCGGGTCAGCCGAGTCCTCTTCTCAGCGGACTTCCACGTCCATCCAGGACTCGAAGCAATGGTTGTTCGCCAGCGACGAGACGCCGATCGTCGCACGGCATCCGATGCCTTTTTCAGGCCCGAACACTTCGGCAAACAGGTCGGTAACGCCGCTGGAGACCAGGTTCGGGTCCGTGAAGCCCGGCGCACAAACCACGAAGTTTAGGCTCCGTGCGAGCGCGACGACTTTGTCGAGATCACCGATGGCCTGTTTGATGCCGGCGAGACAGTTGATGCCTGTCTGGCGTGCGGCCTGATAGGCCTGTTCGAGCGTGACTTCCGCGCCGACGCGTCCCGGATGCAGCACCGTTCCGTCCGGCAGATCCGGCACATGGCCCGAAAGAATCAGCAGGCTTCCCGACCGGTGGAAAGGCTTCATCTTGCCGTATTTCTGACCGTAGTATTTTTGCGCCGTACCGTAGTTCGAATCCCACCGACCCAGTTCGGGCAGGGTGATCCCCATTGCTTGAATCTTCTTCTCGATCTCCATGGACATTCTCCTCTCCTCCCGTGTCTCGCCTTAGACTTCCGCCAAAGAACGTCCCGGCCTAAGGACGTCTCTTCTGCGCTCCATGCAGAAGAGACTGCGCATTCACGACGCGCTGCAAATCATCTATCGACCTCTGCACGTGCCTCTCCGCGGCCTCAACCGCCCTGGACTTGTCGCGGGCGATGATGGCGTCGACGATCTCCTTGTGCTCCCCGCGCGTCAGATCCCAGCGGTCGACCCAAAGCACATCCACCCAGATGAGCAGCGAGAGCCGTCCATAGAGCGCCTTCAACGTATCGATGAGGAAGCGGTCCCCGGTCTCCCGGGCGATGATTTCGTGGATTCGCATTCCAACGCGAACCTCTTCGGCCAAATCCTCGAGCGGAAGATCGGCGCGCGCTTCAAATTCGGCCAGCCGGGCCATGACAGCGTTGAGGTCATCCATGCCGGCATCGGAAATCGCATCGACGGCGAGCGACACGGCATAGCCATCCAGCATTTTTCTGAGATCGAGGAGTTGGCCGGCCGTCTTGAGATCGACCGTCGTCACGAAGTAACCGCGATGCGGCTGGCTTTCGACCAAGCCCTCATTTTCCAGCTGATTCAAAGCCTCGCGCAGCGGCGTCCTGCTGATGCCGAGCTGCCCGCCCAGATCGCTTTCCCGAACCTGCTCTCCCGGTCGGATCTCGCCCCGGAGGATCATGCCGCGGAGCGCTTCGTACGCGATCTGCTTCAGCGTGCCGGCGGATTTTTCGGGTTTGAGGTTCACGTTCATGCCCAATATTTCTCCTCTTAAAATACGAAAGGTCAACTCAAGAAATACAATATTTCATCGCATTGTATTTTGTACTCGACACGACCGTCTCGTGCGATGCGATCGGCCGCCACGAGGAGCGGGCAAGGCCGTTCGTTCCGATGCCGCCAATGTCTCTCGGACACGAGCTTGGAGATGCGCTTGGCATCACGGCTTTGGGCGCGAGGCACCCCTTCGAGCGACGGGCGGAGGTCTTGTCGATGAACAGGGCAATGTCGCCGGAGACGTCGTGCGCCTTCCGTCGGAAGGCGGAGAATGCAACGAAGCGGGATGAGGCCGAGGCGCGAGTGAGTGCGCTTTAGCGCCGCTTGTACTGCTCGGCGCCGAACAATGCCGACCAGGCCTTCGAGGTGAATGTGCCGGCGACGTCCGTCGTCCGCTGCATGTCCTTCGCGACGGCAGGACGGGCCGCAACGCGTTCCTGCCAGCGCTTCACGTTCGGAAAGTCTTCGATTCGCTGACCTTGGCGTTGATAGAGGCGCGTCCACGGGAAGATCGCCATGTCGGCGATGGAGTAGTCGCCCGCGACATAGGTCTCGCCTTCGAGCTGGCGGTCGAGCACGCCGTAAAGCCGCCGCGCCTCGTTGGTGTAGCGGTCCATGGCGTATTTGATCCGGTCGGGCGCGTAAGCGTTGAAGTGGTGGGCCTGGCCGAGGAACGGCCCGAAGCTGCCCATCTGCCAGTAGAGCCATTTGAGCACGGCCCAATGCGCCTCCGGTTCCTCCGGCAGAAACCGTCCCGTCTTCTCCGCGAGATAGATGAGGATGGCGCCCGATTCGAAGAGCGAGATCGGCTGGCCGTCGGGCCCGTCGGGATCGATGAGCGCCGGGATCTTGTTATTGGGGCTGATGGCGAGGAATTCGGGCTTGAACTGATCGCCCTCGTCGAGGTCGATCCAGTGGTCCCTGTACGGGAGGCCGCACTCCTCGAGCATGATGTGGATCTTCTGGCCGTTGGGCGTCGCCGCCGTGAACAGCTCGATCATGTGCCGCCCCTTCCCTTGCCGATCCCCAAACCTAGTTTCCCCCTGAGGGCGCTTCAAGCGAGCAATGCCCGATGTCATACTTAAAAAATAGGGAGGGCCCATGCCGTCCGTCCAATCCATCCACGCGGATTTCACCCGCTTTGTCGTGGTCGATACGCAAGCGTTGGACTGGCAGGCGAGCCCCTCGCCCAAAGTGTGGCGAAAGCGCCTGTTTCATTGGGGTGCCATCGAAGCGGGTCACGTCACCTCGATCGTGCGCTACGATCCGGACTCGCATTTCCCGAGCCACACCCATCCGGACGGCGAAGAGATTCTCGTGCTCGACGGCGTCTTCGAGGACGAGCACGGCGTCTATCCCAAGGGCACCTACCTCCTCAATCCCGACGGCTCGCGCCATGCGCCGGCCTCGCCCGGGGGCTGCACGCTGTTCGTCAGGCTTCGGCAGTATCCCGGTGCCGACCGGCCGCGCATCGTGCTCGACACCGCGCGCGGGCGATGGGAAAGCCGCGGCAATCCCGATATCGAATACTTGGCGCTCTACACACACAAGACGGGCCGCGAGCGCATGCAGCTCGAGCGCTGGCAGCCGGGTGCCTCGGCTCCGCTCCACAGGCATGACGATCTGGTCGAGCTCTTCGTCATCGAAGGCACGATCGCGGACGAACACGGCGTGTACGAACGGGGAAGCTGGATTCGCTTCCCCAAGGGGTCGAGCCACGCGCCGCATTCGGAGCTCGGCTGCCTCGTCTACGCCAAGGTCGGCCCGCCGCCCGTCGCGTAAGCGGCGCGGAGGCGCGCGCCGGCCGAAGAAGCAGGAATCGGAGCATCCTCATCCTTCGACAGGCTCAGGATGAGGACCGTGAAACAAAGCTCTCATGCTGAGCCTCCTCATCCCGAGCCTGTCGAGGGACGAAGCATGAGCGTCCTCTCGTTCCCTCACACTGAGCTTGTCGAAGTGTGAGGACGGCGTAATAAAACCCTCATGCCGAGCCTCCTCATCCCGAGCCTGTCGAGGGACGAAGCATGAGGCGTGGGGCGCATCAGTTACAATCGAGGCCGTCGAAATACGACGCGCTGCCGTTCGAGCGGCGCGCCGCGCGCCGCCGTTCGTCAGCCCTTGATCTTCTTCCTGAGGAGCTCGTTGACCATCGCCGGGTTGGCCTTCCCGCCCGTCGCGCGCATGACCTGGCCCACGAACCAGCCGAGGAGCGTCTCCTTGCCCGCCTTCACCTCTGCGACCTTGTCGGCATTGGCGGCGATCACCTGATCGACGGCCGCCTCGATCGCACCCGTGTCGGTGATCTGCTTCAGGCCCTTCTCCTCGACGATCGCGCGCGCTCCCTTGCCGCTCTCGAACATGGCGTCGAAGACATCCTTCGCGATGCGGCCGCTGATCGTCTGATCCGTGATGAGATCGACGAGCTCGCCCAAACCCGCGGCGGAGACCGGCGACTGCCCGAGCGAGACGCCGGCCTTGTTCAAGCGCCCAAACAGCTCGCCCGTCACCCAGTTGGACGCGAGCTTGGGATCGCGGCCCTTCGCGACCGCCTCGAAATAGGCGCCCGTCTCGCGCTCCGCCACCAGCACGCCCGCGTCATAGGCGGAGAGACTGTAATCTCTAGCGAACCGCGCCTTCTTCGCATCGGGGAGCTCGGGCAAAGTCTTGCGAATGTCCTCGACCCAAGCGGGATCGAGAACGAGCGGCAGGAGATCCGGATCGGGGAAGTAGCGGTAGTCATGCGCGTGCTCCTTCGAGCGCATGGGCCGCGTCGTGCCCTGACGCGAATCGAAGAGACGCGTCTCCTGATCGATCGTCCCCCCCGCTTCGATCACCTCGACCTGCCGTCGCGCCTCGTATTCGATGGCCTGGTAGATGAAGCGGACGGAGTTCACGTTCTTGATCTCGCAGCGCGTGCCGAGGGGGCCGCCAGGCTTCCGGACCGAGACGTTCACATCCGCGCGCATGGAGCCTTCCTCCATGTTGCCGTCGCAGCTGCCGAGATAGCGGAGGATGGAGCGCAGCTTCTTCACATACGCCGCGGCTTCCTCGGCGTTCCGCATGTCGGGCTCGGAGACGATCTCCATGAGCGCGACACCCGAGCGATTGAGGTCGACATAGGTGAGACGCGGGTCCTGGTCGTGGAGGCTTTTGCCCGCGTCCTGCTCGAGATGAAGGCGCGTGATGCCGACCGTCTTCGTCGAGCCGTCGGGCATGTCGAGATAGACCGTGCCCTGTCCCACGATCGGCTGCAGATACTGCGAGATCTGATAGCCCGCCGGCAGATCGGGATAGAAGTAGTTCTTCCGGTCGAAGACGGAGCGGAGATTGATCTCTGCGTTCAAGCCGAGGCCCGTGCGCACGGCCTGCTCGACGCAATAGGCGTTGATGACCGGCAGCATGCCCGGCATCGCCATATCGACGAAGGAGACCTGGCTGTTCGGCTCGGCGCCGAACGCGGTCGCGGCCCCCGAGAACAGCTTCGATTTCGAGGCGACCTGGGCATGCACCTCCAAGCCGATGATGACTTCCCAGGCCCCCGTCTCGCCTTCGATCAAGCTCATCGTCCGTCTCTCTCGTCCAAGGTCCCGCCCTGTGCGGCCTCATGCTTCGACAGGCTCAGCATGAGTGTTCTCCAATCGTCCTCGTCCTGAGCCTGTCGAAGGACGAGGTCTTGCCGCCGATTCGCTCGTCCCGCCTGCGGCCTTACGCCTTGCCCGGCCGCGAATCGAATCCGGCCGCGTCTTCGATCGTCTTCGCGGCGCTGAGCAGCGTTCCCTCATCGAAGGCCTTGCCGATGAGATGGAGCCCCAGCGGCAATCCATCCGAGGAGAGCCCCGCCGGAACCGAAATCCCCGGCAGCCCCGCGAGATTCACCGTCACGGTGAAGATGTCGTTGAGATACATCGCCACGGGATCCTCCGTCTTCTCCCCGATCGCGAAGGCGGCCGAGGGGGCGGTCGGCGTCAGCACGACGTCGACATCCCTGAACGCCTCGGTGAAGTCGCGCGCGATGAGGGAGCGCACGCGCTGCGCCTTCAAGTAATACGCGTCGTAATAGCCGGCCGAGAGCACATAGGTCCCGATCATGACGCGCCGGCGCACCTCCGGGCCGAAGCCCGCGGCGCGCGTGCGCTCATACATCTCTTCGAGCGTCGCACCCTCGACCCGGAGGCCGTAGCGCACGCCGTCATAGCGCGCGAGGTTGGAGGAGGCCTCGGCCGGCGCGATGATGTAATAGGCCGGCAGCGCGTATTTCGTGTTGGGCAGGCTGATCTCGCGCGTCTCGGCACCCGCCGCCTTCAACCATTCGGCACCCTTCTGCCACAGGCGCTCGATCTCCTCTGGCATGCCGTCGACGCGATACTCCTTGGGGATTCCGACCTTGAGGCCTTTGATGCCTTTCCCCAGCGCCGCTTCGTAATCCGGCACGGGACGGTTGACCGAGGTCGAATCCTTGGGGTCGTGCCCCGCCATCGCGCGCATGAGGATCGCCGCGTCGCGCACCGTGCGGCCGAACGGGCCGGCCTGGTCGAGCGAGGAGGCGAAGGCGACGATGCCCCAGCGCGAGCAGCGCCCATAGGTCGGCTTGAGCCCCACGATGCCGCAGAAGGCGGCCGGCTGGCGGATCGATCCGCCGGTGTCGGTGCCCGTCGCACCCAGGCAAAGCCGCGCCGAGACCGCGGCGGCCGAGCCGCCTGAGGATCCGCCCGGCACGAGCGGCCGGTTGTCGCCCGTCTTCCGCCACGGATTCTCGACCGGACCGTAATAGCTCGTGGTGTTCGACGAGCCCATGGCGAACTCGTCGAGATTGGTCTTCCCCAGCAGCACCGCGCCCGCTTCCCACAGCTTCGCCGTCACCGTCGATTCATAAGGCGGCTTGAAGCCGTCGAGGATGTGCGAGCCGGCGGTGGTGAGAATCCCGTCCGTGCAGAAGAGATCCTTGATCGCGAGCGGAATGCCCTCGAGCGGAAGCCCCTCGCCGCGTGCGAGGCGCTTGTCGGATTCGCCCGCCATGGCGAGCGCCTTCTCCGGCGTCTTGGTGATGAAGGCATTGAGCTGTTCCGCGCCGTCGATCGCGCGAAGATGGGCTTCGGTCAGCTCCGTCGCGGAGAAGGATTTCTTGGCGAGGCCGTCGCGCGCCTCGGCGAGCGTCAAGTCGGTCAGTCCGGCCATGGCTATTCCACGACCTTGGGCACGCCGAAATACTCGTGCCGCGCGAGAGGCGCGTTCGCCAACACCTTCTCGGGCATCCCGCCGTCAGTCACCTCGTCCTTCCGCTGCGGCAGGCTGACCTCGACCACGCTGGTCATGGGCTCGACGCCCGTGGTGTCGACCTCGTCGAGCTGCTCGATCCAGGCGAGAATCTGCGCGAGCTCCTTGGCCATGGGCTCGAGATCCTTCTCATCGATGCGGATACGCGAGAGACGCGCGATGTGCGCGACGGTAGCCTTGTCCAGCGCCATGTCTGCTCCGTGACAGCGAACGTGTCAGACCCAAGTCTTGCGGGGGCGGGCAAGGTAACACCGGGTCGAAAGCCCGGCAAGCCGTGGCGCCCATTAATGAAGTGTCGCGGATTGTCCGAGCGCTCGGCGCAGGCGAGGCGGCGCGCGGCATAGCGGCCACCTCAGCGCGCGGATCGCGCGGATAACGCCGCGATAACCCCGCGGGCGGCCGCCACACCCGTCCGGTAGGCCCCGTGGGCCGTCGAAAAATCGTGGCGCGAGCAGGCCTCGCCCGCGAAGAAGAGGCGATCGTCGACCGGTGCCGCGAGCACCGCGCGCGCATCGGCCTTGCCCAGCCTCGCGGCCGAATAGGACCCGCCGGCGAAGGGGTCGCGGCCCCATTCCGTCATGGCGAGGGGGCGGAGGTGCTTTCGGATATCGTTCCCCAACTGCGCCGCGATCTGGTCGATCGCGAAGCGCGCGAAGCCGCCATCCTCCTCGAGCACCCGCGCGAAGCGACCGCCGAAATACCCCTCGATCACGGGCCGCCCGAACGGCCGGAGGTGGTAGCTCGCGGTCTCCGTGCGGTCGAGCGCGCCGACGAGGCGCGTGCTCTCCGGAAGGTTCGCCGGCGCATCGACCGCAAGGAACACTTTGTCGGCGATGCCGAGCGGCAGAGCATCCGCTGCCTCCACCTTCTCGACGAGCGATGGCGTGAAGCGCAACGCCTCGGACGCGATGAGATTGGTCGGAACGGTGATGATCACCGCGTCGGCATGGATGGCACCCTTCGCCGTCTCGATCCGCACGCGCTTGCCCCTGTGGTCGATGACAACAGCGGGACAATCGAGCGTGACGTCGAGCCCGGCGGCCAAGGCCTCGACCAGCGTGCCGTAACCCTCGGCCACGCGCCAATTGACGCCGGTGTCATGGTAACGGCCGAGGTCGTGCACCGAGAGAAGGTCGAGCTCGACGCCGTTGATGAACGAGCAGAGGGCATTGAGGAGGCCATTCCAGCGACAGCCGGGCTCGAGGAATTCGGAAGCGGGACGGTCGACCGGCGACAGCGCGGCTTCATCGAGACGCTGGGAGAGGCGGTCCCACGCCGCGCCGAATTCCGCCTGGTCCGCCTGGGGATAGCCGGCCTCGTGCGCCAACTTGTTCCAGGGCGGCGGCGTGCGGTCGACCGTCAAGCCGAGCTTCGCCGCCGCGACGCTCCACTCGTTCTCTTCCGCCGAATGCAGCCAGCCGCAGCCGAGGTCGAGCGGCATGCCCGCTTCATGCACCGTCCAGGCGCGGCCGCCGATGCGCCCCCTCGCCTCGATCACCCGGACAGCGACGCGATTGTCGGCGAGAACCCGCGCCGCCGCGACACCCGCGGCCCCCGCTCCGATCACGACGACATCGAAATCCTGCATTTCGCCTTCACATAAGTGGACAATGTCAACGATCCGTGCCGCGAACCCTCCGGCACGGATCGATCCCCACGATACGATATCGCGCGGCCCTGAGTCCGGGTGGCTGCGCGGAGTCGATCCCGCGAACGCCGCCGGCATCCGAGATTCGACAAGACATCGCACGACCCGCCTTGCATGTGCGTGGCCGGCGGTCTATCCAGCCCTGATCATGACAGCCTCTTCATGCCGGTAATCGAGCTCTCCCAGCTTCGCGCCGCGCTCGCTGCAGGCAAACGCGTGTTGGCACTCGACCTCGGGGAGAAGACGATCGGCGTCGCGATTTCCGATGCGACGCTCACCGTGGCGACACCGGTCGAGATCATCCGGCGCACGAAGTTCACGGCCGATGCCGAACGGCTGGCCGCGATCGTCCGGGACCGCGAGGCCGGCGCCTTCGTCCTCGGCCTGCCCATCAACATGGACGGAACGGAAGGCAAGCGCTGCCAATCCGTGCGCGCCTTCGCATCGAACCTGCTCGCGCGGCTTGACCTCCCCCTCGTCTTCTGGGACGAGCGGCTCTCGACCGCCGCCGTCGAGCGCATGCTGATCGACGAGGCCGATATGAGCCGCCGCCGAAGGCGCGAGGTCGTCGACAAGGCCGCCGCCGCCTACATCCTCCAGGGCGCGCTCGACGCGCTCCGCGCCTCGCTCCCGCCCCGTTGACCCAGCCCTTGGACGCTCTTGACAGGCGGACCG
>JBGPGW010000113.1:0-10544 GCA_041484095.1 Alphaproteobacteria bacterium | reverse complement strand
GGACGCCGATAGCGAGGCCCCGCAATTCGAACGGCCCGGCGGCCCCCCGCAACCAGGCCAGGACGAAGGACGCCGCCGCCGCCGGCGCGGTCGGCGTGGCGGACGGCGTCGCCGCCGGCGCGATGGAAGCCTCGCGCCCGAGGCGGCCGGCGTAACCGAGCAGCAATCGTCCGATGACATGAGCGAAGCCGGCGAGGTGAGCGGCGCCGGAGCGGCGAGCGAGCCGTCACGCGAGGAGCCGGCCCAGTCATGGGCGGCACCGAACGCATCGCGGCCAAGCGAAAGCTTCCGGTTCGAGCCGCCGGAGGAATCGTTCCCGGGGCCGCGTCAACCCGAGCCCGTTCATTTCGCCGAAGTCCCCGAAACGCCGCCCCCGCCCGCCGCAACGACCGCGCGCGAACGGCCGGCGGAGCCGGAACAATCGACCGGGACGACCAATGGCGGCGGCGCGCCGCCGGCCGAGGAAAGACCGGAAGAGCCGGGCAAGCCCTCGCGTCGGGGCTGGTGGAATCGACTGGCGCGGTAGCAAGCGGAAGGAAGCGGGGCGCGTCGAACCTCTCTAGCGGCGCGCACCCCGCGCGCGGAGCCGGCGCGCGGCTTCCTCGATTTCCGCGGGCACGCCCGCATACGAGATCCGGACAAAGCGATGTCCGCGCAGAGGATCGAAGTCGGTCCCGGGCGTCATGGCAATGCCTGATTCGCCGAGCAGACGGCGGCAATATTCCGTGCTGTCGTTCGACAGCCGGCCGATATCCGCATAGACGTAAAAGGCGCCGTCCGGCGGGGCGAGCGATTCGAAGCCGGCCTCGGGCAATTGATCGAGGAGCAACGCGCGGCTTTGCGCGTAGCGCGCGACATGCCCATCGAGTTCCCGGCGACACTCGAAGGCCGCAATGGCGGCGAGCTGGGACAATGTCGGCGGCGAGATGAAGAAGTTCTGCGTCAGGCGCTCGATGGCACGGACAAGGTCGGGCGGCACGACCATCCAGCCCAGCCGCCAGCCCGTCATGCAGAAATACTTCGAGAAGCTGTTGATGACGACCGCATCGTCCGTGAAGGCGAGACTGCTCGTCGCCTCTCGCCCATAGGTGATGCCGTGGTAGATCTCGTCGGAAATGAGACGAATGCCCCGCTCCCCGCAATAGGCGACGAGGGCGGACAACTCGTCCGCCCCCAGCATCGTACCCGTGGGGTTGGAGGGGCTCGCCACGATGAGGCCGTGAAGCGGCCCCGGCATCGATTCGAGCAAGGAAGGCGATGGCTGATAGCGCGATTCGGGGCCGCTCGGTATTTCGACCGGCTCGATGCCAAGGGCCTTGAGGATGTTGCGATAGGCGGGATAGCCGGGCGCGGCCAGCGCAACGCGATCGCCGACATCGAAGGCCGCGAGAAACGAGAGAAGAAAGCCCGCCGACGAGCCCGTCGTCACGACGATCCGCTCGAGCGGCACCGCGAGACCATAGAAATCCTGATAGTGCTGCCGGATTCGCGCGCGGAGATCGGGGACGCCGAAAGCCTCGGTGTAGCCCAGGCGATCCCGGGATAGCGCGGCCTTCGCGGCCTCGATCACCGCGGCAGGTGCGCCGGTGCCGGGCTGGCCGACTTCGAGATGCAACACATCCGCGCCCGTCGCGGCCCGCTCGTTCGCAGCCCGCATGACATCCATGACGATGAAGGAGGCGATATCCGCCCGGCGCGCAACCTTGAGGCGCATGGCGTTCACCATTGTGGAGGAATTAAGGCACCGACCGAGCCGGCACATTGACGTGCTGCATCCTCATCCCTACCTATAAGGAGACCGCGCGGAGAAGCTCTTTTGGCCAAACGATGTGTTTCCCTGTTGCTCGCTGTTCTGCTGAGCATCAGCCTGCTTGGACAGGCCAGCGCCCAACAGGGTCCGCAGATCAATCTTGTGCGTGATGCGGAGGTCGAAAATATCATTCGGGCCTATGCCGCACCAGTGTTCCGTGCCGGCGGTTTCGACCCGCGACAAATCAAAATCTTTCTCGTCAACGACCGCTCGCTGAACGCATTCGTCGCCGGCGGGCTCAACATGTTCATCAATACCGGATTGCTCATGCGCGTCGACGATCCGGGCCAGATCATCGGCGTGATGGCCCACGAGCTCGGCCACATCGTGGGCGGCCATCTCGCGCGCATGGATGAACGCATGCGCGAGGCGCGCAAGCAGGCGCTCGTCACGATGGTGCTGGGCGCGTTGGCCGGCGTCGCGGCCAAGCGAAGCGATGCCGCGGCGGCCATCATCACCGGCAGCAATCAGGCCATCCTCGGGAGCTTCCTCAAATACAGCCAGACCCAGGAATCCTCCGCCGATGCGGCCGGACTCAAATTCATGGACCAGGCCGGCATCTCCTCGAAAGGCCTGGCCGATTTCATGCGCGTCCTCGCCAACCAGGAACTGCTGACGGTCGGCCGGCAGGACCCGTACATGCGGACGCATCCCGTCACGCAATCCCGCGTCGAATTCGTCGAAGCTCATCTCGCGAACTCTCCGTACAAGGACGCCAAGCTGCCACCCGAGTTCTACGAGATGCTTCGCCGCATGAAAGCGAAGCTCGCGGGCTTCATCGAGCCGATCAACGCCGTCCTGCAGAAATACCCCGAGAGCGACGTCAGCATCGACGGACGATACGCCCGCGCGATCGCGTATTACCGGAAACCCGACCTGCCGCGCGCGCTTCAGCTCATCGACGGACTGCTCGCCGAACGGCCGAACGATCCCTACTTCAACGAGCTCAAGGGGCAGATGCTGTTCGAGAACGGCCACGCTGGCGAAGCCATCGAGCCCTATCAGCGCGCGGTCAGACTCGTGCCCGACAGCGGCCTGTTGCGGACCGGCCTTGCCCAGGTCCAGATCGAGAGCCAGGATCCCGCCCTCGTAAAAAGCGCCATCGCCAACCTCGATGAGTCCTGGCGCCTCGACGACGAGAATCTGCTGACGCTGAAGCTCCTGGCCACCGCCTATGGGCGCGACGGCCAGCACGGCATGGCCTCGCTGCAGCTCGCGGAGCTCGCCGTCATCCAAGGCCGGAACGGCGATGCCAAGATCTATGCCGACCGCGCCATGAGCGGCTTGAAGGCGGGCTCACCCGCCTGGCAGCGCGCCAGCGACATCAAACAAGACGCCGTACACAAACAGGAAGAGGATTAGATGAACGCTCGCTGCGCGCCGTGGAACGCGCCACGACACGGGAGGGCCTCGTGATTCGCTGGATCACTGCTCTTTCGCTTGGCCTCGTCCTTGCGGCGACGATCGCCGCGTCCGCACAGGACAAGCGGACATTCAGCCCGCAGCAAGCGCAGGAGGTCGAGCGCATCGTGCGCGACTACCTCGTCAAGAATCCGGACGTGATCGTCGAGGCCATGAAGACGCTCGAGGCCCGCGAACAGGCGCAGCAGGCCGAACGCACCAAGGCCGCCCTCGAGAAAAATCGCGACAAGCTTCTCCACAACACGGCCTCGCCGGCGTTGGGCAATGCCAAGGGCGACGTCACGGTCGTCGAGTTCTTCGACTACCAGTGCCCGTATTGCCGCAAGGCCGTGGAGCCGGTCTTCAATACCGTGGCCAAGGACGGCAAGGTCCGAATCGTGATGAAGGAACTGCCGATCCTCGGTCCCGAATCGACCTACGCCGCGAAGGCGGCCCTCGCCGCGCACAAGCAGGGTAAATACCGCGAGTTCCATCTGTCGCTCATGGACCAGAAGGCGAAGCTGAGCGAGGCCGTCGTCATCGCCGCGGCCGAGAAGCTCGGTCTCGACACCAAGCGCCTGAAACGCGACATGGACTCGCCCGACATCGATGAAGAGATCAAACAGAACCTCGAACTTGCGCGCACGCTTCAGATCAACGGCACGCCGGCCTTCATCGTCGGCAACCAGATCGTACCCGGTGCGGTCGATGGCGACCGGCTCACCGCGATGATCAAGGACGCGCGAAAGGGCTAGCCATCGCGTTCACAGGCGAAAATGTCGCCGATTCGAGCTGGGATCGCGGCCTCATGACTCACGGCATGGTCCAGGCCGTCGAGACGTAAGTATAACTATATCATCATTCCCGGCACTTACGCGGACAAGCCGGAGGCGGCCATTGCGCGTCCTGCCGCCTTCGGCTATGCCTGTCCCGCCGAATGTGAAGCGGAGTCCACGGCTTGGCGAAAACGCCGAAGGTTCTGGTCCTCAACGGACCGAACCTGAACATGCTGGGAACGCGCGAGCCGGCGATCTACGGCCGCGAAACCCTCAAGGACATTGAACGGGCCTGCCATGCGCGCGCCCGCACGCTCAAGCTCGCCCTCGATTTTCGTCAATCGAATCATGAGGGCGAACTCGTCGAGTGGATCCAAGCGGCGCGCCGGACGGCCTCGGGAATTGTCATCAACGCCGCGGCGCTGACCCATACGTCGGTGGCGCTTCTCGACGCGCTGCAAGCGGCCGCGGTGCCGACCGTCGAGGTGCATCTGTCCAACATCTATCGGCGCGAGCCGTTTCGCCATCACTCCTACATCTCGCAAGCGGCATCCGGCGTGATCTGCGGGTTTGGCTCTCACGGATATCTTTTGGCGCTGGAGGCCATCATGCACATCCTCTCGACACGGAAGGGCTGATGCCGAAGACGGAAATCGACAGCGACGCGGTCCGGCAGCTCGCCGCCTTGCTCGAGGAAACGGGCTTGACGGAGATCGAGTACGCCCAGGGCGATTGGCGCGTGCGCGTGGTCCGCGCGCCCAACGGTCTGGCCACCCATGCGGTGCCGCCGGCGGCCGGCGAGGTGCTGCCCGCGGCCGAGACCGCTGCCGCCGAGCACCCCGGCGTGGTCCGCTCGCCCATGGTCGGCACCGTGTATCTCGCGCGCGAGCCCGGCGGCGCGCCGTTCGTGAGGCCGGGCGCCACGGTGCGCGAAGGCGACACCTTGCTCCTGATCGAGGCGATGAAGACCTACAACGAAGTGCGCGCGCCACGCGGCGGACGCATCACGCGCATTCTCGTCGCGGACGGCGCCCCGGTCGAGTACGGCGAGCCGCTGCTGATCCTCGAATAGGCGCCTCTCCGCGATGTTCGAGAAGATCCTCATCGCGAATCGCGGCGAGGTCGCGTTGCGCATCCACCGCGCCTGCCGGGAGATGGGCATCGCCACCGTCGCCGTTCATTCGACCGCCGACGCCGATGCCATGCATGTGCGCCTCGCGGACGAAAGCGTGTGCATCGGCCCGCCCTCCCCGCGCGAGAGCTATCTGAACATCCCCGCGATCTTGTCGGCCGCGACGATCGCGGGCGTCGATGCCATTCATCCCGGCTACGGCTTTCTCTCCGAGAATGCCGAGTTCGCCTCGATCGTCGAGGACCACGGCTTCACCTTCATCGGACCGAGCGCCGAGCACATCGCGATGATGGGCGACAAACTCGGCGCGCGGGCGCGAATGCGCGCCCTCGGGCTCCCGGTCGTGCCTGGCTCCGACGGGCCGGTCGAGGACGATGCGGCGGCGCTTTCGATCGCGGCGCGCATCGGCTATCCGCTGCTCATCAAGGCGGCGGCGGGCGGCGGCGGCAAGGGAATCCGCCGCGCCGACAACGGCGACGAGCTGCTCGCGCAGATCGCCATGGCGCGGAACGAAGCGCGAAGCGCGTTCGGCTCCGACATCATCTATTTCGAGCGCCTCCTGCTGCGGCCGCGCCACATCGAGATCCAGATCCTGGCGGATGGGCAGGGCGGCGTCGTCTATATCGGCGAGCGCGACTGTTCGCTCCAGCGCAACCGGCAAAAACTTCTCGAGGAGGCGCCGAGCCCGGCGCTCAGCCCGCTCGAGCGCGAAGAGCTGGGCACGCTGGCCTGCGACGCGATGCGATCGATCGGCTACAAGAACGCCGGGACGCTCGAATTCCTCTATGAGGACGGGCGGTTCTATTTCCTCGAGATGAACACGCGCCTGCAGGTCGAGCATCCCGTGACGGAGATGATCAGCGGCATCGACATCGTCCGCGAGCAGATCCGGATCGCGGCCGGGATGCCGCTCGACTACGAGCAGTCGGACATCGTTCTGACCGGCCATGCGATCGAGTGCCGCCTCAACGCCGAGAACCCCGTCACCTTCGCCCCCTCGCCGGGCCGCGTGACCGAATACCACCCCGCCGGCGGGCTCGGCGTGCGGGTCGATTCGGGCCTCTACGCGGGCTATGTCGTCCCGCCCTATTACGACAGCCTCGTGGCCAAGCTCATCGTCCACGGCCGCAACCGCACCGAATGCCTGTTGCGCCTGCGTCGCGCGCTCGAGGAATGCGTCATCGGCGGCATCGAGACGACCATTCCGCTGCATCTGCGGCTCACCAACGCTCCCGATTTCATGAACGGCGTCTACGACATCACCTGGCTTGAACGCTTCGTGACGAGCGCCGAGGGATCGAAGACGCCCTGAGGGGCATGAACACCATCACGCCCGAATTGCTGATTCAAGCCTATGCGGTCGGCCTGTTCCCGATGGCCGAGGCGCGCGACGATTCAGCGCTGTATTGGGTCGAGCCCAAGCTGCGCGGCGTCCTTCCGCTCGACGGCCTGCACGTGCCGCGCCGCCTGCGCCGCACGCTGCGGACAGACTCCTTTGCCGTCCGGGTCGACACGGCGTTCGGCGCCGTCATCCGCGCCTGCCGGGAAAGCACGGCGCAGCGGCCGGACTCATGGATCAACGATGAGATCGTCCGGCTCTACGAGGCCCTGCATGCCATGGGACGCGCGCATTCCGTCGAGTGCTGGCAAGGCGAACGCCTCGCCGGCGGGCTCTACGGCGTCTCGATCGGCGGCGCCTTCTTCGGCGAGAGCATGTTCACGCGCGAACGCGATGCGAGCAAAGTGGCGCTCATCCACCTGGCGGCGCGCCTGAAGCGCGGCGGCTACCGGCTGCTCGATTGCCAGTTCATGACCGAGCATCTGCGCCGGTTCGGCGCGGTCGAAGTGTCGCGCGACCGGTACCGGCAGCTCCTCGCCGCGGCGCTCGGCGTCGAAGGCCGCTTCGGCTGCGACGTCGGCCAGGATTACCTGGACGCGTTCTTGCAGTCGACGATCCAGACGTCATAGACCGGGTGCTCGATCGCGGACAGCGCGGGGCTCGATGAGAACATCCAGCCGCGGAACACCGGCCGCGGCGTGTCCGCCACGCGCAAGTCCCTCACATCGAGAAACGCCGCGGTTTCCGGGGGCTCCTCGGGCGGGCGCTTGCGGCATGCGCGAACCGTGATCTCCAGCGCTCCGAACCGGACCGGCGTCTCGAGCGGCGCCTCGACGGTCGAGATGCGGGCCGTGATCTTGTCGAGCCCCTGAAGGATCGCGACCGCATTGTCGACCCAATTGACGCTTTGGGCCGCGGCGGGTCCGCCTCCCGGGTTCCCGGCCATGCTCCCGGCCACGGCACAACCCCACACCAAAGCGACACGCGCGAGACGCTTCATGACGATGCCGGCTTGGTCGCGGCGAACCGCAGGCGAACGTAATCCACCACCCACACACCGTCCGCGTCGAGAAGATCGGGGCGAACCGCCGCGGCGATCTCGCGCTTCAGCGCGTCCCGCGCCTCGGGCGCGGACGCATCGAGAAAACTTTGCGCGAACAGATCGAGCCAATCCTCGATCGGTCCGGGAAGACGCGTCGGGCGCGGCACCAGCGCGATACGATCGACGACGAAGCCGTGACGTTCGAGCCGCGCGCGATAGGCCTCGACCGTCGGGAAATACCACGGATTGTACCGGCGCGCATCGAGCCCGCGCCGATCCAGCGCGGCCTCGATCGCGCGCACGACGCGTGCGATGTTCCCGGCTCCGCCGAACTCGCCCACGAAACGCCCGCCCGGGCGCAAGGCCCGCCACACGCCGGCGAGGACCCTGTCCGGCCTCGGCATCCAGTGCAGCGCCGCATTGGAAAAAACGGCATCGAACGCCTCGGCGAATTCGAGCCGC
This sequence comes from Alphaproteobacteria bacterium, assembly GCA_041484095.1. Taxonomy (GTDB): domain Bacteria; phylum Pseudomonadota; class Alphaproteobacteria; order CADEGL01; family CADEGL01; genus JBGPGW01. The sequence goes on along the minus strand of JBGPGW010000113.1, from coordinate 2,582 downwards.
TCCCCGTCCATGACCCGGGCATCGATCCCGCGGGCGCGCGCCGCGGCGACCTGATCCGGGCTCGAATCGATTCCGGTCACGCATGCGCCCATGGCCGCCATCTTGGCCGCAAGCACGCCGTCGCCGCAGCCGAGATCGAGGATCGTCATCCCGGCGCGCACATCGAGAAGCTCGAGAAGCGGCAAGGCGAGATCGGCGACGAAACGGGCCGAGCGGGCGTAGCGCCCCGAATCCCAGTGCAGGTCCGGCTGTGTCGTCATTCGGCGGAGAGGGCCGAGCTATTGCTCGGTCAGCATGAAGATGATCCGGCCGAGGAGCTGCTCGAGCACCACCACGTCCTTCGTCTTCTTGAGCTCGCCGCCCGCGGCGATGAATTGCTCGGCGTTTCCGGGTTCGATCCGGACATACTTTCCGCCCAAGAGCCCGTCGCCCGTGATCGAGGCCGAACTGTCATCCGGCAGCCGGATGCCGGAGGCGATCGTCATATGGACGACGACTTGATAATCCTTCGGGTCGATTCCGAGGTCCGTGACGGTGCCGACCTTGACCCCGCCGATGCGCACGTCGTTGCCGCTGGTCAGGCCGTCGACGCTGTTGAAGCGCGCGCCGATCTTGTACCCGCTCACGGGGCGGAGATCGCTGCTGTTGTAGGCAGAAACGACGAACATCACCGCCACGAGCAGGACCACCGCGCCCAAGACCGTCTCTATGATTCCCCTGCCCATCGATGCTCCTCTCTCTCGCGGCCGCCCCGCGGGGGGCGTGACCGCGCCTTCGTCAAGGCTTCGACTATTTGCCCAGTGCGCCGGCTGGTTGCCCGTCGGCGGGCTTGTTCTTCTCCGCAGGCGCGTTGCGCTCTGCCGCCTTCTGTTCCGCGATGCTGACGATGCGCTCCAGAAGATTCTCGATGATCACCGAATTCTGCACATATTCGAACGAATCGCCGTCCTTGAACATCTCCTCGGAGCCGCCTGGTGAGATCAACACATACTTCCCGCCGAGGAGGCTCGCGCTCACGATCGAGGCCGCGCTATCCGTGGGCAATCCCACCTTGCGATCGATCTGGAAGGTCAGCACGGCTTCGCGCGTGTCGGGGTCGTAGCGGATGTCGGTCACCGACCCGATCTTGACCCCCGCGAGCCACACGGCGCTGTTCTCCGCGAGTCCGTCCACGCTGGTGAAACGGCCGATCAGCCGATAGCCCGCCTGGGTGCGAGGATCGACCGTGTAGGCGAAGACGAACAGGCCGAGAAGCACGAGCATCGTGCCCGCGCCCGCAAGGACCTCCATGACATAGCCGGTTGGGGCGCGGCGAGGCCGTCCCACGGTCAATTCGGCTGCCATGGCTCGTAATCACCCGTGCCGCGCGCGCGGCGCGCGCCCTTCAATTCGTGTCCCGGCGGCCGGTAGGCGGCCGCTGTTCCCGTGAGATTTGGCACATGGTCCTTCTGCCAAGGACGGCGCGAACGGCCGGACTCGATCGGCGGCGCATCGATCGTGTGGTGAAGCCAGGCGTGCCATTCGGGCGGAACACGCGAGGCCTCGGCATCGCCGGCGTAGAGCACCCAGCGCCGCTCGCGCCGGCCCGCCGTCCGGCGCCGTTCGCGAAAATATCGATTGCCGAAGGCATCCGCGCCGACAGAGGTGCCTTTGAGCCATGTGAACAGACGGGTGCCAATGGTCATGAAGGCTGTCTCTGGACCTGCTCCGATACAAAACGCCGTGAAGGGGCGGCCGCGTCGGCGCGCACTATGCCACCCGCGTCCGGCATCGTCCAGAGAGACCGCGGCTCACGGTGCCGCTCGACCCGTCCGGCCATCCGGATCCTGGGCAAGGGCGCCGTCGGTCCTCCGGCGTGGCGGGCGGCACCGATCATCGCAGCATTCGTCCTCGCCCATCAAATCATCGACAGCCCGCGCCCGGACGTGGCAAACGTGTCTCTTCGATCCCGGAACGGAAGCAAAATCCACGTGAGCGACGCGGCGACGCATCAAGGAACCTGGCGCGCATGGATCGGGGGTCTCGTCGCCCTCGTCTCGTCGATCCTCTTCAGCTTCAACATCGTGCTGGCCCGCATGGCCTACGACGCGGGATCGAATGCCTTGACCGTCAATCTCGCGCGCTCGACCTGCCTCACCGTTTCGCTCTACGTCGCGATCACGCTTGCGGGCCGTTCCGCTCGGCTGCCGCCGCGCGAGCGGACCGCCAGCCTCCTCATCGGTCTTCTGTGGGCGGTGCAGATGATCGGCCTTCTCCTCGCCATCGGATTCATGCCGGTCGGGCTCGCCGTCCTGACCTATTACATCTATCCCTTGATCCTCGCGCTCATCGCGTCCGCCCTGGGGCGGGACCGGATCTCGTTCTGGCGCATCCTCGCCATGGTCGCGGCATTCGGCGGGCTGGCCTTGGCGCTCGACGTGCCGGACGGCGGTCTCGACTGGCGCGGCATCGCCGCCGCACTCGTCGCGTCGGTCTCCATGGCGACGCTCATGGCCTGGAGCGAAGGCACGATGGCCGGCCAGGACAGCCGCGTGATCACGCTCCATGTCATGGCGGCAAGCACGGGCGTGTTCATCGTCCTG
>JBGPGW010000112.1:0-10605 GCA_041484095.1 Alphaproteobacteria bacterium | reverse complement strand
GGGCCCACGCCCCGATCGCCGCCTTCCTCGACGGCCGCCTCACGGATTAGGGGCTGACGTGACAGCGGAGTCCGGCAGAAAGGTCGCGCTCGTCACGGGCGGCGCGCAAGGCATCGGGTACGCGATCGCGCGGCACCTGGCCGAAGCCGGCATGACTATCGTCGTGTTCGACGCCGATCCCGCCGGTGCGCGAACGACGGGGACGCTTCCGGGACCGTCGCTGTTCGTCGAAGGCGATGTGGGCGTCGAGGCCGATGTCATTCGCGCGATCGCGGCCGTCACGGCGCGCTTCGGCCGCCTCTCCGCCCTCGTCAACAACGCAGGCACCTCGATCCGCAAGCCGCTGGCCGAGCTCAGCCTCGAAGCGTGGGAGCGGGTCATCCGCACCAATCTCACCGGCGCGTTCTTGTGCGCGAAGCATGCGGCAAGCCAGTCATCGGGCGCATGTCGGCTCGGAAACCGGGACCATCTCTGTCCCCGCCGTTGACAATATTTTAACGTTCGGCCGTATATCTCCTGGGTTGTCCGATTCGCGACGCGCAGGTAGGCCGCAATGAACCGCAAAGAGCGCCGACGCAAGGCCGCCACCCAACAGGCTGGAAAGCGCACCCCGGCGTTCGGGTCGGCCGCGCTGACGCGGTCGCAACAGCCGCCGGAGCCAACCGTCCTCGCTGCAACTGCCCCGGCCTCGGCGCAGACGCCAAAGGCGACTGCTTGGCCCCTCGATCCGGTGGAGGTGCCGCTCGGCTGGGTTCGCTCGGCCCTTCCTCAAGTGGTCTGGCCGGCAATCCCGGATGGCATCGGCGCCCAGGCCCTGGCCATCCAGTTTCAGTTCGAGCAGACCCAATGGTGGTCGCCCGAGCGGCTGCGCGCGCACCAATTCGCCCAACTGGCCACGCTCGTGAAGCACGCCGGTGCCACCGTCCCCTTCTACCGCGACACATTCAGGCGGATTGGGTTCGATCCCAACGCACCGCTCGATGAGGAATCCTGGTCGAAACTGCCCTACCTCACCCGCAGCGACATTCAGGAGGCGTCGGCTAAATTGGAGAGCGAAGCGATCCCGGCTTCCCACGGCAAGACTTTCAAGACCGGCACCTCGGGCTCCACGGCGACGCCGATCTCCGTCCGAAAAACGGGCCTTCAGCAAATATTGTGGGAGGCCGTGACCCTTCGCGATCATTTGTGGCACCGGAGAGACCTCGCGGGCTGCCATGCCAGTCTCACCAATGTTCACGGTTGGGCCTACCCCGCGGGCAAGCGGGACCCGAACTGGGGTGGATCAGAGGCGCCCTATCAGAGCGGTCCCGCCTGCTCACTCGGGATCACAACAAGCGTCGAGCATCAGGCCGAGTGGCTGGCGCGCATGAAGCCAACCTATCTGAACACCTTTCCCTCAAACCTCCATGCGCTCGCCCAGCACTGCCGTGACACGGGAATGACGTTTCCGACGCTGCGCGGCCTGCGGACGAACTCGGAGATTCTACGACCGGAGACTCGTGAGCTTTGTCGATCGGTATTGGGCCTTGAGATCGCCGACATGTACAGCTCGGCGGAGGCCGGCTACATGGCGTTGCAATCGCCGGACTCGGAGGAGCTGCTCATTCAGGCCGAAACCATTCTGGTCGAAGTGTTCGACGACCACGGCAGGCCGTGCGCTCCGGGCCAGGTCGGGCGGGTGATCGTAACGCCGCTGCATGCGTTTGCCATGCCGCTCCTGCGCTATGCGAATGGAGACCGTGCAGAGGTCGGCGGCCCCGCATCCTGCGGGCGCGGGCTACCAACGCTCAGGCGGGTCCTCGGCCGCGAACGGGAAATGATAACGCTTCCCACGGGGCAGCGGTTCTGGCCGAGCTTTCTTGGCCTGTGGGATGAATTCGAAGCGATTCGACAGTTCCAGCTCGTTCGCAAGACGGAGACACTCATCGAGATGCGGCTCGTTCTTCGAGCCCCGTTTGGTGCGGCCGAAGAAGCGCGCTTTCGGCAGGAACTTCAGGAACGCCTCATGTATCCCTTCGAAATCCGCTTCGTCTATCTCGATGCGATCCCGAGGGAACCGAGCGGCAAGTTCTTCGACTTCAAATCGGAGGTCGATTGAACCTCTTGAAGGGCTTGCGAGCCGTTACAGTGATAGGGGTCCGTCAGGCCAACCGGAATGCCGGCAGCGCTCAGGGGTCGATGCATAACTTTCAGGGAATCCTAAGGGCTGCTATCATCCGCAGCTTGAGACTTCATCCCGGAGAAATCAGATTCGTCGATTGGCCATCATCGGCTTCGCCGCCGCCGTCGCGCTCATGATTCCCCTCGGCTCGCCCGTCTGGGCGGCCGAGGCGCCGAAGAAATTTCTGTTGTTCTCCAAGCCGCGCGCGCTTCCCGATACCCAGTTCGAGGATGCGAGCGGGCACGCGGTCAGCCTGTCGCACTTCCGCGGGCGGGTCATCCTTCTCAATCTCTGGGCGACATGGTGCGAGCCTTGCCGGCGGGAGATGCCGTCTCTCGATCGGCTGCAGGCTCTTCTCGGCGGCCCGACATTCGAAGTCGTGGCGGTATCGCTCGACTACGGTAATTTCGCGAAGGCCAGGGCGTTCTATGACGAGATCGGCATTCGCTCCCTCGGCCTCTACTTCGACGTACAGAGCCGCCTCATGAAAGATCTCTCGATCGTGGCCGTGCCGACGACGAGCCTCATCGACGCCGACGGCCGCGAACGCGGATGGCAGACAGGCGCGGCCGTATGGGACAGCCCCGCGATGGTCGCCTTCATCCGGGAGCAGATCGCTCGTTTTGAGAAACAGTCCTCGTCGACGGACGAGTAAAGCTCAAGATCTCCGAAGCGCTTTACGCGCGTGGCCGGTCGTCTTGATTGCTGCCTCGCGCAGCGTTCGACGTCGCCGGCGGAGCCTTTCGCCGTGGGACGCGCCGCCGGTGCCTGCGTCCGGGTTACGCGACTTCGGCCGGCGTGAAGGCGATATCGCTCAACACATTGGCGAGCGAATCGGCCATCCGGACGGAGCTGTCGCGGTGATCGAGGGCGAAATAGCGCCGCTGCGGACCGACGCCGATGCTCACGACGTCGCCGGGACGGTCGGCGAGATAGACGTCGAAGAAATCGGCGTTCAATCCGCGGAACCGGTAAAAGCCGCGCCAGAGCGATGAACGGATCATGCCGTTCGCGACAAGAATGAACAGACGAACTTCCTCGTCGGAGAGACCAGTGGTCTCGATCGTCGTCTCGTCAATCATGGCGTACCTCGCTCGTTACTCGTTCTTTTTCCATTGTCATTCGTGCGCCGCCATGCGGCCGTCGCCTGCGTCAGTGCGCGAGCAGTTTGAGATAGATGCGGCAGAAGAGCGTCGCCTCGGTTTCGCTGAACGCCAGAAGCGACTGGTCGACCCGCAATCGGTACCCGGCGTCGCGCTTGAATCGGCTGGGATCGAAATTCTCGAGGAACGCGAGAAACGAGGGCTTCATGGCCCGATCGTTCCCTCGGCGATGGCGATGTCCGGCAGTGGGCGTGTGATGCAGTGTCGTGAGTTGATTGCGCAACATCGCTATCCTCCCCGATCGGCCAGGTGCGGCCCGCATTGACGGTGCGGTTGCTCCCGCGTCGTCGTCACAGATAGCGCAACATCTGTGCCAGGCATGCGTTCATTGGGCGTACCCTTCTGGGTAGTACGTTTCCCACGCGCGCGGCGAATGCGGCGATACCCGAATTGAGTAGGATTCCCCGATCTTTTCTCGCCCGGGTTTTCGGGCGGCGTGATGCGCCGAATGCGTCGTCGCATCCTGACTTGCGCTTGCATGCGGATCGTTAACCACGATGGATCGCGATTTCGTGTCACGCTCGCGAGACAGCAGTGTCACGCGATGTGACAGTCATTAGCGCGCGCGTTACTCGCGCCATGCATCGCGCGATGTGCCGTTAACCAAATAGTCCCGTTATTTTCCGAATCCGCGCCGATGCCGCATTGCGCATCTTTGGTGCTGCATCATCCTTGGCGCGCGAAGCGCCGGTTCTCGTCTGCTGTGGCGGGATTGCATTCGCGCATGCAAACGCATCGCCGCGAGGTGCGGGCGATACGCGCGTGCACGTGCCGCGCCGTCGAGAGCGCGGGATCAATCGTTATCGCTAGGAATGGCGGAGGCGCGGATGTTCGGTCAGAACGGCCCGCTTACATCGCCCTCGGCGATTTCGCCTTTGAGTGTTCAGGCGGCGATGGGGTCCACGGCGAAACTTGACGGCTTCTCGCCGCGTTGAGCGCGCTCCCACATCGCGACATAGGCCGCCTCTATGTGGCGGCGAAAGCGGTCCGTGTCGAACAAGGGGTAGCTCGTGCGGTTGAGGGCGAGCTTCGCCTTGATCGCCGCATGCGCTTGCCGGTCCTTCGCCAGCGTCATCGCGAGCGCTTCGTATTCGCCGATGGAATGCGTGATCAATTCGGGCAAGCCGACGGCATTGAGCAGGCTGGCCGCGACCCGCCCGGCAAAGGTCGTCCCGAGACAGGTGAGGACGGGCAGTCCGGCCCAGAGCGCATCGCTGGCCGTCGTGTGGGCGTTGCAGGGAAGCGTGTCGAGGGAGAGGTCCGCCAGGCGGTGCCGGGCAAGATGGTCTGCCGGTTCAATTTTCGGCGCGAACACCAGCTGATCGGGCGCGACGCCGCGCGATTCGGCCTCACGCCGCAGGTTTTTCGCGGAAACGTCATTCGATTGCAAGAGCCACAGCACGCTGCCGTCGACCTCTCGCAGCAGACGCATCCAGACATCGAAGACAGGCGGCGTGATCTTGTAGTTGTTGTTGAAGCTGCAGAACACGAACCCCGCATCGGGCAGGCCGGCCTCCGCGCGGGTGGGTGTTGCCTCGGCGATGCGCCGCTTTGAATCGTTTACGAAGTAGGTGTCGGGGAGGTAGACGATTTTCTCCGCGTAACAATCATGCCGGTCCTCGGGGATGATGACCCGGTCGGCGATGATGTAGTCGATGTACCCGGCCCCCATGGTGCCCGGCAAGCCGAGATAGCTGACCTGGACGGGGGCAGGGCGCAACGCGAGAATCCCGGGACGACTGTGAGCCGTGAATCCGTTCAAATCGACGGCGATATCCACTTCGAGTTCCCGCAGCAGTTCGGCGACCGCGCGGTCGCTCTTTTCCCGGGCGTCGATGAAGCGGTCGAAGGCGCGTTCGATTCGCCCGCGCATCTCATTTTTCGTGTCAGGGCCGATCGAGATCGCCGTCGTCACGAAGCGGCTGCGATCATGCAGTTCGAACAAGCCCGCAATCAGATACGCCATTGCATGGTTGCGGAAATCGGATGAAATGTAGGCCACGTGAATTTTGTCGTGACCGTATCGCTCGCCCTTCCACAAGGAATCCCGGGAGGGCGGGTACTCGGAAGCGGTGAAAATCCGTGCACAGGCAAGCTGATCCTCCGGCGAATCCGAGATCCCAAGAAATGCCCACGGGTAATCGCAGCGTTCTCCGGCCCGCAAGCCCTCTATGACCCCTCTCACGTCCTCTTCGATCGATGCCCAATTGCAGCAGTACATCTTCGCATGCAGATAATTGCCCTTCGCATAGGGGTAATGGGGATCGATGCGAAGCAAATGCTCGAAATCCTCGATCGCCTCGTCGTAGAGCTTGAGTTTGTTCAACAAGGAGCCGCGCTCGCTCAGCACCTCCGCATAGTCCGGCCTGATCTCGAGCGCGCGCACATAACACTCCGTCGCTTCGACCGGGCGATCCATCTCAGCGAAGGTCTTGCCGCGATTGAAAATCGCCTCGGCGTAGTCGGGTTTGATCTCGATCGCCCGCGCCAGACTTGTCAGCGCCTCCTCCGGACGCTTGAGGTCGCGCAGGACAATGCCGCGGTTGTTGAGGGCCTCGACGTAGTCGGGCTTGAGGGCCAGCGCCCGGTCGTAGCTTGAGAGCGCCTCTTCAAATCGTCTGAGGTCCCGCAAAGCATTGCCGCGATTGTTGAGGGCATCGGGTTCGTCGGGCTTGAGGGCCAGTGCCCGGTCGTAGCTCGAGAGCGCCTCCTCCGGCCGATTCAAGTCGCGCAAGGCATTGCCGCGGGTGTTGAGGGCCTCGACGTAATCGGGTTTAAGGGCCAGCGCCCGCTCAAAGCTCGCGAGCGCGTCCTCCGGCCGCTTGAGATTTGCCAAGGCAATGCCGCGGTTGTAGAGGGCAGGGATATAGTCGGGCTTGAGAGCCAGAGCCCGGTCGAAGCTGGCCAGCGCTTCTTCCGTCCGCCCGAGGTCCTGCAAGGCGATGCCGCGGTTGTAAAGGGCGCGGTCATAACCGGTTCTTAGGGCGATCGCGCGGTCGATGCTTGCTAGGGCGTCTTCGGGCCGTTTGAGCGCCTGCAGGACCGTGCCGCGGTTGTTCAACACGCTGGCATCCTCGGGCTTGAGCGCGAGCGCACGGTCATAGCTCGCGAGCGCGTCTTCGTGCCGGTCGAGCGCCTGGAGCGCCAACCCATGATTCACATGCGCCGCCGCCGATTGTGGGTTGATTTTCAACGCCCGGCCGATCAGGCGCTCGGCCTCCCGGTATCGCCCTTTTTGGTGTTCGATCACGCCTAGAAGATGCAGCGCATCGAAGTGATTCGGTTTCGATGCGAGAATGGATCTGTAGAGGCGCTCGGCCGCTGCTAGCTCGCCGAGCTGGTGGGCCGCGATGGCCTGCGTCAGTTTCTTGGCCAGCTTGTTGCCGCCGGATTTTGCGGCATGGGCAAAGGAAGGGGGCTTGTTCATCGTCCCTCCAAGCCGCGCTCGGCGGCGAACGGACGCCGAATCCCCTCAAAATTCGCGAAAACCATGGCGATCCATTCTCGCTTTTCGTCATGCGCCGCGCGCACCACGACGGGCCGACCGATCGACACTCTATATCCCGGAAGTGGAGCCGGTTGTATCGCTAAGCGAGCCGTCCGGCTCGATCGGCTCATGGATCCAGATGGCCTCGTGAGGCGTCGATTCTGTTTCTGCGGCCGGCGTGAACCGCTCGGCCGACGCATGCATTCCGCACTGGCTGCGATAGAGACCGATCAGCGCGAGCTTCCGGCCGACCGCATCGCCGATCGGCAGAGAAAGCCGACGAAGGGTGTGGCCGCGCAGTTGTTCAACGAGACGAGCGAGCCCTTCGGACCGCTTCTTGGGATCCGACGCGTAGGGCAAGTCTTCATAGAAACCGATGCGGTAAAGCGCCGCCAGTTGCCCGAGATTTCTCGCAACCACCGAGGAGATAGCGACATGGTCGACATGGGCGCCTATCCCGCTCGGACAGAAGAGCCATGAACGTTCACCCGGAATGCGTTTGGAGGCGAGCTGGAGAAGCGCGCGCATCAGAGTTGCCTCGATGCGCTTCGCATTCTCTCCAGCCCATGTGAGATCAACCACGCGACGGCCCATGAAGGCCGCATCCTCAAAATCGAGGAACCGCACGTCGAGGCCGCACGCGGCGGCAAAGGCATGATCCTCCGCAATACGCGTTCGAGTGACGATATCCGGCGGCAGAACTGGCCGGTCAGCAGGTTCAGGGTGGTACTGTGAGATCGAATACACGATCAATAGTGTTCCGGCTTGGCGCTTGGAAACAAGTGCACCAAGCGAAAAGCAGATATCGTCGGAGTGCGGCGAAAGATACACGTCCATCGCGGCGCTATCCGATCGCATCGTTCTCGTGCGTCCGGTCTTGTTGAAGCGGTGCGGAACAATTTTTACTGGCGGTGGCCGCCGCATTTGCTTGAGGAGCGCGCGTTCCGCGTCCGACGGGTTTTGAGAGGCGTCCGGACGGGGGTGCCCTTTGTCTGTTGCTGGCGGGGACATCGTCGTATCGCTTCCGGTTCCGTCCAAACGTCGTGAAAACCAGCGATGGCAGGGCTGTTCAAACCCGCCGATGCTAGGTCGCAGTGACTAAGCAATCCCTAATCCGGCCTCGCTCTCGGCCGGCGACCGTTGGTTCCAGGTGTGCTGATAGCGGAGGCACCGCGAGGCATCTCCGCGCAACGGTCCCCTGAGCATCTTCCGTGCCAGGACGTGTGTCGGATGAAAACTCGTTCGCGGTAGATTTCATCCAATGGGATATCTCGATCGCGTGACGTTGAGGAATTTCGAGCAGTCCGGCACCCATTCGGGTGGCACGCACGCCCCATTGGGGCATGACAGAAATCGGCATGCCATTTTCCGACGCATCCGCGTCGCCGATCGGAGCCAATGAGTCTGTCGCGCATTCGCAACAAGAGTGTCCCGGCGTGAGACGCAGCGGACACATTCCGGGCGTGTCGGACGCATCGTGCGCGCGCCGCCCGGTCCGCGATTAACCAATCATCTGGTTGTTTTCATATCCAGGATTCGCCGCGTCGCATCGGCTTGATCGCGTGGCGGCGGCGCTTGGCACATTCAGTGCTGTCTTCTGCATGGCGGTGTGGCGGTACGCATGTACGCGCGCACGGATGAATCCGCCGAGCGGAGGATGGAACAATGGACGGGCGGACCCCGCGGCGCGCGTGGCAAGAGCCGAGCGGACGCAATCGCGCCGATATTCGCGTTCACGCGAAGAGCGCGGGTGCGGAGTATTCTGCGTGGGTCACGGCCTCGGTCTGGACGATCGCCGCCATGGCGGCATTCGCCGTGGCGGGCGCCGCGTCCTTCCTGCGGTTGGCCAATGTGCTGTTCGGACTGTTGATCGTGTCGCCGGCGCTCGCGGAGGAAGTCGCGGATGGCGAGAGGCCTGCCGCGCCGATAGAGGAGCGGCTCTCAGGCTCCGGCGTTGAATCCGAGCAAATCAGCGACGCCGACAATTTGGCGACGTTCACCATCATGCCGGATGTGTGGCTCCACCCCTCGATCGTGTTCGCGGCAGACGATGGCGCGAATGCCGGTCCGGCCGCAGCACCCGCGATGCAACTCGCATTCGCCGCGATCGGCAGCGTCGCGACGAGCATGACGGTCAGCTATCCCTTCGGATTCTGGTGCGCGGATAGCTGGCGGGTGCTCGCGGGCTCGGACGCATCGCATCTCAACCGCATCTGCGGCTCCGTGATTTCGGGCGGCGGGTTCGGGCTCGATCTCAAACGGGAAGGCAATAGCACCGGCGGGTCGACGCCGGGAACACTTCTCTCCTGCGAGGATGGCCGCGCCGTGGTGGCTTCGGAATTGAACTCGAGGGTGTCCATAAAAAACAACAACGAATATTTCTCCGGAGGAGCGGCTGACAACACGCTCGGCGGAACTGGCCTCGGGACTCCAGGCAACTCCGTCTCGGTCCAGCAGAATGGCGGGCTCAACAGCATCGCCCAATCGTCGGTCCGCGTCTTCGTGATCGGCAGCTTCTGACCGGGATGCGAGAGATGGCTGGCCTCAACGGACACGAAGCGCAAGACGAAAAAACGGAAGAGGCGCGGGCGGGCAACGTCCCGGCGCGCGTCGTCCTGGTCGCGGCCAGCCGGCTCGTGCGCGAGGGATTGCGCTCTCTCCTCAAAAATGACGAATTCGCCGTCGCGGGGGAGGCGCGAGACCTCGAAGAGGTGGTGAGCATCATCGATGCGGCCACGGACGTCGTGCTCATCGATTTGCCGCTCGATGCCGATGCGGGCCACTATTTGGCTCAGGTAAGAGATCTGGCCCGGCGGTTCCCCAAGGCGCGGATCGTCTTGTTCGGCGACTCGAAATCGGACGATTGGCTTCGCCGCTGCCTTGATGCCGGGATCGCCGGCTATCTCTCGAAGGACGTCTCGGCCTCGGCACTTCATGGTTTTCTCCGGCTCATTCTCGCGGGCGAACGGGTCTTCTCCTCCGAGCTGGTCAAGGCCGTGCTCAACCGCTCGGCCGCGGCGCTCGAGCGGTCCGGCGGCACGCCGGGCGAGATCTCGGAGCAAGAGCAGCAAGTTCTCACCTGCCTCGTCCGCGGGTTTTCCAACCGGACCATCGCCCGGCAGTTGCGCGTATCCGAAGCCACGATCAAAGTGCGGATGAAGGGGCTGCTGCGGAAGATCAACGCGACAAATCGCACGCAGGCGGCGATCTGGGCCGTCGACCACGGCTTCGCGTCGTCGAGAGACGAAACCAACTAATCCAGGCCAAGCGCGCCGCCACGGGCCACGCGCGGCGCCACGGGAAGGAGCGTTCCCCGGTCCCGCGGATTCGCCCGTCTTTGGCGGGCGATCCACGTCCCGGTCGCAGCGTTTGATCGCACAAACCCGCGCCAGGCGGGCCCCATTTCATCCCCCATCTCATTCGGCACGATTTGTCCGGCCCGATCCCGCTCGGCGCGCGCGGTGACGCGCGGAATTGACGGGCGCCCTCGCGGAGAGGGTCCGCATGAGAGAGCGGGGGGAGTGTCGCGCACTTGTCCGCTTGTTTAACGAATGTTACAGGCGTTTACACCCGCGTGGCCGCCGGAAGAAAATAATATAGCGATTTCAATCTATTAGTGGTTATGAGGCTTTGGCACAGGCGTTGCTCATAAGAGGAGTGCGTCGATGGCGGGTTCCGTTCGGTCCCTCGGCTTCAGGGAGTTCCAGGACACCTAGGGCGGCGCATCGTGAAACTTCGGTCATGGGACCGAACTCAACAAAGGGAAACATCATCATGAAGAAGAATCTGATTGC
>JBGPGW010000111.1:0-10665 GCA_041484095.1 Alphaproteobacteria bacterium | reverse complement strand
TCATGGCGTCAGAATCCCATATCGTGCCGGTTCTGGTCGGCGATGCGCGGCTCTGCAAGCGGGCCAGCGACACGCTCCTCGAACGGTACGGACTCTACGTACAGCCGATCAACTTCCCGACCGTTCCACGCGGGACGGAACGGCTGCGCATCACGCCAACACCACTCCACGACGACCGCATGATGGCCGATTTCGTGGAGGCCTTGAGGGAGGTATGGGCTGAGCTGGAGCTGCGCGTGGCAGCGTAGGACGGCTGTGTTGCGCACGAACAGACGATAAGCCCGCGGTCGGTGGGTGCGTCAATCGTCACCGGTCTCCCTAGTCTTGGTGCGCTCTATCACGATTTCAGCACGCGTTCGTAGAGCATGAGAGCGGCGGCGAGATCTTCGTGGCCGCCGCCGCCGGACTTGAAGACGGTAATTTCTTCCGCGGTGGCTCGCCCCGGCCGCTTGCCTTGCGCGAGCTCGAAAAGGTCTGTGATGTTGTCCTTGGAAAGGACACCACTCTTCAACGGCTCGATCACGTCGCCCGCGATCTCGACGGTCGAGAAGCGCGCGTCGACATAGAGGCGGCCGGCCCGGCGTATCACGTCATCGTCGGATTCGCGCAAGTCGGGGCGATAGCTGCCGACGAGGTCGACATGCGTGCCGGGCTTCAGCCAGGCACCCTTGAGGATCGGCTCGGCCGCGTAGGTGGCGCAGGACACGAGATCGGCCCTGGCCGCGGCCGCGGCAGGATCGGTGACGGCCTCGACTACAAATCCCGGCTTGCTGAGGCGGGCGGCGAGGCTCTCGGCCTTCGCCTTCGTCCGGTTCCAGATCATGACGCGGCGGATCGGGCGCACGGAGGCGTGCGCAGCGATCAGGTAAGGCGCCAAATTTCCGGCACCCATCATGAGCATGGTTTCGGTGTTGTCCCGCGCGAGAAATGTCGTCGCAACGGCAGAATTGCTTGCTGTCTTGACGAGTGTCTCGGCCGTGCCATCGATGACGGCAAGCGGCTCACCTGTATTGCCGTCGAAGAGAAGATAGACGCCTATGATGCTCGGCTTGCCACGCGCCTCGTTGCCGGGAAAGACGTTGGCGATCTTGATGCCGAAGCCACGCCCCCGCATCCAGGCCGGCTGCATGAGGAAATCGCCCTCATCGCCGTCCTTCGTGGGTTGCGACATCAGGAGGCGATCCATCGCATCGCAGCCCCCCGCATACATGGACGCCAGTGCCCCGACGAGCGAGGGATAGTCCGCCAGTTTGTGCACGCCGTCCCAATCGATGAATCTCATGGGTGCCTCCCTTCGGTGAAGTGCTCCTACGCGCCTGCGCTCGGCTGTCATCTCCATGTACGAACACAAGAGAACGTACGGCTGATGATGCCTCGGCAGCATCGGCGGTTCGATAGATCACGCGGCAAGTAAACGGTAGTCCATGGGCGGCCAAGGTGCCATGGCGTTGAAACCGGTACGACCGGGGCGGTCATGGCGGGGTGCGTTGCCCCCATCGGTTCCGTCACACAGCTTCGGGCACCGCTTGACTTTCCGATACGCTTTGGCGCATCGAGGAGGACGGCCGGCCCGGCCGGATATAGCGGGGGCGCATTCCATGAGACCAATTCGCGCGGTGGTGTATGGCGTCGGCAAGGTCGGCGCCGCGGTGGTGCGGTTGCTGCGCGAGAAGGGCGTCGAGATCGTGGGTGCCTTCAACCGTGCCGGCCCCAAGGTCGGGCGCAATCTGGCGGCGTTCGCGAACCTCCCGGAGCCGCTCAACCTCGCCATTCGCGAGGCCGTGCCCGGATGCCTCGGCGGCGTTTCGGCCGACATCGCGATCGTGTCCGTCTACGATGACATGAGGCGGATGGACCGGATCTATCGCGAGTGTCTCGATGCGCGGATGAATGTCATCACCGTCGGTGCCGAGGCGTCCTATCCCTGGCGGGCGGAGCCCGAGCTTACCGCCGGCCTCGATCGGCTGGCCAAGGAGCATGGCGTGACGATCACGGGAACCGGCAACCAGGACATGCTTATCGTCAACGTACCCGCACTGCTGACGGGTGCCTGCCGGATGATCCGCAGCATCACGCATCGGAGCGTGACCGATGTCGACAACTATGGACCGGAGGTCGCGCGCGTCGTTCATGTCGACGAAGCGCCCGAGTCTGTACGTGCAGCCAAGCCCGAATCCGATTCGCCGCTCCAGCACGGCATTTACGTCTATTTCTGGGAGAATCTGGCAGCCGACCTGGGTCTCACCATCTCGTGCATTCGCGAGAGCGTCGAGCCAATTACTTCGGCCATTCCCCTTCGCTGCGAGGCGCTGGGCAAGACGATTCAAGCCGGGCGAACCATCGGTACCATGCAAGTCATCGATGTCGAGACGCAGGAGGGCATCGCCTTTCGCGGGCGGAATGCGATCCGCGTTCTGAAAAAGGGCGAATCCGAACAGAAGGTGTGGCTCATCCGCGGAGAGCCGAACCTGACCCTCCGCTTCGGTGGGCTCGATGGCAATTTGACGACTCCCATGCAGATGGTCGCGCGAATCCCGGATGTGATCAATGCGGCGCCGGGCTATGTCACGATCGAACAATTGCCTAAGCTCGTTTACCGTGCGCAGGCTTTGCATCACTATGTGCGGGGGGCTTTGCCAGCGTAGAGCTGCGACGTCCGCATGGTCTCAGGACAGGGGGCAAGGATGGGAGAGACTCTCCGGCCGGCCGACATGAAACTGGAGCCGTATTGGTGGGATGCGGCCCCGCCGACGGCCTTACCCGCGATCGATCTGCCGAAGAAGGTCGACGCCGTCGTCGTCGGGGCCGGCTATACGGGGCTTGGTGCGGCCTTGACGCTGGCACGTGCGACGCGTGACGTGCTCGTCTGCGAGGCGGAGACGACGGGGTGGGCGGCGTCTTCGCGAAACCAGGGCCATGTGGGCATCAACCGGCAGTCCTTCAGTCAACTGGCGGAGGCCCATGGCAAGCCCAAGGCGGCCGCGATCGTGCGCGAGGAGCTCAGCTCGGTCGATTTCATCTTCGACCTTATCGAGCGCGAGAAAATCGAATGCCATCTCCGTAAGAGCGGCCGGTTCGTCGCCGCCGCACGGCCAAGTCACTATGAGATGTTGGCGCGCGAGATGGAGATACTGAAGCGCGAAGTCGGCTATGAGGCCGACATCGTGCCGCGCGCCGAGGTGCGGCGGGAGCTCGCGACCGACGCCTATTTCGGCGGCGAGGTCCGGCGTCGCGAGGGCAGTGTGCACGGCGCCATGCTGCAGGCGGGACTGCTCAAGAGTGTGATGGCAGCCGGCGGGCGCGTTACGAGCGGTACGCGCGTGACGCGGATCGAGCGTCAGAAGGATGGATTTGTCGTCCATACACCGCGTGGCGCCGTCGCGGCGCGCGATGTCGTGGTCGCCAGCGATTCGCTGACGGGCAATCTTGTACCGGCGCTCGGCCGGCGCATCATCCCCCTCTCCGCCGGCGGGGTCGCGACCGAGCCCTTGAGCCTCGATCGGATTCGCTCGGTCATACCGGGGCTTCGTCCGTGCGTCGACACCTTGAAGCTTGCCCATTCCATGCGACCGGCGCCCGATCACTCGCGGCTTATCTTCGGCGGCCGGGCCACCATGCGCGACAGCGACCCGCGCACCTCCGGCGAACGCATCTTCCGGCTGGCCAAGCGCATCTTTCCGCAACTCGACGGCGTTCGCTTGGGCCACAGTTGGCTTGGCACGATCGGCTACACCTTCCAGAAGCGGCCGCATATCGGTCTTCGTGATGGCATTCACTATGCCGTCGGGTACAGCGGCTACGGCGCCGCGATGGCACCCTATATGGGACACAAGATGGGACTGCGTATATTGCGCGCGAACGATGCGGGCACGGCTTTCGATGATCTGCCTTTCGATACGCGGCCGCTCTATTACGGCAAGCCGTGGTTCCTGCCGATCACCGTCCTTTACTATCGCTACAAGGATTGGACGGCGAAATGAGCATTCTCTCGGCGGTATATGCCTGATCCATCACGCGCCAGGCCGATAGGCCGGGTTGAGCGGGCGCGGCCGATAGAATTCAAGCAAGGGGGGGTGATCATGGGCGAGGCCACGAAAGCGGGAGAACGTTTCGCTTTCCGTCAGGCGCTTCCGCCTGTGAAGATCACGGCCGTCCGCTCGGCTCCGCTGTTCGGCGAAAGCCCCAAGGGCGGCTGGTCGAACGAGATCAAGCCCGAGGATTCGATCCATGCAATTCTCGCCATCCACACGGATGCGGGGATCGTCGGTTTCGGCAGCGTCTTCACCGATGCACGCCTTGTCGCCGCAGGGCTCAAGGTTCTTGAGCCGCTTGTCCTCGGCGAGGATGCGCTTTCACCTGAACGTGTGTCAGAGAAGCTTCACCAGCACACATTTTGGATGGGCCGAGGCGGGACGCTCACTCACGTCATCAGCGGCATCGATATCGCGCTGTGGGATATCCTGGGCCAGGCGACGGGGCTATCGGTCGGACGTCTTCTCGGCGGACGGCATCGCGAGCGCGTGGAGCCCTATTGCTCGCTCCTCATGGAGGAGCCTGCGAAGATGCGCGACGTCATCGGACACTACCGGGCGCGCGGCTTCACCGCCTTCAAGATCGGCTGGGGACCCTTCGGGCGCGCACTCGACACGAAGCTCGACGAAGCCATCGTGCGGGCGGCGCGCGAGGCGGCCGGTCCCGTATCCAAGCTGTTGGTCGATGCCGGTGCGAGCGACGCCTATTGGCCACATGGCCTCAAATGGGCGCTTCGCACCGCTGGGATGCTTAGGGATTACGATGTCGGCTGGTTCGAGGAGGCCTTGCGCCCGGACGCGATTGACGATTTCTGCGAGCTGAGGCGTCAGAGCCCTGTGCCGATCGCGGGCGGAGAGGTGCTCACGCGTCGCCAGGCCTTC
Source organism: Alphaproteobacteria bacterium (assembly GCA_041484095.1). Lineage (GTDB taxonomy): Bacteria > Pseudomonadota > Alphaproteobacteria > CADEGL01 > CADEGL01 > JBGPGW01. The sequence goes on along the minus strand of JBGPGW010000111.1, from coordinate 5,752 downwards.
ATTCCTTGGCTCGTTCGCGGCGCCTTCGACATTATCCAACCCGACGTCACCAAGGTCGGCGGCATCAGCGAGCAGCGGCGCATCGTGTGGATGGCCTATGATTTCGGCGTGAAGTATATCGGGCACGGCTGGAACACCGCCCTCGGTGTTGCCGCGGACTTGCAGATGGCAACGGCATTTCCCGGCACCGATCTCGTCGAGTTCATCGGCGGCAGCCCGTATGTCGACGGGATCACCGCAGAACCGTTCGCGCTCGATGAGGATGGACAACTTGAAATTCCGGATCGACCGGGGTTGGGCGTTACCATCGATCGGGAGAAACTCGCGCGCTATACCACCGACCCCGCGATCTTGTTTCCATAAATGAACATTCGCGGATATTGGGGCACACCACTTGAAGCGGCCATGGGTAGGGTTATCCTAAGCTTGAGTTCATGACAGACCGTGCGATCTCTCGAACGACTGATCGGCGATTGAGCGTCGGCGGGCTTGGTGTGCCCATGAGCCCCATGAAACGCATATCGAAACGGATGCTCTTTGGCGGGATGGCCCTTCTTATGGTCTTGGCCGTCTCCTCATGCCTCACCTATCGGCCAGCGCGTTCCTATGCAGGAATTCCGCTCAAGGACGTTATTGCCAATTCGGGAGAACCGAGCCAGATCGCCACGCTTGCAGACGGGCGAGCGCTCGCGCGCTACGATTGGGTGGACGCCACGGCGAGCCCGGGATTGCCGCGTTACTGCAGGGTCCAGTTCATCGTCGATACGAAGGGCGTCATCGAGTCCCAGGAAATGTCGGGGAACGATTGCGGCATACTCTCGACCAAGCTGCGGTTGTAGCCGGCGGAGTTCTTGTCGCTGAATGTTGCGCGTCGAGGTTCGGCCGCACCCGATATTCAATTCACCTTCAATTTCTGCTGTGAGGAGTCGCATATGGTCTATCCAAGCTGGGACGAGATCGAGCGCAACAGAATGGAGAATACCTTCTCGTTCACGGCGCCCTGGTACGTGCCGATGATCGAAGCGGAGACGCCGACCTTCATGGCGCGCCCGCATGCGACGAAACCGGAGGAGTTGAAGGGAGCCGACGTCGTCATCATCGGCGCCCCCTACGTCGCGGGCTGGCGTGGCTATGCCGGTGTGGGGAAGGACGAGTGGCTTGCCGCATCGAAACGCATCCGTCAGCAATCCGTGCGTTACGGATCCGGCTATATCCAGGACTTCAACGTCGACGTGTTCGAACATTTGAAGCTCGTCGACTATGGTGACGCGGCGATCCCGCCGGAAAGTCTCACGAAGCCGACGGCCGAGAACATCCTTCGCGCGCAGGCGGCGGTGGAGCAGAAGGTCAACGACGCGCTCGACGCCGGCGCGATCCCGATCGTTATCGGGCAAAATTCACCCTGCGGCTCCTTCGCCATTGCCAAGCCCGTGGCGGAGCGGACAAAGGGCAAGGTCGGCATGATCAGCCTCGATACGCACTGGGATATCGCGCCGATCGACAAACTGACCATGGATCCGCGAATCGCCGGCAGCGATTCGTGGAAGTACAAGACCTACGAGTTTTGTCCGAACTTCGATCCGAAGAATCTGATCGAGATCGGTGAGCGCGGCATGCTCGAGCACAAGGTGCAGGTGCGGCGTTTCCTCGATGGCGGCACGCACTTCTTTCCCATGTGGCGTATCCGCCGCGGCTTCGACGTGGAGAAGGTGTGTGGCGAGCTGCGGCACGCCTATGAGGGAACGAACGCCGTCTATGTCCATTTCGACATGGACGTGATCGGCGGCGCGGGGCCCGCCCCGGGCGACATTCTCGGCGATTTGGCCGAGCCCATCGGCATGACCGACTACGAGGTTTTGCGCATCGCCTACGAGATTGGCGCGCGCGGGCTCGATGCCATGTCGTTTATCTGCATCCCGCCGGGGTCGGCTGTTGTCTATCGCTTGATCGTCTACGTCATCATGTACCTCATGGCGGGAATGGTGGAGCGCAAGACGCGCGGTTGAGCTGGTTGGCTAATGCCGCCGGTATGGTCCGGCCAAGTCGGGCTGGGGGCGCTCGGTATTCATTTCGACCTGCGCCATCGCGCGCGCTGAGGGTCGATTGTTCGTTCTGGATTTCGATGCACGCAACATCCCTGCGCAAGGGGCGTATTGCGCTGGCGGCAGCCGAGTGCCCGAGCATGACGGGATGCGCAGGGGAGGCAAGGAGCCTCGCTCAAGGTGGAGCCGGGCGGGGGAGGTCCCGCCCTGCGTATCCCTAGGCCGGGGGCGCAGGGCAACGCCATCCGGCCTTTCTGATGTGAGCGACCTTCAGGTCATGCCGCTTGCTCCTTGCGTAAGACGGCAGATCGTTCAGCCGCGCGCGCTTCCTGCCAGGTCAGAAGTGCGGCGTTGAGCCAGTGCTCGCTACGATCCTGTTCTGTGAGATCCCGCGCGCGCCGAGCGGCGAGCGCGCGCTTCGCCCAGAAGCGAACTGTGCCCCAGGCCTCTTGGGTGGCGCGTCGGCTGCCACTTCGTATCCGATCATCAAGGGCCGCCCGCGCCTCCGGCGAAAGGGGCCCGTTGTAACGCGCGTAGAGGCCTTGGCGATCGGCTTCACGCATTACCGTCCTCGTCGTGCGGTATCGATTTCTCCCACACGGCCACGGTCACATAGTTATGTGTCGATGGCAAGCCTAAAATCTCATTATTATGTGTTAAGGATTGCCCCTGCTGACGCCTGCCCAAAGGGCGGTTCCATAGCGTGACGGAGCATGGCAGTCTGAATTCGAGAGGGAGCATGGTGGTGAGCGGGATGTCACATGAATCGGAATGGCCTCGCCGGCTGCGGGGAGGTCTCATGGCCATCCTGACCATGCTCTATCTTTCGGGTTGTGAGAATCAGGGGGAGCTCAAACCGGTTTCCGGCTCGTCCGGGGCGCCCGGGATTTCATCGCCGGAAGCGGTTTCGACCAAACCGGTTTTAAGTGCCACGGCACCCGAAGTGCTCCCGGCGCGGCCCAAGGGTGATCACTGGTTGCGTCTGACGACATTTGGCGCCGAGACCGACAGCGTATGCATCGGGAACGGGCGCAATGCGACGTGCGCTGTCGAGACCTATCTGGCCTGCATCGCGCGACGCGACAACGCACTTTGCGCCATCGCCCAGAATGTACCGAAGCTCGTGGTACAGTATGAGCCATCCGACAAGCGGCGCATCTTCGACTATCGCTTTCGGCGTCTCGGCCCGTTCACGCGAAAGGATCTCCCGCGCGATCTCGACGTCGATTGGCGACCCGCGTCAGGCGATCTTTTGGCGGTGGTCGACGTCATCGAATGTGTATTCGATCAAAAATGGCTGTGCCGGCCATTCACCGGGCCAGTCGGCCATTTTGTTTATCTGAGGCGCATCGGCAACCTCTGGTATGTCGCGGATTCCCACGAGCCGCCGAGCTGATCGTGTTAGTGAGAAAGATGGCGTAGACGTCAGGCGCAGTCTCACTCGCCGCGCTCTTCTCGGCCAGATGCATTATGAGTGCTGCTGTCATCCCTCCTCGCAATAGCCTCGTGCGGCTGTCCGCGTGCACTCAAAATATCCCGAAGGATCGTGTTTCGTGATGCGCGGAAAGAATGGAACGCGACAGTACATGATTAGGCTTGAAGAGCGCGCAAAGCCCCGTTGCCATAAATCGCCGAACGCTTGAACTGTTACCCAATAGGCATCCATCGTATTGATTGATCTCATGCAGCTGGCGATCGAACGGCCGCGCTAGCGCGATTTGGGCGGGCGATGGGCGGCGGACTCGACCTGATAGGCAGCGATCACGATCGCGATCATCGCGATTTCATGCTCATCAGCAAATGCGGTCTCCACCTCTTCCGGTGGCGGCCAGGGGACCGCAATTGGTGTTTGATGTTGAGGATCATCCGAGCGCGGCCATAGCCAGGCGCGCCCGCCGAGATCAAAGGCCAGCTCCTTCACCGTGGTTTCGTAGGCGCCCTGCCGGTTTCGTCGTCGGCAAACAACGCGGTCGCCCGATGAAATCTCGCCATCGAAATCCCAGACAGGCACACAGATAACGATCGTGCCTTCCGGATAGATTCGATTCATCGACGAACCCTTGATGCGGAGGCCGAAGGCGCGCGGGGCGACGTCGCTATCCATGGGAACGGCGACGTCAAAGCGCATGTCCGGTGCCCATTCCGGATTCTCGACGTAATGCCCGGCTTCGACGTAGCCGATCACGGTGACGTGCGGAAAGGAAACGCTTTCGCCGGCTTTGTCATCGCCAACAAGTCTCGCGGTCGACACGCCCGCGGCGCGTGCGAGCGCGTCGAGCGTTTGGATACTCAGGGAATCGCTATAGCTGTTGAGGAAGTTGTAGAGCGCGCTCGAAGAGATATGCGCCCGTCGAGCCCATTCAGCCGGTGTCAGCCCGCGCTCGGCCATGAACCGTTGGAGGGCACGGCGGCGTTTATCCGCAGCGCGCTCACGTCGTTTTTTCATCGACCGTCTCCCTGAAGAGATGGCCACAGATCGTACACTGTGCGCGATGTGTTGATCGTTCTCATGATGTGATCTCCCGCCTCGGCGGCTCTTGCGAACCCGGAGGTCGCACCGCTCTCATCCGCATGGACGCATCGGTCCACAACACAGGTATCATAATCATACGATGATTCCATTGCTAGACACATTTTCGTGTGATAGAGAGAAAAACAGCGTCGGAGGGGCGCGGCGCGGCTCAAAACAGCCCGGGACGGGCAGTGGAAAGATGAGGCCGTGACCACAGATTTTCCCATTGGTTGCCGCGTCTACGTCTTCGGGCTGGCGCGACTGGGTACGGTGGCCGGCGCGATCATGCCTGTTGCCGGCGCGGACGGCTATGCCGTCGATCTCGATCCCATGGATGGCATGGGCGGAACAGTCGGCTGCCCTGGCGAACATCTCTTGCCCCTGTCGGCCGCGGCGGCAAGGCCGGTATGCGACTTTTGCCTCGAGGGGGCGAGCGCATGAACGGCGCCGCAACGGCAGGCTCGGTCGAACGGTCAGAACAAGTCCCGACGAGACGTCTAAGCCGTGAGGCCGCATGCCTCGGCAATGAATTGACACGACTTAAAAGGAGAGCGCATGAACGAGACAGACAGTCTTACGCCTGAAAGTGCGGAAGCGGAGTTGGCGAAACTCCACGGCGACGGCCACACGTTCAACGTCCTCAACGATAAGAGCCATCCCGAATATCAATCGCTGGTTGCGCGCCGTGACGCTTTGGCCAGAGCCGCCTATCCCGGCGAAGCATCGCCCGATACCGTCGTGGATGCGGCACGCGAGGCGCTCGCTCCGCCCGCCTCGCCCGAAGATTATCCCATCGAGATCGGCACGCTGCCGCGCGAGTATGCCGGCACCGATGATCAGGCCACTGCGGCCGGCCTTGCGCGTGTCCGGGAATGGTTTCATGCCGCCGGCATGAGCCAGGGCGAGGCCAGAAATGTCATCGCGCGCTTCGCCGAAATTGGCTGCGATCCGCGTCGTAACGATTCTGCGACCGATTCCGCGCGCGAGGCCAAATGTGTGGAAAGCCTGCGTGCGCTGTGGGGGCCTGCATATGAGCGGGAACTGGCAGCCGCGAGGCGGGCCGTAGCGCGCCTCGGGGGAGCGCAATTGGCCCGCGTCCTCGAAATCACGCGGTTGGGCAATGACCCCTGGGTGGTTCGCTCCCTCGCGGACGCCTCCAAACGCAACCGTTGGTGAAAGCGATGGCGAACGCTCTCAT
>JBGPGW010000110.1:0-10745 GCA_041484095.1 Alphaproteobacteria bacterium | reverse complement strand
GAGCGCGACATTCCGATCGATCTGCCGGGTATCGGGCGCGTGCAAGCCGATATCGCGTTCGGCGGCAATTATTTCATTCAGATCGATCTCGGCGATCACGCAAAACGCATCGGCCCGGAGAACGGCCACTATCTTTCCGAGCTCGGCCTCATCGCGAAGACGCTGGTCAGGGAAAAGGCCAAGGTGCAGCACCCCACGCAGAAGCACATCAATCACCTCGATTTCGTGACCTTCTATCACGACTCGACGCGGCCCGAGGCGTTCTACCGCTGCGTGCACGTCTTCGCGGACGGCAAGATGGACCGCTCGCCGGGTGGAACCGGGACCTGCGCGATGATGGCGATGCTCGAATCGCGCGGCCGCATCAAGGTGGGGCAAGCGATCCGCTCGGAAGGGCTGCTCGGCAGCGGAACCTTCGAGGGCTGCCTGGTCAGCGAGACGAAGCTCGGCAACAACCGCGCCTTCGTTCCGACCATCAAGGGCACCGCCAACGTGATCGGCTACGCCAAGTGGCTGATGGATCCGGCCGATCCCGTCAGCGGCGGCTTCACGATCAAATAGAGCCGCATCCATCGAAAGGCCTGCCGTGCCGGCTGCGGAATTCTCCGGTCAAGTCGCCGTCGTCACCGGCGGCGCCCAGGGGCTGGGCCTCGCCGTGTCGTCGCTTCTCGCCGAACGGGGTGCCTCGGTCGCGATCCTCGATCTCGATGCGGAGCGGCTTTCGGCGGCAGCCGCGCAAGTGAGCCGCGGCGGCGCGATCGCGCGCGGCTACGCCGTCGACGTCGCGGACGAGCCGGCGGTCTTGCGCGCGCGCGATGCGATCATCGGCGAATTCGGGCGCGCGGACGTGCTGGTCAACAACGCGGGCTGGTTCCCCTTCACCAATGTCCGCGCCATTACGGACGGTGAGTGGCGGCGCGTCTTCGACGTCAACGCCAAGAGCGTGTTCATTGTGACGCGCGCCTTCATGGACGGCATGATCGCCCGGCGCTATGGACGCGTCGTCAACATCGCCTCGAGCGGCGCCTATGTGGCGAACCTGACCCTGCCGCACTACGCCGCCGCCAAGGCCGCGGTGCTCAACCTCACCAAGTCGTTCGCGCTGGAATTGGCGCCCCATGAGGTGCTCGTCAACGGCGTCAGCCCCGGCAACATCGCGACCGACCGGCAGAAGGATCAGCGCTGGCTGGTCGAGCGGCTGCCGATCATCCCGGTGCGCCGTGCGGCCAAGCCCGAGGATATCGCGGAGGTCGTGGTGTTCCTGGCCTCTCGGCGCAACCGCTTCATCGTCGGCGAAACCATCATCGCCGACGGCGGCATGCGCATGTACTAGCGATCAGGCGAGGCGGAAGGTCGGCAGCGGATAGCGCTTGGCCTCCGGCATCGGCACGATCCTGACCTTGAGGCCGCTGCGCACCTGATCCGGCTTCGCATCCACGATTCGGGAAAGCATGAGCGCTTTCTCCTCCAGCTCCACCTCGACCAGGATCACCGGCAGTTCGTTGTCGAACGCCTCGTTGTGCGGCTTGAACACGAGGCTGTAGGACACGATCGTGCCGCGTCCGCTGGCATCGAACCACTCCAGTGCCTCCGACCAGCAATGCGGACACATCGGCCGGGGATAGAAGATCGCCTTGCCGCAGCCCTTGCAGCGCTGGAGGGCGAGCCGCCCCTCGCGCCAGGCCGCAAGGAGCGGCGCGTTGATCGCGTCTTCGCGCGGTTGTGGATAGGTGCTCATGCCGCCCTCTCGAGAATGATCGCCGCCGAAGCAAGGCCGTGACCGTAGCCGACCATGCCGTAACCCGAGACGAGGCCGCGCTTGACCCCTTTGATCTGCCGCGCGCCGGCCTCGTGCCGCAGCTGCACCACCGCCTCCCAAAGACCGATCATGCCGCCGCCGGCCCCCGTCTGGCCGCAGGACAGCTGCCCCCCGCCCGTGTTCAGGGGGAAGGTCCCGTTCCAGGCGAAGCTGTGCTTCGCGAGGAAGGACGGCGCCTCGCCGGCCTTGAAATAGCCGAGATCCTCGAGCTGGATCGCGACCATCACGGGATAGTCGTCATAGGCCTGGACGAATTGCATGTCCGCGGGCCCGACGCCGGCATCGGCGTAGAGCCGGTCGCGGAACAGCTGCGCCCCGATATGAAGCGGCGCCACCTCGCCCGGCGGATGGTTGTGCTGCTCGCGCGTGGCGAGCACGCGCACGCGCTTCTCCTTCGGCACGCGATCGAGGGCGGCCACGACGACCGCCTCCGCGCCCGCGCAGGGCAGCACGCAATCATAGAGGCGCAACGGATCGGCGATCATGCGCGCGTTGAGATAGTCGTCCATCGTCATGGGCGTGCGCAGCATCGCGTTGTCGTTCAGAACCGCGCTCGCCCGTTGTCCCACGCAAATGCGGCCGAACTGCTCGCGCGTCGTGCCGTACCGCTCCATGTGCTTGCGCGTGACGAGCGCGAAGAGGCCGTTCGGTCCGCCGAACCCGTGCGGCAAGGCGTAGTTCGACAGCGCCTGGTTGAAATTGCCCATGATACGGTAGTGCGCGCCGACGTCGTAGCAATCGCCGGCGACACAGACGACCACGTCGGCCTGTCCCGCCTCGATCGCGCGCATGGCGGCCATCACGGCCGAAACCGATCCCGCCCCGCCGGCCGTAAAGTACCAGGCGAACGACACGGTGATTCCGAACTGCTCCGCCAGCGTCACGGCATTGTCCGGCGGAAGCTGGAACGCGCCGACCGCGAGGCCGTCGACATCGGCCCGCGTGAGGCCTGCACTCGCAAGCGCCCGCCGCGCCGCCTCGCCGAGATAAGCGATCAGCGGTTGATTCGCCCGCTTCAAATATGGCGTCTGGCCGTAGCCGACGATTCCGATTTCCCGTGCCATTCTCAGATCACTCCCGCCGCATTCATCCGTTCGATTTCCCGGTCCGAGAGCTTGAGGATCTCGCGGAACACGTAGTCATTGTCGGCGCCGGCCGCCTTGCCCGTCCACCGGATCGCACCGGGCGTGTCCGAGAGCTTGGGCGCCGGCGCCGGCATCCGCACGGCGCCGAAATCGGCGTCGGCAATCGCCGCGAGCGCCCCGCGCGCACGGATATGCACGTCTTCGAAGACTTCCGCCATCGTGTTGATCTTGCCCACGACGACCTTGTGTTCGTCGGCACGCGCCAGCGCCTCGGCCGTGGTCAGGGTCGCGAACCATTCGCGCACGATGGCATCGATGGGATCCCGATTCTCGACGCGCAGGCCCATGCCCGCGAAGCGCGGATCGATCTTAAGGTCCGGCCGCCTCATGGCATCGCAGAGGTTTTCGAAAATGGCCTGGGAGCCCACGCTGATCGACACGAAGCCGTCCTTGGTCGGGTAGATGTTCCGGGGCACGTCCTCTTCCATCTGGTTGCCGAGACGGGGCTTCAGTTCGCCCGTCTGATCGTAGCGGACGACCGCCGCCTCGATGATTCGAAGGAGCGGCTCGAAGAGGCTGACATCGACCACCTGCCCGCGCCCGGTGCGCCGGCGCACATTCACGGCCGCCAGCGCGCCGAAGGCGCCGTAGGTGCCGGCGAGATAATCGCCCAAGGGAAAGGCCGAGATCATCGGCCCGCGATCGGCATAGCCGGTGAAGGAGGCGAGGCCCGAATAGCCCTCGGCGATCGTTGCGTACCCGCCCCGCCCGCTGTAGGGGCCCGTCTGGCCGTAGCCCGAGACGCGCACCCAAATGACATGGGGGAATTGCTTCGCCAGGTCGTCGGGCCCGTAGCCCCAGCGCTCGAGCGTGCCGGGCCGGAAATTCTCGATCACGACGTCGCTGCGCCCGATGAGAGCGAGCGCCGCATCGCGCGCCTCCGCCCGCGAGATGTCGAGGGTCACGAACCGTTTGTTGCGGCCGATCGATTTCCAGAGAATCGATTGTCCGTTCTTCGTCGGCGGCCAATCGCGGAGCGCATCGGGCTTGCCCGGCTTCTCCAGCTTGATGACTTCGGCGCCGAAGTCGCCGAGAAGCGCGCCGCAGAAGGGGCCGGCGAACATGGAGCCGGTCTCGAGCACTTTGATGTCCGAAAGCGCGCCTGTCACGGCCCGGTTTCCGCTGTTGGGGTCAGGAAGCGCGGCGGCATCAGAGTCAGTCGCGCGACCGCGTGGTGGCTTTTTCGATTCCGACCGCGAGATCGATGATAAGGACGGTGACGATCGCCACATAGATGGTGATCGCCGACGTGGCCGCGATGATCGGGTCGATGTTGAATTGGATGTAGTTGAACATCTTGACCGGGATGGTGATCAGCTCGGGCGTCGAATTGAAGACAGCGACCTCGACGTCAATCCACGAAATGATGAAGGCGAACAACCCGCCCGCCACGATCCCAGGCTTGATGAGGGGGAGCGTGACGAGGAAAAACGTCTTGAACGGCGTGGCGCCCAGATCCTGCGCCGCCTCTTCGAGGCTGATCTCGAAGCCCGAGAGCGAGGCCAGCGTCGTCCGCATGACGTACGGCATGACGAGCACGACATGGCCCATGAGCAGCGCCCAAAAGGTGCGCGCGACGCCGATCTGGTTGGCGTACTGCAGAATCGCGACGCCGATCACGATGGTCGGCAGGACGAGCGGCGAGAGAAACAGGCCCGCGATCGCCTGCTTGCCGTGAAACGACTTTCGCGCGAGCACGAGCCCGGCCGGAATCCCGAGCGCGAGCGCGCACAACGTCGATGCCGCCGCGAGCTTGGCGCTGGTCAGGAGCGACGTCACGAAGGATGAATCGCCGAAGAACGCCTCATACCACCGGAGCGTGAAGCCGATGGGCGGAAACTTCAGGTATTCCGTCGTCGTAAACGAGATCGCGACGACGACGATGAGCGGGAAGGCGAGAAAGGCGAGCGCGAGCCAGCTCGCCCCCAGAAGCGCGCCGCGACCGATCCGATCGGACACCCGCGCCACGGCTAGGCCGTCCTGCCGTAGCGCTCGATGATCGTGAGATAGACCGCGATCAGGATGAGCGTCGAGATGAGCAGCACCACGGCCAGCGCACCGCCGAAATGGAAGTCGAACACAGTGTTGTACTGCTGGTAAATCAGCATCGACATCACCGTGCGCTTGCCGCCCGAGAGAATCGAGGGCGTGACGTAGGCGCTGACCGAAAGCGTGAAGACGATCAACGATCCCGCGACGACACCCGGCAGGCTGAGCGGCAAGGTCACCTTCAAGAAAGCGACGAGCGGCGTCGCGCCGAGGTCGCGCGCGGCATCGAGCAGCGCCGCCTCGAGGTTCTGCAGCACGCTCGCCACCGTCAGCACCATGAACGGCACCATGATGTAGGTGAGTCCGATGACGATGCCGAACTCGTTGTAGAGAAGCTGGACCGGCTTCTCCACGAGATTGAGCCAGATCAGCGTCTCGTTGACGAAGCCTAGGCGCCCCAGCAACACGAGCCAGCCGAACGCACGGACGATCGAGGAGGTGAACAACGGCGTCACCACGATAATGAAGATGATGCGACGCCAGGCCCGGCTCTTCACGTTGAAGGTCATCGTGTAAGCCAAGGGATAGCCGATCGCGAGGACCACCAGCGTCGTCCACAGAGCGAGCTTGAAGGAGAATATCAGTGTCTCCCAGTAGTAGGTGTCCGTGACGACCCGGCCGAAATTGGCGAGCGTCGAAGCACCGTCCTTCGTGGTGAGACTGCTGACGATGACGGATCCGAAGGGGACCAGGAAGAACGCGATGAGATAGGCAACCGGCACGCCGAGAAGGAGGACAAGGCTCAACCGTCCGATGCGCATCTCTCGCGCTCCTAGCGGGCGAGAACGCGTGCGCGCTCGGCCGGCCAGCCGACGCGCAGCGATTCGCCGACCTTCAGGCGCTCGGCCGCGGCGATCGAACCCGGCTGTACCGTGATTTCCTGGCCATTGGCCAGTGCGACATAAAGCCGCCAGCTCATGCCGGCAAAAACCTTGTCGCGCAACGTGCCCTCGATGGAGACGCCGCCGCCGCCGAGAATCATGTCCTCGGGCCGCACCATGAGCGTGGTCCGCTCGCCCGCCGCCCGGCCGCCCTCATAAGGCAGGGCCGGCCCGTCGTCGGTGATGCGCACGCGCCCATCCGTGCCCACGACGCAGTCGATCAAATTGGCCTCGCCGATGAAATCGGCGACGTAGCGCGAATTGGGCGCGTGATAGATTTCTTCGCCCGAGCCGAGCTGGACGATATTGCCCTCGCTCATGACCGCGATGCGGTCGGACATCACGAGCGCTTCTTCCTGGTCGTGCGTGACGTAGACGAAGGTGAGACCCAGCTTCTCGTGAAGCCGCTTCAGCTCCACCTGCATCCGTTTCCGGAGCTTCAGGTCGAGCGCCCCGAGGGGCTCATCGAGCAGCAGGACCTGCGGGCGGTTGACGATCGCGCGGGCGAGGGCGACCCGCTGCTGCTGACCGCCGGAAAGCTCCTTGGGCCTGCGCTCGATGTAGCCGGCCATGCCGACCATCTCGAGCGCTTCGGCCACGAGCGTCTTGATCTCGGATTCCGGCACCTTCTTGCGGCGCGGACCGAAGGCGATGTTGTCCGCGACCGTCATGTGCGGGAACAGCGCGTAGTTCTGGAAGACCGTGTTGACCGGCCGCTCATTGGGCGGCACGCCGATCACCGGCTTGCCGTCGATCAGGATCTCGCCCTCCGTCGGGTCGATGAAGCCCGCGATCGATCGGAGCAGCGTCGTTTTGCCGCAGCCGCTGGGGCCGAGGAGCGAGAGAAACTCTCCGCGCCGGATGTTCAGCATCACGCCCGCGAGCGCCGTGACGGCGCCGTAGCGCTTGACGAGGCCGCGGATTTCGATGAGGTCCTGGGACATGGCGGATGCGCGTTCCCGCGCCCCTCACGGGACGCGGGAACCACCTTTCTCCAAGCCGCGCCGCTTACTTGCCGACGATGCGCTTGTTCCAGTTCTCCACGACGCTGCCGCGGACTTCGTTGACTTCATCCCAATTGAAGATGACGAGGTTCTTGATGGAACCGTTGGGACCCCAAGGCATCCGCTGCCTCGCCTTGTCGCTGAGCGTCACGCCCTTGACGACCGGGCCGAGATAGAGCGTCTCGCTCATACAGGTCGCGACTTCCTTGGACAGGGCGTGGTTGATGAACTTCTCCGCCAGATCTTTCTTCTTCGTGCCTTCCACGAGGTGCATGCGGATATCCGCGGAGGATGCGCCTTCCTTCGGCGCGACCCAGCTGATGGGAAGGCCCTTGTCCGCGAGCCCCCACCCCGCCGCGTGGTAGTGCGCGCCGATGATGGCTTCGCCGCTTTGGAACGCCGCTTCACCCTGGCCGGACGCGTCGAAGTAGTTCGCGACCTTGAGCGCCTTCACCTTTTCCGTTCCGGGATCGAGGTTCTTCGCGTTGCCGCCGAGGAGCTTGTTCCAGTGAAGAAACAGGGGCACGCCCGCCGCATTCGAGGGCGACGGCATCGTGATCTTCCCTTCGTACTCCTTGTTCCACAAATCCCACCAGGAAGTGGGCGCCGTCTTCACTTCCTTCGTGTTGTAAGCGATGCCGACGGCATAGAACCCGCCGCTCACGGCATAGATCGAGCCGTCCTTGCGCTTGTAGATACCTTCGTCGATCACATTGGCAAGATTCGGGATTTTCTTCGGATCGAGCGTCCCGAAGGTACCGTCCGGCAAGGCGAGCTCGGAGATGCCACCGTCGATCCAGGCGATGTCGATCGCTGGGTTGCCTTTCTGGGCCTGGAGCTTGGCACGGTTGGCCGTCGACACGCCCGGCTCCGGCGTGACGCCGATGCCTGTGGCCTTGGTGAAGGTGTCGAACATGCACGTCTCGATCGTCTTGCCCCAGACGCCGCCGTAATGGGCTATAACCAGTTTCTCTTGGGCATTCGCGATGGCCGTACCCATAACGAGCGCAACTGCGCTGCCAATGATCATCCCTAAACGCATGGATTGCCTCCGTTGGTCTCCCCTGTCGACGGCGTGGGACAACGCTCGTCCCCCCTTCGATCGGAGACTAGTCTGACGGGCGCGTGCGCCCCCGTAAAGAGTGCGTTCAGCACGTAAATCCCAGGAAATTCCCCGGCTCCGAACGTAAATCAGCTGTTCGCGGGGATGAGAAGGCCCATGAACGGCACGTGCTGCTGAGCGCCGTAGACATCGCTTTCCCCGATGTCGCACTGGCCGCGGGGGCGCTTGATCGTGACCTTGAACGCGCGCGCGGCCTCAAGCTCGAAGATCGAGGTGACGTTGGCGGGCGCTATGCCGAGCAGTTTCGCCACGTTCTCGCGCGTCAGCACGGCGCTTCGCCGAACCCGCTCGAAGGTCTTCACGTCCGGCAGCATGATGTCGAAGGTGAGGCGGAAGGGCCCCGCATTCTTGCTGCGCACGATGGTCGCCAGTTCCGCGAGCGGCGTTGCCTTGGCCGTCATCTCACAACTCCTCGAAATGGGTCTTGAACAGCTCCGTCGGGGATTGGGCGCGCATGAGGTGATAGGCCGAGAAGGCATAAGCCGGGCCCGCGTCAAGCTCCGAGGGCGAATAGGGGAAGGCCAGGTTCCCGGCCGTGTTGATCTGCCCGGGATAGGCGACATGCAGCAGCCCTCCGCTGATGTGGTGGCAGGCGGCGTGCGCGAGGTCGTGATCGGCCGCGACGACGTCGATGACGAGGCCGAGCTCCTGTGCGCTTACGGTGTGCTGCGGCTCGAGCTCCCGCATGACGCCGTCGCGTCCGTAGACGTGGTAGGTGACGGTGATCGGCTGCGGCGCGAAGTAGCGCATCGCCTCCTCGCGCGCATTCTCGAGGATGCCGTCGATGCGGCGGATCATCGTGGGACACCGGATGCCGGCGATCGAGATGCTGCGATGGCCGATGCGCCGGGCCCCTTCCAGCTTCACCCAATATTCGCCCTGCGGGATGAAGCGCGAACCCGCGACGCGCACCTGCCGGTCGTTGATCTGCTCGAAGGTGCAGGCACTCAAATCGACGGCGTAGCCGGGCCCGGGCTGGTAGATCGGGTTCTCGCGCTCATAAAGCGTATGGGCCGCGACGGAGGTCAGCGAGGCGCGCCGGTTGATGCTGCCGGGCTCGAGGTCGAAATGCGTCTCGTTCATGATGCCGAGCATCACGTCCATCGCGAAGGGCACGGCCGAGAAGGCGCCGCATTCGAGAATCTTGCCCATGTGGATGGAGAGGCCGGGATCGGCGCCGCGCATGATGGGATAGGCCGCGATCGCGCCATCGTCGCAGGCCCGCCCCGCGATGACGATGTCGGCCCCCGCTTCCAGCGCCTTGACGATCGGCTCATGGCCCATTTGCGCGACGATATGGGTGGATTGGTCGACCAGCTCGTCGGTGAGCGCGTATCCCGCCTCGAAATCCTGGATCTGGTTCTCCTTGATCGCGCGCTTGATGTGGTCGCGGTCGATATCGGCATAGATCCACGCGACCTTGGTGCGGTTGAGCCGCTGTTCGCGCGCGATCTCGCGCACGATGTCGACCATCTTGTCGACATGGGGACGGGAGCCGGAGCCGCCGGCGCTGCCGACGACGAGGGGTATGCCCGCGGCGCGGCTCGCCTTGATGAGCTCGGAAAGCTCGCGCTTGTAGCTGAAGCGCGAGACGAGAAATTCGCCCGAGCCGAGATAGTGGGGACCGGGATCGGTCGAGCCGGAATCGACGGCGATCACATCCGGCTTCAATGTCATGCCGCGCTTCAACGCCTCGATGTCGAAGCCGTAGCCCAGCGAACCGGTTGGTGCGAGAACGGTGATGGTCGACATAGGCTCACCTCATCGTAAGAATCAGGGGCAATCCGGCACGGCTCTGCGCGCGGCCCCGCCAAACTCTATCCGATCCTAAGGCGGGGCCTCGCATGGTTTAAAGGGTTTAAAGGCCTCTCCCGTCCATGCCGAGCGAACGTCTTGAGATTGATTACCATCAATCGACCCGATATTTGCGCACGATCCTCTCATCGAGCTCGATGCCGAGGCCGGGTTTGTCGGCGATCTTGACCGTGGTCGAACCCGGCGGGATCGGATCCTTCACGACGTCGTCGACGAGCACGTCGAGGGGCGAGCCATGGGCACCACCCGAAAGCGTGCGCGAGGATGCGATGAAGGCCTGGGCCGCGGCCATGCCGACGCCGGTTGGGGCCGAGGTGCCCGGGACGATTTCGAGACCGGCAGCCTCCGCCACCGCTGCGATCTTCCGCGCCATGGTCAGGCCGCCCTTGATCGTCGGCTTGATGTGAGCGGAATCGGCGGCGCCGTGCGCGATGACCTTCATCATGTCCTGCGGCGTCTCGACGGTTTCGTCGACCACGATGTTCACCGTCGTCGCGGCACGGATGCGCGCGAGGCTGTCGATATCCCAATAGCGCGCGGGCTGCTCGATCCACTGCACGCCCAAGGGTTCCATCGCGTGGACGATGCGGATCGCGGTCTTCGTGTCGTGGAAGCCGTTGAAATCGATCTTGATCGGAATGCTGTCACCGATGGCCTTCCGCACCTCTCGCAAGCGCGCCACGTCCATCTCCGGATCGGGATCGCCGGCCTTGAGTTCGAGCTGCCGGTAACCGTGCGCCGCTGCTCGTCGCGCGACGGCCGCGACCTTCTTCGGCTGGTCGATCGAGATGCCGTAGCCCACGCCTTCGACGACGTAGGAATCACGCATCTTCCCGCCAAGGAGCGCATAGACGGGCACACCCAACGCCTTGCCCATGAGATCGTAGAGCGCGATGTCGATGCCGGCTT
>JBGPGW010000109.1:0-10776 GCA_041484095.1 Alphaproteobacteria bacterium | reverse complement strand
GATCGCCAAGGCGAACGGATTGGCGGGATATGAAGTGCTGTTTGGTGAGGGAGACGATGGTCAGCCGAACGGCATTGGTGAGTATGCCAGCATCGAAGAACTGGTAGCCGATATCGTCCCGTGTGACCGCGTCGTGTCATGAGCGCGCTGTCTGATGCCACCCTCGCCCGTCGCAAGCGCTACGCGGAACGCATCAAGGAAGCGCGTCTAATTGATGAGGCGACTGCCCCGTCACCCCAAGATGTGATCACACGCGACCTAAGCCCGGTCGAGGAACGTCGCGCCGCACGTGTAGAAGCCAGCCAAAAGCGACGTGAGACACGCAAGCTGGCGCAAGCCACGCGGCGCTCCTCAAGCCCTTCCGGGCACTGAGCGGCACAATCACGGCACACGCATTGACGCGCGAGGCTCAGAAAGCCCGACGCGCTTTGCGTTTCCAACGGTAGACGAAAGACTTGATCAGTCTCTGCTTTAGGCGTTGGCCGTCTCAAGTAGTGCCCAAGTCTTCACACCCCGCCCGCCTACCCTCCTGAGGCATGATCAACTGTGCCTCGTCTTCACGCACGCTCGGCTGCCCCTTGAGCCCTTCACGAGTCCTTCTAGATCAGGCGACCCCAAGACGACGGCTCGCGCCGTGTCGCTGTCATTCGCCCTCACTTTCCGCCCCTCAATCCGACCCCCACCCTGGCCCTCCTTATTCCAGTCGCCGCCTTCGAGGCCGGGGGCATGGGGGGAAACGGCCGCCCGGCGCGGCTCGCATATGTCACCCTGTGAATGTGTGCCAGTAGCCCACTCTCCCGGACACATAAGGCCAGTCGTTACCACGTCCCCCTGATGCCACGCGGAATAGCCCCACGTTGCGCAGTTCCCCCGCGTCCCCGTTATGTGCCCCGCTGCCCTCGCGCGGGTGTGACAGCCTCCCGTGGAACGGGACGATGCACTGAGTGTGGCGGGAGGGAACGGTGAGTAATCAGTCGCACCCTGAGTGCTGAGAGACGAGTAGTTGGTCGTCCCGAGTGCCTGAATGTTCGCTACGCCGGTCGTGCCCTGGATGACCGGCAGGACGGTCGTGCGCGGGGCTCCCCACTCCATGATCGTGGACCCGTCGTCCAGCTTGGCTTGTTTGTCCGGGGGACCCCACTGCTTCATAAGATTGGAGACTGGGTATCCGACCCAGGACTTCATGGCGTCCTCGTGAGTCGTACACGCCGCTAGAAGGCTCAAAATGACTCCCACAGCGATCTTGAACATGACTACCTCCGGGCGCTATGGAGCGCGCTCAAATTCAAACCCTTGTAAGCGATCTTTGCAATCGCCTCCGAAAGAACAGTGAGAGGCACTCCTCGTCCATAAGTCCTCCCGACACCGCCGCCCACATGCCCAGTGAGCGCGTGACGTATCACCTAGCTGATCCCTTCTCCTTAAGCTTCTGATTGAAGTGATTATCACCTGCTATTGTTATTTGAACGGCCTGAGGTGATGTGAACTCGATGAAGTGTGTTCTATGTTGTGCATCGCGAAATGCTTGCACGAATGCTTCCGGCGTTTTCGTTTTGCTCTTCAGCGTGTGGAAGCAGGTGTAAATGTCACCGGCCGTGCACGGCGCTATTTGAAGCCGATCTCGTAGAAAAATCGCGAAGATAAGAATCTTTTCGAAGTTATTTCTCGGTGCCCATTCGTCATAAAACGTATCGAGCCCGGCAAGATTGAGATTGGTATTGAAGTTCAGTTTATAGCTATCCGTCCGTGGCTTTTTGATCACCGCATTGGGCGGTCTGTGAGATTTGATCTTTCGATGCGGAATGTGTTCGGCTATTTCCTCAGAGCTGCTGCTGTGCCGCTCAAGCTGCCTCGGCGGCTCAGCTGGAAATATGGTGAGCTTGGCAATCCGCTCCTTGAAGTCCTGATAAATGGTACGGACGAATTCCTCGCTGCCCTCAACAGTTACGATTCCATCTCGCAGATTGATCATCAACTTAGTGCTCATGGAAATATTCTGCATTACCAACTCCATCGTTATTCCGGCTCGCTCGGAGAGGTTGGTCTAGTTGTCATTAGTTGGACGCGTTTGGCACCCTCTTGCGTCAGCTTGTAGGTCTTGCGGGCTTGCTTGGATGTTCCGCTTTTCTTCAGTTGAAGAATAAGCGCTGGGCGCTCGTTCTTCAGTTGAGTGAGAGCCTCGGTGATATTTCCAATGCCATGCCCCAGGTCCTTTAGTTCTGCGTTTAGCAACTGCGACGGAAAACTGCCCACGTTTTGGCAAACCTGAATCCAGTACGCAGCGACAAGGGCCTTGTCCCTTTCAGTGCCAGGATTTGCCGCCTCGAACAGCTCGGCGAACGTTTGATACGGAGACGCGTTTGCTTGGGTGTCTCCGCCCATCTCCGAGGTCCTCATTATCGTCGTGCCTACTGCGTCGCCGGGCTTAACCGCCCGGTAGCGGCTTGTCGCCCACTGCAACGCCCTATGACGAGCAGCGTCATCCAGCGGTTCCAGTGCTGTCGCAATCTTTTTCATCGCCTCGATTTCGTCATCGTCGGCCATCTCAGCTCCTCACATCCAGTTTCAATATTTTTTAATATATCACGATTTAACACAAAATCAACATGCATCTTGATGTAATAAACATAACATACTGAAAAATATGAATAATATTTTATAATTTTATTTAATATATGAATATCTTCTTGTGATACATACAATTTTACTTGCATAATTACCCAATTGCTCTTCTATAGCAAATCTCGGAGAGATGTCCCACTTAGGGGATAGATAATTTTATACGTTAAAACAAATAGTTAATATACTTTTGATCGCTCGACACTATTGTCTGCCCATGCTGTGCCACAGAATAGCAATCAGGTCATACTGCATATAATTTTTATAATAGCCCAAATGATTAATTTTATATAAGAAAATTTGTATGCAGCTATTGGATTGAGGTCGAATTGACACGAATACAGCCCCTCTGCCGCCCCTCCCCTATAGTTGTTCCGACACGAACCAGGGGAGCGCCATGCCGAAACCAACCGACGACATCGCCGCGCTGCGCCGCGATTGCGAGCTCGCGCATATGGTGTGGCTGCGCCAGACCGGCGGCATGCAGCTCATGGTGCTGCGCGAGCGGGGCTCGGACGACTTCGCGCGCTTCAAGCTCGTCATCCTGGGCATGCACCAGGAGGGGCATTATCTCGATGGCTTGAAGAAGCTCGGCATCGGGGGCGACGCGCCGGCGGTCGCGGCGGCCAAGTACCACTACCTCTCCAACGCGATCGGCGGGCTCAGCCTCGAATACGCCGAGGAGTCCCCGAAGAAGGCGTGGATCCGCTACACCCAGCCCGCGATCTTCTATCACGGGCTCGGCATCCTCGCGGTGCCGAGCAAGGTGCAGCGCGCCGTGTTCCAGGCCTGGCACGCGAAGAACGCGGAGAAGATGGGCTGCCCCAATCTCGGCTATGTCTGCACGAAGTTCTACCAGGACGGCGAGCCCTACGATGAAGGCTACTTCATCGAATACGACCGCCCCATCACGCCGGAGATGGCGGTGCGCTACATCCCCTGCACCTCATCGCCCGAATTCGACCCGGAGCGGGCGCCCAAGCTCGATCCCGCCGTCTGGCCGGAGGCGCGCCTCTTGAAGGCCAAGCGCAAATACGGGGCCGGCTATGTCCGCACCACCACGCATTCGCTCTGGACCGCCTATGGCTTGAAGCCCGCCTGCCACATGATCGAGCAGGCGCTCTCGCTCGTCGCGGTGCAGTACGTGCACGAGCTCAAGGCGCGCATGGGCATCGCGGGCAACGGGCTCGACGATGTGACGCGGTTCCTCGCGACGCTTCTTGCGGCCGCCGAGGAGGAGGTGACGGTCGAGACGCTCGGGCCCACGCGCCGCGCGATCACCCGGCCCTCCTTCAAGCCCTTCGATCCCGATTGCGGGGAGGAGCTCCGCCGCGCCCATTTCGCCTTCCCCGCCATGTGCGCGCGCATCATGAACGGGCGCGTGCGCTTCACGCGCCGGACGGAGATGGACAAGGGCGGCCGCACGCTCGAAGTGTGGGAGCTCCACGACACCGGCGCGTGGCTGTATTGAGGCTGGGGCGTCCATGCCCAACCCTCGTTCCGGCGCGACGAGCGTCCTGTGGATCGGCCCGGCACTGGCCCTCGCATCGGCGGCGCTGTTCGGGGCGAGCGCGCCTTTCGCCAAGCTGCTGCTCGGGAGCATCGATCCTTGGATGCTGGCCGGGCTTCTCTACCTCGGCTCGGGCCTCGGCCTCCTGGCTGCCCGCCTCGTCCGCAGGGCGCGCGGCGCGCCGGCGGCCGCCGGGGAGGGGCTGAGCGGATCGGATTGGCTCTGGTTCGGCCTCGCCACGCTCGCGGGCGGCATCGTCGGTCCCGTGCTCCTCATGATCGGGCTCTCGCGGACTCCGGCGTCCTCGGCGTCGCTCTTGCTCAATCTCGAAGGGGTCGCGACCGCGCTGCTGGCCTGGTTCGTCTTTCACGAGAACTTCGACCGGCGCATCGCCCTCGGCATGCTCGCCATCGTCGCCGGTGCGGCGACCCTCTCTTGGCAGGGCGAGGTTTCATTCGAGCAGGTCGCGGGGCCAGCCGCGATCCTCGGCGCCTGCCTCGCCTGGGGTCTCGACAATAATCTGACGCGCAAAATCTCGCTCAGCGATGCGTCCGAGATCGCGATGCTCAAGGGCCTGATCGCGGGCTCGATCAATGTCGCGCTCGGCTGGAGTCAGGGCGCCGCGATCCCGCACGGCCAAGGGCTCGCGGCGGCGGCGCTCGTCGGCTTTCTCGGCTACGGCGTGAGCCTCGTCGCGTTCGTCGCGGCCATGCGCCACATCGGAGCGGCCCGCACGGGGGCTTACTATTCGACGGCCCCCTTCGTCGGCGCGGCGCTGTCCATCGCCTTGCTCGGCGATCCCGTCACCCTGGAACTCGGTCTCGCCGGGATCTTGATGGGGATCGGCGTCTGGCTGCATCTGACCGAACGGCACGAACACGAGCATGCACACGAGCCGGCGGAGCATACCCATCGCCACCGCCACGACGAGCACCATCGCCACGAGCACAAGCCGGACGACCCGCCGGGCGAGCCGCATGCACACCGGCACGTGCATGTGCGCCTCCGTCATCGCCACCCGCATTATCCCGACGCCCACCATCGCCACGGGCATTCGCCGTAAGAGCCGGCCGGTTCACGCGCCGGACGGAGCTGGACAAGGGCGGCCGCACGCTCGAAGTCTCGGAGCTCCGCGACACCGGCGCGTGGCTGTAGAGGCTGCGCGCCGAGACCCCGCGGGCGTGACGATGGACCCTCCCCTACCCCCTCCCTTCCAGGGGAGGGGCGTGATTCGTGTGAGGCCGCTTTTTCTCACGTCCTCGTCCTGAGCCTACCTGAGGACGAGGCCAGGCGACGGTCATGCGATGAGCAGCCGGTCTTGTGCGTGACCCTCCCCTGCCCCCTCCCTCAAGGGGAGAGGACTGATTCAGTTGCTTGTCCGGCGCAGTCACGTCACGAGCGTCACGGCGATCATCGATCCGCCAACGCCGAAGACCCTCTCCCGTTCACGGGAGAGGGAGGGACCCGCGGCAGGGAGGGTGAGGACCGGCTGCGACGCGGCACCGCACTTCAAGCGCAAGCATTGGATAGAGCGCTCACGCCGAATCGCGCATCGTCCCGCCGCTTCACGTGAAAGGACGATCGGCGATGGCGAGTGTTGCGGCACCCCGGATGGGGGCGATCGAATGGGCCCTGCTGCTGGCCCTCTCCATCCTCTGGGGCGGGTCGTATTTCTTCGCGAAGGTGGCGCTGGCGGAGATCGGGCCCTTCACCCTCGCCTTCCTCCGCGTCTCGATCGCGGCCTTCACACTTCATGTCATCGTGCGCGCGGCGGGGTTCCGCATGCCCAAGGTCCACATGCCGAGCGACAGACGCCTCTGGCTCGCCTTCTTCGGCATGGGGCTCCTCAACAACGCGATCCCGTTCAGCCTCATCTTCTGGGGAACGGCGCAGATCGCGAGCGGCCTCGCCGCCATCCTCAACGCGACGACCCCGCTCTTCACCGTGCTGGTCGCGCATCTCCTCACCTCGGATGAGAAGCTCACGCCAGCGCGCGGCACGGGCGTCCTCGCGGGATTCGCGGGCGTCGTGGTGCTGATCGGCCCGGACGTGCTGGGGGGCTTGGGTGCCAACGCGCTCGCGCAACTGGCCTGCGTCGCGGCGGCGGTGGTCTACGCCTTCGCCGGCATCTTCGGACGGCGCTTCAAGGCCGTGCCGCCGCTCGTCACCGCTTGCGGCCAGGTGACGGCGTCGAGCGTCTTGATGCTGCCGGTCGCGGCACTCGTCGAGCGCCCTTGGGCGAACGCGACGCCGGACGCGCTCACCTGGGGGGCGATCGTGGCGCTGGCGCTCGTCTCGACCGCGCTCGCCTACATCATCTTCTTCAGGATCCTAAGCACGGCGGGGGCGACGAACCTGCTGCTGGTCACGGTCCTCATTCCGGTGAGCGCCATTCTCTTGGGCACGCTCATCCTCGGCGAGCGGATCGAGCCGCGTCAGCTCGCGGGCATGGCGACGATCGGGCTCGGCCTCGCCGCGATCGACGGGCGGCTCTGGGCCCTGCTGCGAGGGAAGCGACAGGCGAGGCCTGCGGGCGTCGCGCCCTAGCGCGAAAGCTCCAGACGGCGCGCGCGCGTCGCTTCCTCGTCGATCCGTCCATCCGCGATGACGACTCCGTAGACGTCGCGCGCCGAACCCATCGACACCTTGCCGTCGAGCACGTCTTCGAGCACCCGGCGCGCATCGCGCTTCAAGGGATCGCCGTAGCCGCCCGCACCGGGCGTCGTCATGCAGACGACGTCGCCCGCATGGATCGAGAGATTCGTCATCTTGGATTTCAAACGCTCGACCCGCCCGCCCGCGCGGCGGATGACGTGATGGCCGAGCCCGCCGGGCTTGCCGCCAAGCACGCCCCTCGGCGCGAATTTCGACACCTCGGAGCGATTGGTGCAGTAGCCCTCGCCGTGAAGATAGATCGTGTCGCGCTGCACGCCCATGCCGCCGCGGTTCTTGCCCGCCCCGCCCGAATCCGTGACGAGATCGTAGCGCTCGACCCGCAGGGGATATTCGAGCTCGACCGCCTCGATCGGCGTGTCGTAGCAATTGCCCATGAGGCCGTAGGTCGCATCGAGCCCGTCGACCGTCGGCGTGCCGCCCCAGCCGCCGCCGAAGATCTCGTAGGCGACGAAGGGCCGATCGGTCCGGGGATCGCGCCCGTTGACCGCGAAGGAGGTGATGCAGGCATGGCAGCTTCCGACCGCGTCCGGCCCCCGCGCCTCGTTGAAGGCCATGATGATCGTGTCGGCGATGCGCTCGAGCGTCTGGAAGCGTCCCGACAGCGGCGCCGGCGGGATCGGCTTCACGACCGTGCCTTCCGGCAGCACGAGCTTGATCGGCCGGTAGCAGCCCTCGTTCTGGAGGATCGCCGGGTTCGTCATGTAGCGCACGCCGCAGAACACGGCCGAGTGCACGGAGGACAGCGCGCAGTTGAACGGCCCCTTGATCTGCGGGCTCGTTCCGGTGAAGTCGACGGTCACGTTCCCGTCCCTGAGCGTGACGGTGACGAAGATGCGCACGGGATCATCGCCGATGCCGTCATCGTCGAGGAACCCTTCGGCCGAATAGCTGCCGTTCGGCATCTTGCGCAAATCCGCGCGCATGAGCGCCTCGGAGCGGTCGATGTTGGCGTCGATGATCGATTTGAGCGCGGCCGCGCCGTACTTGTCGGCGAGCTCGATATAGCGCCGCTCGCCCACATTCACCGCCGCGATCTCGGCGCGGATGTCGCCGAGCGTCTTGTAGGGCACGCGGATGTTGCTCTCGATCATCGAGAGAATCTCGGGCACGAGCTTGCCGCGCCGGTAGAGCTTCATGGGCGGGATCATGATCCCTTCCTCGAACACGTCGCGCGCATCGGTCGAGACGCTGCCGGGCGAGCGGCCGCCGACGTCGATCTGATGGCCGAGGGCGCCGGCGAGCGCCACCAGAGACTTTTTGTGGAACACCGGCTTGAAGATCATGATGTCGGGGTGGTGCGTGCCGCCCTGATAGGGGTGGTTCATGATCACGACGTCGCCGGGATCGAGGTCGAAGTCGCGCGTCACCTGACGGGCTGCGAGCGAGAGCGAGCCCTGATGCGAGGGCACGTGGTCGCCCTGCGCCACGAGCTGCCCCTTGGGATCGAAGAGCGCCGTCGAGCAGTCGAGGCTCTCGCGCAGGATCGTGGAGTAGGCCGCGCGCCGGAGCGTCGTGCACATCTCCCGCACGGAGGAGACGAGGTAGTTGCCGACCACCTCGAGACTCACGGGATCGACGTTGTGCCTCATTCTCTGTCCGTCCTCATGCTGGGAATTCTCATACGCAGTTCGTCGTGATGCGGGGCATCCTCATTCCTCCGGCACGACGTCGAAGGCGATGGAGATGCGATCCTCGCCAGCCGCGAAGGGCACGGTGCCGTGATAGAAATAAGACGGGAACAGAATCATCCGCCCTTCGCGCGGCTGGATGCGGCGCGTGGGCGACGCATGCGTGCAGCCGAGATCCTCTGGCGGACGGCCGAGCTCGAACCAGGCCGCCTGGTCCTGGTCCTCGCGCGCCGCGACCGCGGGCAACAGCACGTAGTAGACGCCGCCGATATAGCCGTCCAAATGGATGTGCGGCACGAGATTGCCCTCCCCGCTCAGCAGCGTCGCCCAGACCGAGAGACGCCAGCGCTCGGGCCAATGCCGGCGCACGGGATGATCGTCGGGCAGCCCAGCGCGGTAGCGTTCGACGGCGCTTCGCACGAGCGCCTCGTATCCCTCCACCGGCCCCCGCGGTCCCGCGAGCAACTCCTCCGTGATCGCGAGCTGCGGGTGATGGTAGGTCGGGTGGTCCGCGGGCGGAACTTTGAGCGTCGGATGCGCGTAGACATGCGCCGCGAGCGCCTCATGAAACGGCTTCGACCCGTCCCAGCCGGGCGGCGCATCGAAATCATAGACAGCGACGAGGCGGTCGAAATCGAGGAGTGCGTCGAGGCGCGCGTGCTCGCCCTTCTCCGCAAGTGCCAGGCACGTCCAGGCCAGCGCCTCCGTGTCGCCCGGCCGGCGGCGAAGCCAGTCCTCGCACGCGGCGAGCAAGCCATCCATGTCGCGGAGGTTCCAGAGGAGGCGCATATGCGCGCTTCGCGGAATCAGCCAGTCGGGATTTTTCGCGATTGCGCTGCGATACGCCTCTTCCGCCTCCTTCGGCCGACCGCTCTCCTCGAGTGCCAAGCCGAGATTGCGCCAGGTGCCGGCGGCTTCGGGCGCCCGCGCCAAGGCCGCCCGGTAGATCGCGGCCGCCTCATCGTGCCGCCCGATCTCCTGGAGCAGCGTGCCGAGATTGTGCGCGGCCGGTGCCAGATCGGGCTTGAGCGAGAGGGCCTTGCGATAGGCCTTGATCGCCTGCTCGCTCCGGCCGAGCGTCTTTCGCGCATTGCCGAGATGGAGCCACACGACCGGCATGTCCTGGCGGCGCTTGAGCGCGGCCTCGAGATGTTCGACGGCCTTTTCCGTCTGGCCGAGATGAAGGCTCGCGATGCCGGCGACCGCGAGCGCATCGGGATCGTTCGGCGCGAAGGTCAGGAGGTTGCGCGACGCCGCGAGCGCGTCGTCGAACCGCCCGGCCCTGAGCCCCTCGCGGGCCTTCTGCTGGAGATCGCGAACGATGTCGGGCGCTGCCATGTCAGCCTGCGCGCCGCCGCGTGGCGGGAATGTCGATGAGCATATTGCCGAAGCGATCGATGCCGAGCCGGTGGCCGGGGAAGACGATGATCGTGGCGCCGGGCTCCTCGACGATCGCGGGGCCCGTGAGCCGCGCGCCCGGCGCGAGGGTCGCGCGCTCATACACCCTGCAGCGCTGCCAGCCGCGCTTGCCGCCGAAGAACGCACGGCGATCGCCCTTGGGCTTGACGCTCTTGCCCGCGGCCCGGCGCTTCTGCGGCTTGATGTCGGCCTTGCGCACGAGACCCGTTCCGGTCGCGCGGAAGTTGACGATCTCGACCGCTTCCTCCGGCGAGGATTGGCCATAGGCCGCATGGTGCGCCTTGTGGAAGCGCGCGGCGAGTGCGCGCGCGCCCGCGAGCGTGACCGCACCGGGCGGGACCGGCACGTTGATCTCGTAGGCCTGGCCCTGGTAGCGCATGTCGCAACTGCGCTCGAGACGGATCCGGTTGCCCGCGAAACCCTCGGCCTCGAGCGCCGCCGTCAGATCCTTGTCGAGGGAGGCGAAAATGTGCGCGATCTCCTTCGCGGTCTTCTCACCCGGCTGCAAGAGATGCGTGCGCGAGCGCGTATATTTGACGTCGGTCAGCAGCATGCCGAAGGCGGAGAGGACGCTCGGCTCGATCGGCACGAAGATTCGCCGCATCTTCAGGTCTTCCGCGATGAGCCCGGCATAGAGCGATCCCGCTCCGCCGAAGGGCAGCAACGCGAACTCGCGGGGGTCGTGGCCCTTGGCGACCGAGACTTCGCGAATGCCTGTCACCATGTTCGCGACCTGCACCTGCACGATGGCCATCGCGGCCTCCGCGTCGGACAGGCCGAGCTTCTCGCCCACATGCGTCTTGATCGCGCGCTTGGCGGCCTCGACGTCGAGGCCCATTTCCCCGCCGACGAAATAGCCGGGATCGATGTAGCCGAGCGCGACCGCGGCATCGGTGCTGGTCGGCTCGACCCCGCCCCGGCCGT
>JBGPGW010000108.1:0-10874 GCA_041484095.1 Alphaproteobacteria bacterium | reverse complement strand
CGTGAAGACGAGGAACCAGCCGCTCGTCGGCCGGCCCAAGAGTGCCAACAGCGCGTCTTGGATCGCGTAGCCGTCCTCGACCGTCCGCGGCCGGCAGTCCTCGGGCAGGTCCCGAATTTTGTATCCGCCCTGCCGCGCCGCGAGAAGCGTGCGCGCCGCGCGATCGATGGCTGCTTGGTCCATGCCGTCGCCTCTTACCGCCTGTTGCCGTGCATGACGCCGTCACATCATCGTCAGCAGCCGCCCGAAGCCGGGAACCGGCTTCCGCCAACCAGAGAGCCCGAGCCCCTGCCAGATCGTGACCTGGTTGGCGGAGAGCGCGGGTTTGCCCAGCTCCGCCTCGATCGCGCGCACGGCGGGCAGGCCGGCGACCGCCGTATCGGGGATGAGGATCGCCTCGACCCTGTGCCCGTCGATCCTCCGGGCCGTCGCGACGAAGGCCTCTGTCGGCGTCTGGAAGGCATCGCGCCCGCCTGGCGCCCCGTGCCAGGCGAAGCCCGCGGCCTCGATGCCGAATTCGCCGAGGAACGCGACGAAGGCGCGCGACGTCTCCTCGAGATAGGAGCCGACGACGCCGACGCGGCCGATTCCGAGCCGGGCGAGTGCCGCCACGAAGGCGAGCGACGTGCTGCTGGCGGGACATTTGACGACCGCCTCGATCGCCTTCGCCTGGGCTTCCGCGCCCGCGCGGCCGACGATGAAGCTGCCGCTCGTGCACGCCCAGAGCGCGGCGTCGGGCCTCAGAGGCGCGAGGCTCCGCGCGGACATTTCGAGCCGATGGATCGCCCCCGTCTCGCGGAGGGCCGCCGGTTCGTGATTGCGGTCGCCGCCGGCGAGATGGGCCACGACGAGATAGGGCCGCACGCGGAAATCGACCGCCTCGGCGAATTGGTAGTACTCATACTCCCCACCGCCCTCGGGAAAGATGAGACCGAGGCGAACATATCCGTCCTTGCTGATCGGCATGGATGGGTTCAGCTCCCGGATCGGGCGGGGCAGAGACAGGCTTCGGTCATCTCGAACTCTCCCGGCTGCAACAGTCGAGCGCCGCGCGCACTTTGCCCTTCGCCTCGCGGGGCGGAAGGCCAATAATCGCGCGCGCGCCCGTAACGGAACGGTCCATGCAGGACGACTACACGCAGCGTCTTAAAAGCATCGGGGATATCGCGAGCCTGGTCAACGCCGGGAGCGATCTCGACACGATCCTCGAGCGCATCGTCTATGCGGTGTGCCATCACTCGTTCTGGTCGATGAGCTCGATCATGGCGCTCGACCGGGATGCCGGCCATTCCATCCTCGTCAAGCAGTTCGATCCCTACACGCCGAAGAACCGCCCGCATCCCGACCGGTGGGATTTGTCGACGAGCCCGACCGTCCGCGTCATCGAGAGCAACCGGCCGCTCGTCATCCCGGACGCGCCGACCAATACCGCGTTTCCCGGCTACCGCGCCGATGCCGTCGCGCGCGGCTACCGGACCGTCGTGATCCTGCCGCTGCGCGCGACCGATTCCGGCGGCCGTCCCATGGTGCTGGCCGTCCAGTCGCGCCAGCAATTGGAAGTCACGGAGCACGAGTTGTCGTTCCTCGAAACCGTCACCAACCTAGCCGCCATCGCGGTCGAGAAGACGGCGCGCTTCGAGGCTGAGCACGACCGCACGGCGAAGCTGCGGCATCTCCTTCAGATTCACGCCGAGCTCATGGAACAGGTGCTCGCCGGCGGCGCGCTCGGCCCCGTCACGCGCACGATCGAATCGCTCCTGCCGGAGCCGCTGCTCGTCGTCGACCTCACCTCGAACGTGGTGCTGCCCGGCCGCTCGCCCGAGCCCGCGCGGGTGACGGATGAGCGTTGGCGGGAGGGATTGCAGACGCGCGGCGCACGCTACGTTGCGGATGAGGTCCGCCGCGCGGGAAGCCGCTCCGGCATCCATCGCTTCGATTTCGCCCCTTACGGCCTCGACGTTTCGTGCGACGGCCACATCGAGCCGCTCAAGGTCGATGGTCAGCTCGTGGGCGCGCTCATCGTCTTCCGCGACCGGGAATCCGCCGATGAGATGGACAACCTTCTCGTCGAGCAGGCCAAGTTCGCGTTGGGCGTGCTGATGATGCGGAATTTCATCCGCTTCCGCAGCGAGACGAATTCACAGGCCGAGCTGTTCGGCCAGCTCTTCAGCGGCAATTGGCGCGACCGGGAGGAGATGATCGCGCGTGCCGGCCATCTCGGCATCGACCTCACGGGACCGGCGCGGCTCGTCGCGATCAGCGTCGTCGGCCGCGAATCGCGCGCGCAGACCCAACCCAATCTAGCGCATCTTCACAGGGCGCTCGCGCAGGCCGCCGCGACGGTGTTGCCGCGTTCGGTCGTGGTCGTCGACGGCGCCGACGTGGTCATCTTCAGCCCGTTTGCCGAGGACGTTCCCGAGAAGACCTGGGCCGTCCCGCTCCAGCGCCTCCTGGAGGAGGCGCGCTGGGTGACGGGCGACAGCGCCGCGATCGCGACCAGCCAGCCCTGCCGACGTCTCGAGGACTATGTCGCCGCGCGCGCCGAGTGCACCCGCGTCTTGAGCCTCGCGCGCCTCTTCGGCAAGACCGGCGTGCTGGCGGCATCGGATTTCGGCCCCTTCGCCGTCCTCCTCTCGGCGGCCGATCATGAATCGGTGCGCCAGTTCGTCGCCGACACGCTCGGCCGCATCGAGGCTCACGACCGCGAACACAAGGCCGACCTCCTCAAGACCCTCGCCGCCTTCATCGACAGCGGCTGCCGTTACCAGGCGACGGCGGACACCCTCGCGATCCACGTCACCACCTTGCGCTACAGGCTTGAACGGCTTGCGCAATTGTTCGACGTGGATTTGGAACAGCCCGATCGGCGGTTCGGCCTCGAGCTTGCCTTGCGGTTGCGGGACCTGATCCGAGCCTAGCGTCGGGCGCTCCCGTCGGGCCGGCTTCCTATGAATCATAGGAAACTTACTTCAATGCTTGCCGCCTTACGGATGATGAGAGTCCCGTAAAACCTGGATAATATCCGGCCCCGGGGCTGAGGCACCGGCAGAAGCCTTGCCATCAGCCGGAGGAAGCCTCAACGAGAACCGCGCGCGGAAAAAGCGGCGAATTGAGCCTATGCGAGCGCCCGTCTTCGAAACCGGGCCAGGGAGGAGTGATGACGGCGAGTATCGCGACGATCGAGAACACCCGGCAGAAGAACTTCATCGCCGGCGAATGGCACAAGCCCCGCTCGGGCCGCTACCTCCCGAGCTTCGATCCGACCAACGGCGAAGCGTGGTACGAGGCGGCGGATTCGGGGGCGGACGACGTCGACGACGCGGTCGCGGCAGCCAAACGCGCGCTGAAGGACCCGGCCTGGCGGCGCATGACGCAGACCGCGCGCGGCGCCATGGTGCGCAAGCTCGGCGAGCTTCTCGCCACGCGCGCGAACGACATCGCGGCACTCGAGACCCGCGACAACGGCAAGTTACTCAAGGAAATGCGCGCCCAGGTCAGCTACGCGCCGGAGGTCTTCAACTACTTCGCCGGCATGGCCGACAAGATCCAGGGCGACACCATCCCGATCAACAAGCTCGACATGCTCAACTTCACGCTGCGCGAGCCGCTCGGCGTCATCGGCATCATCATTCCCTGGAACTCGCCGATGTATCTCCTGGCCGGCACGGTGGCGCCGTGCCTTGCGATCGGCAACACGGTCGTGATCAAGCCGTCGGAGCACACCTCGGCCTCGGCGCTGGCCTTCGCGGAGATCGCGGCCGAGGCCGGGTTCCCGCCGGGCGTGGTCAATGTCGTCACGGGCTATGGCCACACGGCGGGCGATGCGCTGACGAAGCACCCCGACGTCGCGAAGATCGCCTTCACCGGCGGCACCGAAACCGGACGCCGGGTCGCGGCCAACGCCGCCTCGCATTTGGCACCCTGCACGATGGAATTGGGCGGGAAGTCACCGCATGTCGTGTTCGACGACGCCGACCTCGACCGGGCCGCCAACGGCATCGTCGCGGGCATCTTCGCGGCCGCAGGACAGAGCTGCGTCGCGGGTTCGCGCTGCTTCGTCCAGAAGCGCGTCTTCGACGACGTGGTCGGCCGCGTGATCGAACGCGGCCGCAAGGTGCGCATCGGCCACCCGACCGATGAGGACACGCAGCTCGGCCCCTTGGCACTCAAGGACCAGCTCGACAAGGTGCAACGTTATGTCGGCTTCGCGGTCGAGGACGGCGCCAAGCTCGTCCTCGGCGGCCGTCGGCCGCAGGATGCGGCCCTCGCGCGCGGCTGGTACTACGAGCCGACGCTCTTCGTCGACGTCAAGAACGACATGCGCTTCTGCCGTGACGAGATCTTCGGCCCGGTCGCGGGCGTCATGGCCTTCGACAACGAAGACGATCTCATCCGTCTCGCCAACGACACGACGTTCGGGCTCGCCGCCGGCGTCTGGACGCGCGACATCGACCGCGCCATGCGTTTCGCGCGCGACATCGACGCGGGACTCGTCTGGATCAACACCTACCGCACCGCGGCCTACACCTCGCCGTCCGGCGGGTTCAAGTCGAGCGGCTACGGCAAGCACAACGGCTTCGAGGCGATCCGCGAGATGACGCGCCTCAAGAACGTCATGATCGACTACTCCGGCGTCACGCACGACCCCTTCGTGATGCGGGTCAAGAGCTGACGCCCCCTTACGCAACGACCGTATCGCAGAAGGAAATCATTCGATGAAATTCGCACTGGCAATCGATTGGCAGCGGACGAGCCCCGACCAGGACATTCGCAAAATCGCGGACGAGACACTGGAGTTGGTCTCTATGGCCGAGGCCGGCGGGTTCGCCCAAGTGTATG
Source organism: Alphaproteobacteria bacterium (assembly GCA_041484095.1). GTDB lineage: Bacteria > Pseudomonadota > Alphaproteobacteria > CADEGL01 > CADEGL01 > JBGPGW01. Next base: position 6,035 of record JBGPGW010000108.1, on the reverse strand, counting down.
CCGCAGAGCACCACTCGAACGAGCTCACCAACGGCCCCAATCCGTTCGTCATGCTGGCGCATTGGGCGAATCACACGAAGCACATCCGGCTCGGCACGGCCGTCGCCGTGGCGCCTTATTGGCATCCCCTGCGCCTTGCCGCGGAGGCCGCGGTCGTCGACATCATCTCGGGCGGCCGCCTCGAATTCGGCATCGGACGCGGCGCCTTCCAGTACGAATTCGACCGCATGGCCGGCGGCATCCCGCAGAACGTGGGAAGCGAGCATTTGCGCGAGGCTCTCCCCGCCATCCTCAAGCTGTGGCAGGGCGACTACACGCACAACGGCAAGCACTGGCAATGGCCGTCGGCGACCTCGGTGCCGAAGCCGGTGCAGAAGCCGCATCCGCCGCTCTGGATCGCCGCGCGCGATCCCGACACCTTCGATTTCGCGATCAAGATGGGCGCGGGCATCATGTCGAACCCGCTCTCGAAGCCCTTCGCCGAGATGGAAGTGCTGGCCGACAAGTTCAAGAAGGCCTGCGCCGACAATCCGGGCAAGCCGCGCCCGGAGTGGATGATCTTGCGCCGCACCTGCGTCTTCGATTCACTCGACGACTGGGACGTGCCGTATCAGGCCTCGCTCGACTACAGCCGCGCCTTCCAGAACCTGTTCCGAAACACGGGCGGGGTGAAGAACGGTTTCGCCGAGCGCCTTGCGATCGACAGCCTGGACAACAAGGACGATCTCAGCCGGGAGGCCATACTCGACAACCTCATGTTCGGCACGCCCGACATGGTGGTGAAGAAGCTCCGGCAATACGAGGCCGTCGGCACCGACATCTTCCTTTACGGGATGAGCTTCGGCCTGCCGCACAAGCACGCGAAACGGTCGCTCGAGCTCTTCATCAAGAACGTCATGCCGCACTTCACGAAGGGCAAGGGCGCGCGGGTGGCCGCCGCGCAGTAGCGCGCGCCGGCGTCGCGATCGATCGCCGATCGGGCGCAAGCGTCGTTTCCAGGCGTCGCGACGATCGATGCCGGCGGGATGCACCGTCATGGACCGCCATTCGAATAACAGGCCTCGTTCAGCGCAGCGCGCGTTCGGCCTCGAGTTCGAGAGCAGAATCGAAGAGACGCTGTGCGATCGCATCCATGAGCCGGCCGGTCCGGCCGCCCGCGTTGCCGCCCGTGAGATGGAACGCCTTCACGGGAATGAAGAGGCAATAGAGAACGCCCAGCCGAAAATCCTCGAGCGCCTCATCCCGTTCGTAGCCCTCGACACCGGCGGAACATAACGTTTCATACCAAGTCGAAAAAACATCGAGTTGCCGGCCGCGCCGTTCCGCTTCGGGTTCGCTGCCGCCGAGAAGCCGCGCGACATCAATCGTGGCGAGGCTCCGCGTGGTGAGTTGCCAATCGAGAATGAGGACTTCGTCCGGCGTTCCCGGTTCACCGAACAGGAGATTATCGGCCCTGAGATCGCCGTGAATGAGGGCCGCCGGCCGTGCGGCGATTCGCGCTTCGATCGCTCCCAGGTTCTTCGCGACCCGCTCGCCGATGCGGACCGCTTCCGTGCCGATGCGCAAGCCATAGGCCTCGGCGAAGGCCGGCCAGTGCGCCGCGAAACCGTCATCGAAGAAGTGATCGTGATCGGGCAGCCAGGCGAGCCGGCTCAAGGCATCGCTGTTCCAGTAGCGGGCATGAACCTTGGCGATCGCGTGCACCGCGGCAAGCGTCCGGCCGTGCTCGATGCCGCGGACCTGATCGATTCCCTTGAGATGACCCAAGTCTTCCATCGCCAGCACGCTGGCCTCTGGCGTGGTCTTCGCGAAATAAATGCGGGGCAGGCGAACGGACAGACTCGGTGCGACCTCGAGATAGAATCTGATCTCGCGCTCGAACGCGTTGACGGCCTGTGCCGCGTCGCGAAAGGCGCCGCTTTTCGGCTCCATCTTGACGACGATCGAACGGGGAAGGTCGCCAGGCCGGGAATCGTATGCCGCGTCCACGCGCAAGGTTTGGCTGAGAAATCCTTTCTCATCGCCGATGACCGTCGTCTTGAGATCGACGACCCTCGGCCGCCCGTCTCCCCCGCCGACGACCGCGTTCACCCAGTCGGCGGTGATCTCCTGGACCGTTTGCGGGACGCCAAGCTCTGACATAGCCGTCTCCAAAGTCAGGCAGGCGATGGTGTTCTCCGGGGCATTCATCGAACGCATCTGCGAGAACGTGCGCAAGGCCGGCATGCCCGCGCGAGGCGGGCGCGCCGACGGCGCGGCGCGATAACCGGCGCGGCCGCGCTCAAGCCGTCGCCTTGATTTGATAATTCGGGGTCGAACGCGAAATCTCCTGCTCCGCCTCGGTCATGTCGGCGGGGATATCCGCAAAGAGCGGCGTGCTGAGATAACGCTCGCCCGTATCCGGCATCATCGCGAGGATCGTCGAGCCCTTCGGCGCTTCGGCGCATATGCGCAGAGCCCCCGCCAGTGTCGCGCCGGCCGTGATGCCGACGAAGATGCCTTCCTTCGCCGCCAAGTCCTTGCTGCACCGCATCGCGTCAGCGCCCGAAATCGGCAGCACGCGATGGATGATCTTCATGTCGACGACATCCGCGGTGAGCTTCGGAATGAAATCGGGCGTCCAGCCCTGCATGGGATGCGGCTTGAAGGCGGGGTGGCCTTTCGATGCCGACCCATCGGGATTGCGCTCCTGAGCCTTCCCGCTCGCCAGCAGTTGCGCCTCCTCCGGCTCGCAGACGACGATTCGCGTGTCGGGCCTCGCCTTTGCCAAGACGCGCGCGACCCCCTTCAGCGTGCCGCCCGTTCCATAGCCCGTGACCCAGTAATCGAGCCGATCGCCCTCGAAATCATCGAGAATCTCTTGAGCCGTGGTCCGCGAATGCATGTCGGGATTGGCCTCGTTCTCGAACTGACGCGTGAGGAACCAACCATGGGTTTTCGCGAGCTCGAACGCCTTCGCCACCATGCCGGTGCCCCGCTCCGCCGCCGGCGTCAGCACGACCTTCGCACCCAGAAATCGCATGAGCTTCCGCCGTTCGACGCTGAAACTCTCGGCCATCGTGAGAACCAGCGGATAGCCTTTCTGAGCGCAGACCATGGCGAGACCGATTCCGGTGTTGCCGCTCGTGGCCTCGATGACGGTTTGTCCCGGCTTCAGCGTCCCGGACTTTTCCGCTTCCTCGATGACGCCGAGAGCCAGGCGATCCTTGACAGAGCCGAGCGGGTTGAACGCCTCGATCTTGACGAAGAGGTCGACATGCGAAGGCGCCAGCTTGTTGATCTTCACGACCGGCGTGCGGCCCACAGTTTCCAGGATGTTGTTAAATCGGCGCCGCATCTGTGCTCCCGGGTGCTGATAGGTCCGCCGCGTCATGCTGCATCGTCCGTGACGCTGGCTTGGCACCATCAATGAAGCACGCGACGGGCCTTTGTAAAGACCCGCGGGTCCGCTTCGGGTCAAACCCGGACAAAGGCCGACGCCCGCGCCCGCGGCGCTTCGCGCCGTTGATGCGAATGCCCCCGGTCAACGAGGCCTCTTGCATGCTGCATGCAGCATGCATAAGGTCGGCCGGGACAAGGGGGAGGCGATCATGGATTTCTCGCTGACGAAGGACCAGCAGGCGCTGCTCGATCTGACGCGCGCCGTGAGCCCGGCCTTCGCCCTCCGCGCCCAGCGCTATGACGACGAAGCGGCCTTTCCCGAGGAGAATTTCCGCGAGCTGCAGGAGGCCGGGCTGCTCGCGCTCACCGTGCCGAAGGAACATGGCGGCCACGGGCTGTGGCAGGGGCAGAACTATCTCGGCTACTACCTCGTGATCGAGGAGATGTCGCGCCATTGCAGCTCGACCGCCCAGCTCCTCCAGGTCCATTGCCACGCCATCGGATATCTCGCACTCCACGCGAGCAAGGCGCAGAAGGACCACTACCTCCCGATGGTGGTGAAGGAGGGCAAGCTCTTCGCCTCCTGCGGCAGCGAGGCGTCGGTCAGGCAGGTCGGGCCCGAGCCCTTCGATGCGACCCTCAGGCGAACCAAGGATGGCTGGCGCATCAAGGGCTACAAGGGCTTCGCCTCGTTGTCCGCGGCGGCGGATTACTACGTCTGCTGGGCGCTCGCCGAAGGGACGAAGCGCATGGCGGACGGCATGATGTTCGCGATCGTGCCGAAGGAGGCACCCGGCGTGCGGCTCGAGAACGACTGGGACGTCATGGGCATGCGTCCGACGGTGTCGTGGGGCATTCATCTCGACGACGTGCCGCTCAACGACATGCAGGTGGCGGGCGTGCCGGGATGCTGGGTCCAGGGCGATCCCCGCACCTTCACCCTCGCCTTCGCGGCGAACCACCTCGGCACGGCGCAAGGCGTCTACGATTTCACCCTCGGCTTCGTCGGCGAGCGTCCCTTCCTCCGGGACAGCCCGCTCATCCAGGTCAAGCTCGGCGAGCTCGAAGCCATGCTGCGCTCGACGCGCGCGCTCATCTATCACGCCGCCTGGCAATGGGAGCAGGGCAACGTGGACGAGGCCGAGCGCGCCTCCATGTGCGCGCTTCACGCGGGCAAGCAGACCTCGCTCGAACTCACGAGCCGCGCCTTCGACATTTGCGGCGCGCGCGCGGCCTATCGCGTCTATCCCTTGGAGCGCGCGTTCCGCGACGTGCGCACCTTCACGCTCCATTTCCGCGAGGAGCGCATCCTCCAGATGGTGGCCCAGGCCAGCCTCGGCCTGCCCTTCCACAGCAAGCTCCGCTACGGACCCAAACTCAAGCCGGACGAGATGGTGAAGCCCGTCTTCGCGCCCGGCGCGGCGTGAGCCATGGCCGTCATCGCCAAGCCCGAGACCATGGCGCGCCAAGTCTACCGACATCTGCGCGAACGGATCCTCTCGGGCGCGCTTGACGCGGAGACGCGTCTCGTCGGCGCGGAGCTCGCGAAGTCGCTTGGGATCAGCCGCACGCCGGTGCGCGAGGCCTTCCTGCTGCTCGAGGCCGAAGGGCTGGTGAGCCCGGTCCGCGCGGGCGGCGTGACGGTCTGCGACATCCGCGCGGAGCTGAAGGACATCCTCGGCGTCCGGGAAGCGCTCGAGATCTACGCGGGCAAGCTCGCGGCCGAGCGCATGACGCGCGAGACGGCGGCCGAGCTCTCGCGCATCTGCGCGGAGGCGGAGCGCCTGCCGCTCTCGGCTGTCGAACGGCGCGCGCGGCTCAATCGCGCCTTCCACGAGGGGCTCATCGCCGCGACGGGCAATCGCCGCCTTTCTGATATGGCCGCGGCCTACCGGGATTATTTCGCGCTCGCCGCGCGCCTTTACGACGAGGAAACCGTGCGCCTCTCCAACCGCGATCACCGCCTCATCATCAAGGCGATCGAGGCGCGCGATGCCGCCGCCGTCGAGCGGCTGATGCACGCGCATCTGCAGCGCGCACTGTCCGCCGTCGAAACCGAACGCGGTCCCGCGCGCACGATACGCCCGCGCCGTCGCGCCGCCGCTTGAGCCAACCAGGGAGAGAGAGCCATGACGTTTTCCATCGCCGCCCGTTGCCCCCGAACCGGCGCCTTCGGCGTCTCGATCACGACCGCGAGCATTTGCGTCGGCGCGCGCTGCCCCTTCGTCCAGGCCAAGCACGGCGCCGTGCTCTCGCAGAACCGGACCGATCCCGTCCTGGGCCTGCGCGGCATCGAGCTGCTCAAGGCCGGCCGCAACGCACAGCAGGTGGTCGACGAGCTCGTCCGGGGCGGACGGCATATCGGCTGGCGGCAATTGGCGGTCGTCGACAAGACGGGAGCGGTCGCGCATTTCTCGGGCGACAAGATCGTCTCGCTCCATGGCGGCCACGAAGGACCGCAATGCGTCTCGATCGGCAACCTCTTGAAGGAATCGCGGCTGCCGAAGGCCATGGTCGACGGCTTCATGGAACGGCCGGAGGCGCACATCGCCGACCGCCTGATCCGCGCGCTCGAAGCCGGGCTCGAAGCGGGCGGCGAGACGAATCCCGTGCGTTCCGCGACCCTCCTCGTCGCGGAGACCCACGAATTTCCG
>JBGPGW010000107.1:0-10930 GCA_041484095.1 Alphaproteobacteria bacterium | reverse complement strand
GCCGCAGCGCATCGACGACCCGGTCGAGCAGCTTGTGCTTGGTGCTCGTCGCGACGAGATGGCAGATGACTTCCGTGTCGGTGGTCGACTGGAAAATGGAGCCGCGCCGCACGAGCTCGCGGCGAATCGTAATGGCATTCGTGAGGTTGCCGTTGTGCGCGAGGGCCAGGCCGCCGAACTCGAAGTCGATGAACAGGGGCTGGATGTTGCGGAAGATCGTATCGCCCGTGGTCGAATAGCGCACATGGCCGACCGCCATCGGTCCGGCCAGCCGCCGCATCACCGCTTCGGAGCCGAAGATGTCGCCGACCAAGCCCGGCGCGCGGTGGCTATGGAATTGCTCGCCGTCGTAGGCGACGATGCCGGCTGCTTCCTGCCCGCGATGCTGGAGCGCGTGGAGGCCGAGCGCGGTCAGCGCCGCCGCGTCCGGATGGCCTGAAATGCCGAACAGGCCACACTCCTCGCGGAGGTGGTCGTCGTCATAGGGATGCGTTGTCAGCATTGAGCGGCGGCGTCTCTTATTGGTTGGTTTGCAACAGCCGATCCATCTCCTGGCGTTCTTCCGTCTTATAGCCCTTCTCGTCACCCTGTGCAGCGCCTTTCGTGCCCTGGCCGCCTGTCGGCAGGATCGAATCGGGCGCGCGCGGCGCGATCGCGCGCAGGATGGCGGCGCTCCGCTCCACATAGGGCAAGGTGCGTGCGTGCTTGACCCAGACCGGCATGTCGTCGGTCGGGATCAGCCAGCTGGCCATGAGAAAGGCGATGCCGATGAGGATGGTGCCGCGAACCAGGCCGAACAGGAGGCCGAGCACGCGATCAAGGCCGCGAAGATCGCTATTCTCGATGCGCGCGACAAGCGGGCGGGTGATGAGGGTGATCGCCACGAAGGCGATGAGGAATAGGCTGATCGCGACCCCGATATCCGCAAGCCAGTCGGGGCCGACGAGGCGATGGGCGTAGGAACGAAGCTTCGTGAACCCATACAAGGCCGCGAGCCCGGCGCCGACCCAGGTCGTGATCGAGATGACTTCGCGGACGAAGCCGCGGCTGAAGGCGAACAAGGCCGAGACGGCGAGGACGCCGATGACGCCGAAATCCGCGGAGGTGAGCGCGAGGCTATTCATGGTCGCGATCGCGGTGCCGGGGCGGTTTTGCATCCGCATCGAACAGGGTGACGAGATCGGAAAGGCGGGCGATCTCGCGCAGCGTGATCCCATCGGGGCGGGGCCCGTCCTTGCGGCGCCGGGGGATGAGCGCGCGGGTGAATCCGAGCTTCGCCGATTCCTTGAGGCGGGTTTCCGTCTGACCGACCGCGCGCACCTCGCCGCCAAGCCCGATTTCGCCGAACGCCACGGTTTCCGGCGTCATGGGCGTTCCCGTCACGGATGAGATGAGCGCCGCGGCGACCGCGAGATCGGCGGCCGGCTCGGTGATTTTGAGCCCGCCCGCGACATTGAGATAGACATCGCGCCCCGCGAGCGAGAGCCCACAGCGCGCCTCGAGCACGGCCAGCACCATCGCGAGCCGCGCCGAATCCCAGCCGACGACCGCGCGGCGCGGCGTCGCGAAGGCGGTGGGTGCCACGAGCGCCTGGATCTCGACCAGGACGGGCCGCGTGCCCTCCATCCCCGCGAAGACGGCCGATCCGCTTACGCTGTCCTCGCCGTGCTGGCGTTCGGAGAGGAACAGGGCCGACGGATTCGACACTTCGACGAGGCCGGCATCGGTCATCTCGAACACGCCGATCTCGTCCGAGGGGCCGAAACGGTTCTTGACGGTGCGGAGGATGCGGAATTGATGGCCGCGTTCGCCCTCGAAATAGAGCACCGTGTCCACCATGTGTTCGAGCACCTTGGGGCCGGCGATGACGCCTTCCTTGGTGACATGGCCGACGAGCAGGACGATGAAGCCGCGGCTCTTCGCGAGCCGGATGAGCTCCTGCGCCGCGCCGCGCACTTGCGCGACCGTTCCGGGGGCCGATTCGAGGCTGTCGACGAACATGGTCTGAATGGAATCGATGACCACCACGCGCGGCGCGTCGGGCCGATCGAGCGTCGCCGCGATCTCGCGGATATCCGTCGCGGCTGCCAGCGCCACCGGCGCCTGGCTGAGGCCGAGCCGGGCGGCGCGCATGCGGATCTGGTCGATGGCTTCCTCGCCCGATATGTAGGCGCAGGTGGCGCCGCGCTTGGCCAGGGCTCCGGCGATCTGGAGGAGAAGCGTCGACTTGCCGATGCCGGGATCGCCGCCGACGAGGAGGGCGGAGCCCGGCACGAGACCGCCGCCCGTCACGCGATCGAATTCGGTGAGCCCCGTCGCGAGGCGCGGAACATTCGCCGCGGCACCCTTGAAGTCCTCGAAGACGAGCACCTGCGCGCCAGCCGTCCCGCGGCCCGGCCCGCGGTCCGGTTTGAGGCCGCCGGGGCTGCGCTGGGGTGCCGCTTCCTCGACGATGGAGTTCCACCCGCCGCAGGACTCGCAGCGTCCGACCCACTTGCGGAAGACCGCCCCGCATTGCTGACAAACGTATCTTGGCGCTGGCCGTGCCACTTATGCGTCCGCTCTCCGACGGTGGCGCGCGCGCTGGCTCATGCCCGGACTTGCATCGTGATCGGGCCCTCGGCGCGCCCGTGGATGAATTGATCGACATAGTCGTTGCTGGAGTGGTCGATCTCGTCGACCGGGCCGATCCAGATGATTTGGCCCTGATAGAGCATGGCGACGCGGTTCGCGATCTTGCGCGCGCTTGCCATGTCGTGGGTGATCGAGAGCGCCGTGGCGCCAAGATCGTACACCGTCTTCACGATGAGATCGTTGATGACGTCGCCCATGATCGGATCCAAGCCTGTCGTCGGCTCGTCGAAGAACACGATTTCCGGCTCGGTTGCGATCGCGCGCGCGAGCGCCACGCGCTTCTTCATGCCGCCCGACAACTCGGACGGGAAGAGCGACGCGACCTCGGGGCCGAGCCCCACCTGGGCGAGTTTTTCAAGCGCGATGGGCCGGGCCGCCTGCGAGGCCATGCCCTTCGCCTGGATCAGGCCGAACGCCGTGTTCTCCCAGACCGACAGGCTGTCGAAGAGCGCCGCTCCCTGGAACAGCATGCCGAATTTTCGATTGACCCGCTCGCGCTCCTTGGGGGGCATGCCGATCACATCCTCACCATCGATCGCGATGCTCCCGTCCTCCGGCTCGATCAGCCCGAGGATGCATTTCAGCAGCACCGACTTGCCCGAGCCCGAGCCGCCGATCACCACGACGGACTCACCGGGCCAGATGTCGAGATCGAGCCCGTTCAGCACGACCTTCGAGCCGAAGGATTTGTGCAGATTGCGGATGGAGATCTTGGGATATTCGTCGGTCATGGTCCGATTATCAGGTTCCGAAGAAGAGGGCGGTGATCATGTAGTTGAACGCCAGGATCAGGATGGAGGCCGAAACGACCGCGTTCGTCGTCGCTTGCCCCACGCCCTGGGCGCCGCCTTTCGAATGGTAGCCGTGATAGCAGCCCATCAGCGATATGAGAAAACCGAAGGCCGCCGCTTTCACGAGGCCGGAGACGACGTCGACCGTCTTCAGGAAATCCCACGTGTTCTTGACGTAGGTCGCCGGATTGAAGCCGAGTTTGTAGATGCTGATGATATAGCCGCCGAACACGCCGATGATGTCGGCGACGACGACAAGGCAGGGCAGCATCAAGAGGCCCGCGAGCAACCGGGGTGCGATCAGATATTTGAACGGGTTGGTCGAGAGCGTCACGAGCGCATCGACCTGCTCGGTCACGCGCATGGTGCCGATTTCTGCGGCCATTGCCGCACCGATCCGGCCCGCGACCATGAGCCCGGCAAGGACCGGGCCCAACTCCCGCGTCATCGACAGCACGACCACCGTCGCGATGGCCGATTCGGCGTTGAAACGGACGAAGCCGGTGTAGCTCTGGAGTGCCAAGACCATGCCGGTGAAGATCGCGGTCATGCCCACGACCGGCAGCGAATAATAGCCGATCTCCACCATCTGATGCGCGATGAGCCGGGGGTAGAAGGGCGGCCGCACGCAGTGATAGAGGCCGGTCAGCGCAAAGATCGTCAAGCGGCCGGTGGCGCCGAGAAACGCCAGGACGACACGTCCGATCGCGGCGAGGACGGGCATGCCTAGCTGTCTCCGTGGCGGTACTGCCGCCGGTAGCGGCTGCCGAGGCTTGTGAGGATCTCGTAGGCGATCGTGCCGGCTTCGGCCGCGACCGCATCGACCGGGTGATTCGGGCCGACGACCTCGGCCAGCGCGCCTGGCAGGGCGAGCGCCGGCGGGACGTCGGTTACGTCGAGTGTGGTGAGATCCATCGACACGCGTCCGATCACCGACACCTTGTGGCCAGCGACATGGCAAACCCCGCGGCCGCTCAGCGAACGCGGGTAACCGTCCGCGTAACCGATTGCCACAGTGGCGATTTTGGTTCTCCGGTTGACGCGATGTGCGGCACCGTAACCAACCGTGCGGGGTGGGTCAATCTCACGGATCTGGAGAATCCGCGCCTCGAGCCGGATGACGGGGCGCATCGGATTCGCCCGGTCCGGTGTCGGGTTCGCGCCGTAGAGAGCGACACCGGGACGGGCCAGGTCGAAATGATAGGGAGACCCCAGAAAAATTCCGGAGGAGTTCGCGAAACACGCGCGCATCGCGGGCAGGCGGGCGCGCGCGGCGTTGAAGAGGGTGAGTTGCCGCGCGTTCATCGGGTGCTGCGGCTCTTCGGCGCAGGCCAGGTGGCTCATGACGTAGCGACAATCGATCCCGCCGAGCCGGGCCGGTTCGGCGGCCAGACGGTCGAGTTCGTCGTCGGACAGGCCAAGGCGCGACATGCCGGTGTCGATGTGGAGTGCCGCGGGCCGGCTGCCGCGAGCGCGGCAGAGACGCGCCCACCGATCGATCTGGTCCGGCGAATTGAGGACCGGCGCGAGGTCATGGGCTTCGAACACGCGTTCGTCGCCCTCGACGGGGCCGTTGAGGACGAAGATCTCGGGGCTTGGCAGATGGGCCCGTAGTGCCACGCCTTCCTCGAGATGCGCGACGAAGAAGGTCCGGCATCCCGCGGCGGCCAGGGCGGTCGCGACCTCGCGGAGCCCCAGCCCATAGGCATCCGCTTTTACGACGGCGCCCGAGGGAACCGAGCCGAGCCGGGCCTGAAGCGCGCGGTAGTTCGCGACAATGGCGCCGACATCGATGGTGAGGATGGCCCCCGAGCCGTGGCTGTCGACCATCGGGCCTCTACGATGGATGGTCAGGCAGATGGTCTTCGGCCTGGTAGTCCTCGAACTTGGTCAATTCCGGACGGAAGAAGAGGTGGACCGTATTGGTCGGGCCGTTGCGTTGTTTGGCGACGATGACTTCGGCCAGGTTGTGGACCTTGTCCATCTGCGCCATCCAATCGTCGTGCTTCTCGGTGCCCTCGGGCGGCCGCTGGCGCTGGAGATAGTACTCCTCGCGGTAGACGAACATGACGACGTCGGCGTCCTGCTCGATCGTGCCGGATTCGCGGAGATCGGAGAGCTGCGGGCGCTTGTCCTCGCGCTGCTCGGGGGCCCGCGAGAGCTGGGAGAGTGCCAGCACCGGCACGTCGAGCTCCTTGGCCAGCGCCTTCAGGGCGCGCGTGATCTCGGAGATCTCCTGCACGCGGTTTTCGGGCCGGCTGTCGATGGTGGGGCGGAGGAGCTGAAGATAGTCGACGACGATCAAGGACAGACCATGCTGCCGTTTCAGGCGCCGCGCGCGCGTTCGCATGGCCGAGACCGAGAGTGCCGCCGTGTCGTCGATGAACAACGGGACCTTCGACAACGTCTGGGCGGCTGCGACGATCGCCGGGAAGTCGTTCGGCCCGATCTCGCCCTTGCGGATCTTGTGCGAGGAGATACTGGACTCTTCGGACAGGATGCGCGTGCCAAGCTCCTCGGCCGACATCTCGAGCGAGAAGAATCCGACCACGGCACCGTCGATCTGGCGCCGTCCGCCCGCGCCGTCGGGCTCCTCGCGGAAGGCGCGCGCGGCATTGAAGGCGATGTTGGTCGCGAGCGCGGTCTTGCCCATGGAGGGCCGGCCGGCGAGCACGATGAACTCGGCTCTGTGCAGCCCGCCGAGCAAGGCGTCGATCCCGGTGAACCCCGTCGAGACCCCCGTCGTTCGGCCATCGCGCTTGTAGGCGGCCTCCGCGATCTGAACCGCGTTGGTCAGGACGCTCTTGAACGCCTTGAATCCCTGGCCGTATTGGCCCGAGGTCGCCAGCTCGAACAGCGACTGCTCGGCCAATTCGATCTGGTTGGTGGCGTTGACGGCGATATCGAAGCTGTAGGCCCGATCGGCGACGTCCTCGGCGATGTTGATGAGCTGGCGCCGGAGGAAGCGGTCATAGATCGTGCGCCCGTAATCAGCGGCATTGGCCAGCGTCACGACCGATCCGGCAAGACGCGCGAGGTACTGCGTGCCGCCGATCTGGTCGAGGCTGCCGTCGCTTTCAAGGAAGTTCTTGAGGGTAACGGGGTCCGCGATCTGGCCCAGTTCGATGAGCCGTGTCGCCGCCGCGAAGATTCGGCCGTGCACGGCATCGGCGAAATGCTCGGGGAGGAGGAACTCCGACACCTTTTCGTAGGCGCGATTGTTGGTGAGGATGGCGCCCAAGAGCGCCATCTCGGCCTCGAAATTGTGCGGCGGCGTGCGGTAGGTGGTGGCGTCGTCCCGAGTGGTCGGAAACGGTGTGACGGTTTGGCTCATCGGCCCACGTGGTGATCGCGACGGTTCACGCCGTCGCTTGGGAAGGGTCCGGACCCTAACAGAAGATCGTCTCGTTTCGCCATCATGGAGTCAGGGACTCTCGCGCTGCGCACAAGATAAGTGTGCACACGATGATAATAGCGGGGATAGTTTTGCGACAGCGCCTTCGTCGTTGAAGGCGCCTGCCGCGTCAAGCCGCGGCGGACCGGGCGTCCGCGCGCCGGCGCTCCCAATCGGTGACGTAGTCGCGCACGATCGGCACGGCGTCAGGGCGGCGCGCCAGTTGAATCTGAAAGACCATCTGTTCGAAATGGCAGAATGCGACTTCGCAGCCGACCAGATAGAATTCGAACATCCTGCAGAATCGTTCGTCATAGAGCGCCTTGACGCGCTCGCGATTGTACTCGAAGCGCCGCGCCCACTCGCGAAGCGTTTTCGCGTAATGCATGCGCAGGATCTCGATATCGGTCACCCACAGCCCGGCCGCCTCGATGGCGGCCAGCACTTCGGACATGGAGGGCGCGTATCCGCCGGGGAAGATGTATTTCCTCAGCCATGCGCTGGTATGTCCGGGCGGTTCCATCCGGCCGATCGAGTGCAGAAGAGCGACGCCGTCCTCCTTGAGGAGCGACTTCAGTTTCTGGAAGAACTCGATGTAATGCTTGGCGCCGACATGCTCGAACATGCCGACCGAGACGATCCGGTCGTATTGGCCCTGCTCGTCGCGGTAATCCCTGAGGTGGAAGCGGACCCGGTTGGCGAGGCCCGCCTCGGCGGCCCGCCTCTCGGCCACCTTCTGCTGTTCCGCCGAAAGCGTCACGCCCGTCACGTCGCCCTCGCCCGTATGCGCGAGGTAAAGGCCGAGCCCGCCCCATCCCGAGCCGATGTCGAGGACACGCTGTCCCGGCCGCAGCAGGAGCTTGGCGGCGATGTGGCGCTTCTTGTTGTCCTGCGCGGCCTCCAAGCCGTCGTCCTCCGCGAGGAAATAGGCGCAGGAATATTGCCGGTCCTTGTCGAGAAAGAGTTCGTAGAGTGCGCCCGACAGGTCGTAGTGATGCGCGGCGTTGTTCGTTGCGCGGCCAACCGGATTGTGTTGATGGAAAGCGCGGAGGAGGCGGGAGATTCGCCTGATCATGTGCCGGAACGGCGCGCTGCGATAGCGCGCGAGATTGAGGCCGACGATCTCGAAGAAATTGCGGAGCGACCCGTCTTCGATCGTCAGCGTGCCGTCCATATAGGCTTCGCCGAGATGCAGTTCCGGGTGGAAGAACAGCTTGTGGTGCAGTGAGCGGTCGTGGAGGTGCACCGTGACCTTAGGCGCCGCCCCGTTGCCGTAACGGTGCGCGACACCGTTCGCATCGACCACGGTGAGCGTGCCGATCTGGACGACCTGCTGGGCCAGTTGCCCGAACAGCATGTCCAAACCCTTTCCCCTTCGTCCGTCCCACCCCTTACGTAAGGAACGTACCCCAGGCCGTTTTTACGGTCCTAGGACTGAGCCTCTCCCTTGGGCGCGCGCTGGCGTTTTGCCTTCTTGGGTTTGCCCTCGGCGGCTTCCTCGCCCTCGCGATGCGCGGGAGCCATGAGTTCGGGCGGAGGCGCCTCTTCGTCCCGCGGCTCGGTGGAGATGGCCTCGCCCCGCGCCTGGCGTGCGGCTTCGTCTTCGTTGCGCGCAACGTTGATCGTCACGGATTCGATCACTTCCGGATGCAGCGCGATTCGGACGGGATAAAGCCCGAGGGTCTTGATCGGCCGGTCCAGCAGCACTTGCTGGCGCCCGACAGTGGTTCCGGCGGCGCTGATGGCCTCCGCGATATCGCGGACATTGACCGAACCATAGAGCTGCCCCGTCTCGCCGGCTTGCCGGATCAGAAGAACCGAGACGCCGCGGACTTTTTCGGCGATGACGCCCGCGGCTTCGCGCCGCTCTTTGTTCGTGGCCTCGAGGATCGTGCGCTGGTGCTCGAAACGCGCGCGGTTCTCATCCGTTGCCCTGAGCGCTTTCTTCTTTGGCAGCAGGAAGTTGCGCGCGAAGCCCGGCTTGACGTTCACGACGTCGCCCATATTGCCGAGCCGCTCAATCCGTTCGAGCAGAATCACTTGCATAACAAAAACCTCCTAAGAGCGGCGAGCGGCGCTCGCACGCTGGCGCACCCCAAGCCACGTTTCCGCGAAGCCCAGCGCCACGACCAGCACCATGGCAAAAAATCCGAGTAGGATCAATATCATGTAGAAGATTACTAAAGCCAGCGTCCGAATCGAAGTCCGCCGTGCCAAGGCATGGATGACCGCGATACCAACAAAGAAGTAGGGCATCGCAAGGACCGGTGCCAGGTTTTCTCCGACAAAGCCGAAACCGCCCGGTCCGACGGCCCTGAGAATGACGGCGGCGCTGAAGGCGTAGGGGGTCCAGGCCGGCGCCTCGATCATGAGCCAGTCCGGCGACGGCCGCCTGGCCTTGCCCCGGCGCGCAAGGACCGACTGGGCCACCGCGGCGTTCAGCACCGTCGTGCCGATCCAGACCGTCGCGAGCATGGCGGGAAAGAGCCCGGCCCATTGGTCGATCTGCCGCGCGAGTTCCTCCGGCAGGGGTCCATCGAAGAGGAGTTGGATCGCCTGCGGCAAACTCCGCCGGATATGCCCTTCGAGGCCCCCCTCGGCGTCGGAGGCCAGAAGGGCCGCTGCGAGAATCGCCCCGGCGGCGATGATCGACAACCAGCCCAGGAGGTTTCCCACGGGATACCATTCGACATGCGTTTTCGCATCCGTTCTGGACGAAAGGGCCAGCCAGACGATGAGCATCGCCGGGGCGCCGAATACGGCAAGGAACAGGCCTCCCACCGCCAAGCCGCCCAGCATCAATGCGGCCCCCGTACCGGCGCCAACGGCGATCGCGCATGCCACGGTGCCGAGGGAAAGGCCGGCCAAGAAAAGGGGAAGCGGCACGGCGTAAAGAAAGAACATCGCACCGGGAATGCCCGTCATCAGCGCGCCGAGCATCAGGCCGCTGAGAAGGCCACCGGCCACGGGAAGCGCGATTTTGTTAGCCATGATGCGAACCGGGGCCGAACTTTTCGGCGTATTGCGCGTCCGCGCAGCCGGACGTGGCCGCAGACGAAAGGGTCCGCGTGTGAACGCGGGTCGCCGGCGCCCCGCGATCGCCTCGTTAGTGGATCATATAGGGAAGCAGCCCCAGAAACCGGGCCCGCTTGATCGCGCGCGAGAGCTCACGCTGCTTTTTCGTCGAGACCGCCGTGATTCGGCTCGGCACGATCTTGCCGCGCTCCGACATGAAGCGTTGGAGAAGGCGAATGTCCTTGTAGTCGATCTTCGGCGAGTTGGGGCCCGAGAAGGGGCAGCTCTTTCTCCGACGGAAGAACGGGCGCCGTGCTCCGCCGCTGCCAGCGCCGCCGGGACCGCCGCTCCCACCGGGACCACCACTACTGCTGCCGCGCCTGCCCTCGTTCATGCCGTCTCTCCTTCGGGTGCCGCCGGCGCGATGTCTGACTCTCCCCTCGGCGGACGAGACGGCCCGCCGCGGCCAAAGCCACGATCGCCACCGCGATCGCCACCACGGCCGAAGCCACCACGGTCACTGCGCCCGAAGCCGCGGTCGCCGCGCCCGAATTCCCCGCGATCGTCGCGGTCTCGGCGCATCATCGCCGAAGGCCCTTCTTCGAGCGTTTCGACGCGCACCGTGATGTAGCGCAGGACGTCTTCGTTGATGCCCAGATTGCGCTCCAGCTCCTGGACCGCAGCGGACGGCGCATCTAAATTCAGAAGCACGTAATGCGCTTTGCGGTTTTTCTTAATGCGAGTTATGAGGTTTCGAAGGCCCCAATACTCCTTCTTCGCGACGGTCCCGCCCCCGGTCGTCACGATTTCCGTGAAGCGCTCGATGAGCGCATCGACCTGGGCCGGCGAGATATCCTGTCGAGCGAGAAACACATTCTCGTAAAGTGCCATACCCACTCCTTGGCTGGCTCACCCGCGCGTCGGCCACACTCCGGGGACAGTCACCGGCCCCCGTTTCGGCCCGCACAAGATTGGCATGAGCGGCCGTTTTATACAGGAAACAGGCGACTTCGCAAGGGGTTCCCCCGCTTTTCGGGCGCGACCCCCGGGACATCGACCGCCAGGGCGGCCCCGCTTGACAGCCCCCCAGCAGGCG
>JBGPGW010000106.1:0-10936 GCA_041484095.1 Alphaproteobacteria bacterium | reverse complement strand
CGCTGGAGACCGCGCTCGCCGGCGCGGCGGAGAACGGACTGGTCGATGATGCGCTCGTCGCCGCCAACGCGGCCCAGGCCCAGCGATTCTGGCGCATCCGCGAAGCCATCCCTGAGTCGCAGAAAATCGAGGGCGGCGGAATCAAACACGACGTCAGCGTGCCCGTCTCACGCACGCCCGAGTTCATCCGCGAGGCGACACGCCGAGCCAAGGCGGACCTTCCGGACATCCGGATCTTCGCCTTCGGCCATGTCGGCGACGGCAATGTCCATTTCAACCTTGTCTGGCCGAAGGGAACGGATCGCCTGGCCTTCCTCGCGCGCTGGTCGCATTTCAATGCCATCGTCCATGGCGTCGCGGTCGACATGGGCGGCAGCATCAGCGCCGAACATGGCATCGGGCAGTTGAAACGTGAGGAGTTCCTTCGTCATACCGGATCGCTCGAGATCGAATTGATGAAACGGATCAAGGCGGCGCTCGACCCCGACGCGATCATGAACCCGGGCAAAGTCCTGCCGTCCTGAGCGCTGCGGATTTCGGATCCAGCGCCCGGCAGCTAAGGTAGCGCCAGCGCCCGAACCGACGGCCCCAAGTCGCGCCCCAAGTCGCGAGAGAATCGGAATGCTCGATTACGTGCCACCCATCGACGACATGCGTTTCGTGCTCGAGCGCGTCGTCGGCCTCGACCGATTGCGCGCGCTGCCGGGTTGCGGGGATCTGTCAAACGACGTCGTCGGCGCCGTGCTCGACGAGGCCGGCAAGCTCGCGGCGGAAATCCTCTCGCCGCTCTACGCCTCGGGCGACCGCGAGACCAGCCGGCTCGAAAACGGCCTCGTCCGCACGCCCGAAGGCTGGCGGGACGCATACCGCCGCTTCGTCGAGGCGGGTTGGATGGGCCTGCCCTTCGATCCCGACCATGGCGGCCAGGGCCTGCCTTGGACCGTCGCGACGCCCGTCGCGGAGATGTGGAACTCCGCCAATCTCGCCTTCGCGCTGTGCCCGATGCTGACGCAAGGGGCGGCGGAATTGCTGGCCGTCCATGGCTCCGCCTGGCAGCGGCGACTGTTCCTTGGCCCGATGGTCGCGGGGCGCTGGACCGGCACGATGAATCTGACGGAGCCGCAGGCGGGATCCGACCTCGGCGCCATTCGCACGCGGGCGGTGCGCGAGGGCGACCATTACCGGATCACCGGACAGAAGATCTACATCACCTACGGGGATCACGACCTTACCGAGAACATCGTGCACCTTCTCCTCGCGCGGATCGCGGGTGCGCCCGAGGGCGTCAAGGGCATCTCGCTCTTCGTCGTCCCCAAGCGCATCGTCGGATCGGACGGCTCGCTCGGTGCTGCGAACGACGTGCGCTGCGTGTCGCTCGAACACAAGCTCGGCATCCGCGCGAGCCCCACCGCCGTCCTCGCCTATGGTGACGGCGGCGGCGCGATCGGCCACTTGGTGGGCGAGGAGAATCGCGGCCTCGAATACATGTTCACGATGATGAACAACGAGCGGCAGGCCGTCGGCCTCCAGGGCGTGGCGGCGGCGGAGCGCGCCTATCAGCTGGCCCGCGCCTACGCCCGGACGCGGCTTCAGGGCCGCGACGGCGCGACGGGAGAGGAGCGCGCCGCCATCATCCGCCATGCCGACGTCCGGCGTATGCTGATGACCATGAAGGCCCAGATCGAGGCGATGCGGGCGCTCGTCTACGACGTCGCGGCCGGCCTCGACCGCTCGCGCCGGCACCCCGACGCCGACGAGCGCCGGCGCTCCCAGTCGCTCGTCGACTTTCTCACGCCGGTGGTGAAGGCCTGGTGCACCGACCTCGGCTCCGAGATCGCGTCACTCGGCATCCAGGTGCATGGCGGGATGGGGTTCATCGAGGAGACCGGCGCGGCGCAGATCTACCGCGATGTCCGGATCACCGCGATCTACGAAGGCACGAACGGCATCCAGGCCCGCGATCTCGTCGGGCGGAAACTCCTGCGCGAGGGCGGGGAGACGGCGCGGCGTTTCCTGGCCGCGCTCCGCGAGACCGACGGCGCCCTCGCCCGGGCGCCGGGCGCCGCGATCGCAGCCATCCGCGCGCGGCTCGGCGCGGCGACGGACGACTTCAGCCAGGCGACCGACTGGCTGCTCGAACACGGCCGCCGCGATTCCACGGCCGCGGCGGCTGGGGCGGCACCCTATCTCCGGCTTCTCGGAACGCTGGCGGGCGGCTGGCTCATGGCGCGAAGCGCCTTGGCCGCGACCGCCCCTCCACCAATCGATGCGAAAACAGCCGCGGCCAAGGTCGCGACGGCGCGCTTCTATGCGGATCAAATTCTGCCGCAGACTGCGGCATATCTGCCGCAGATCACGAGTGGCCCGGCGCCTGTCATGGCGCTTGACGAGGATCAGTTCTAGGCAACCACGTGATCGCCGCCGTCAGCACGACGCCATCCGCGCGACGTTAACGAAGCCTTCACCTTCACAAACCATTCTCCGCACACACCAAAGGGCAAAATATTTCTTGTGTTTGAGTGTGCAATGCACATATTACGCGCACTCGCCATCTGGTGACGGGGGAGGTGCAATGCGCACGAACACTTCCTTGGCCGTTTCTGGACAGCAACCGAGCCGGGCTCGTAGCGTTCCAGCAAAAGAAAAGCCAAGGCTCGTTCCGAACAAAGCCGCTGCGGAGGTAACTCCGCCGAGCCTGGATTCGGGCGAGGTCAAAGGATATTTCGTCGAGGCTGACGGCGTCGTGTTTGCGGGCCGTCACCTCATCATCGACCTCTGGGATGCCAAGAATCTCGACAGCATCGAAATCGTCGATGCGATGCTGCGCGAGGCGACGTCGATGTGCGGCGCCACGCTGCTCGATATCCAGCTCCATCATTTCGGGCCGAATTGCGGGGTCTCCGGCGTGGCCTTGCTCGCTGAATCCCATATCAGCATCCACACATGGCCCGAACGCGGTTATGCCGCCGTCGATCTCTTCATGTGCGGCGCGTGCAATCCGTATAACGCCATTCCCGCCCTGAAGCGTTCGCTCGAGCCGGGCCAGGTCCAAGTCACCGAGCAAAAGCGCGGAATCGTCCCCTAGCCTGCCGGCCGGTGCCAGGCATCCGGTCATCCCACGCGCTCATCTCTTAAATCTGGCCTATCGCAAGCAAGGCGCGCCATCATGCGCCTGACGCTTGCCCTTATCGCGCCGTCGTCTAGCATCGGCGCTCGTGGAATCCAATCGAGGGGACGCATCAGGTGTCGCCGACCACTAAGCAGCCGGCCGGGGCAGATGGCTTGGCACCCGAAACGACGGACCGTTTCCTGGACCCGTCGATCGCCGCCCCGCAGCCCTGGGATCGGCTTGCCGATTTCCTTCGCCAGCACGCCATGGCGCTCGAGGCCGAGCCGGCGCCGCTCCTCGGCCGGGAGGCGGCGCTGAGCCGGATGCTCGTGGAGACGCTCGGCACGCTTCATTCCATCGTGCCCGAGGACGTCGATCTCGGCGACCTCGGACGCCCCGCGGGTTTTCTCGAACGCGCCGTCGAGGGATGGATCAAGCGCGCGGGCGTGGCAACCGACGATGCGCCGCCGCCGATCGTTCGCGCGATCGGAGACTGGCTCAGGGCCCATCGCGTTCCCGACCCCACGCCGACCCTGCTCCACAACGATTTCAAGCTCGACAACGTCATCCTGGACTCGGCCGATCCCGTTTGCCCGGTGGCGGTGCTCGACTGGGATCAATGCACGCGGGGCGATCCCCTATTCGATGTCGCGACGCTTCTCAGCTATTGGACCGAGGCGAGTGATCCGCCGGAGCTTCTCGAATTCGGCCAGATGCCGACGGCCGAGCCGGGGTTCCTCAGCCGCCGCGACGTTCTCGACGCTTACGCGCGCGAGACCGGACGCGACGTGTCAGACTTTCTCTTTCACCGCGTGCTCTGCATGTTCAAGCTGGCGGTGGTTCTTCTTCAGCTCCACCAACGCTACCGGCGCGGCATCACGAAGGACGAGCGGTTCGAGCCGCTCGGGCGCATTGCGAATGGCGTGCTCGCCTTCACGAAGGAGATCGCCGACGGGCGGACGTTCTAGCGGCCGGAAACGCGCTGCTAGTGCCGCGGGCCCATCATGGGAAAATCCCGATACTGCTCGAAGCACCCGACATAGCCGGCCTTCCAGCCTTCCGTGTATTGCTGATTGACGCCATACCGGTTGGGATCGGGATCCGAATAGGGTCCATCGAAGCCCGCCGCGATCCTGCCGTTGTAGCAGCCGGCGGTATATCCGTCCTGAAAGTCCTGCGGCTGGCTCGAAGAGCCGTCCGTCACACACCCCGCGAGAACGAACGCACAGAGCAAGCCGACGGCAGCGGCGGAGCCGGTTCGCATCGCCCTGAGGAGCGAGCGCTTCGCCAACCGAGGGCCGAGCCGAACGACGGACAGGCTATCGGCCGCCACCTGAACCGCCGTAAGCGAGCGGGAAACGCATGGCCTCCTGGTAACACTGATTGACGCCGTCATCGAACCCCTTCGTGTATTGCAGATCGCTTCGATACAGGCGACGGTCCGGATCGACCGTCGGAACGGGTTTGCCCGCATAGACTTGGCCGTTGAAGCAGCCGACACGATAGCCTGTCTGATACGGGTTGTCGGGCGTACACGCCACGAGCATTCCGAGCAGTCCAAGGGTCACTCCAGCCAGTGGGCGCATCGACCACTCCTTCGAATACGGCCGCTCGGGGTCCCAGTCGGGGACAAGACGATATACGCGGGCCGGTCCGCCGCCTAGACGCCCCTCGCGCCGGGCCCGTCCGCGGCTCGCCCCTCCCCTTGAACGGGCGCCGCACCCTCCCCACATCTCGGTTTGGCGGGGCGCCCATTGCGGGTCCGGCCTTAACCATAGACCCGGCCATTTGGTGGGTCGAATTCACCACGTTGCTTCCTAGAGGAGGATGTGTAGCCATGCGTACCCTCGATTTTTCCCCCCTGTTCCGTTCCACCATCGGCTTCGACCGTCTGGCATCGCTCGTCGAATCCGCGATGAGCGCGGACGAGTCCACGATGTCCTACCCGCCCTACAACATCGAGAAGACGGGCCAGGACACCTATCGAATCACGCTTGCCGTCGCCGGCTTCGCTGAGGGCGAATTGCAGATCGAGCAGCGCGAAGAAGCCCTGTTCATCGGCGGCCAGAAGAAGGACACGAACGGCGCCGAGCGTTATCTCCACCGTGGCATCGCCGCGCGCAGCTTCAAGCGGCAGTTCCAGCTTGCCGAGCACGTGAAGGTGAGCGGCGCGGCCTTGGAGAATGGTCTGCTCCACGTCGACCTCGTGCGCGAGATTCCCGAAGAGATGAAGCCGCGCCGGATCGATATCAAATCCGGGTCGTCGGACTCGCTCATCGACAAGGCGAAGCGCGTGATCGAAGGCAAGGCCGCCTAAGCAACGACGCACGGACGGTTGTGTGACAGGGGGCGCCGGACGAACAGTCCGGCGCCCTTTGCGTATCGCATGCGTGTGCGCAATTGCTACCCGTGTGAGAATCAGCGATCCGCGGGCAGACGGCCGCACTGCGCGAATTTTTTCACGACGCGGGCCATCTCGCGCCTCGACAGATGTTTGGGGCGCCCGACGAGGAGGGCGCGCCAGTACTGCGCCGCCAAGGTCTCGACCTCCTCGGCGATGCGCAACGCGTCTTCGAGATCCTCACCGATGGCGACCAGCCCGTGATTGGCCAGAAGGCAGGCCTTCCGTCCCCTAAGCGCCGCCAAGACGGAATCCGACAGGGCGCGCGTGCCGAAGGTGGCATAGCGGGCGCAGCGGATGGAATCGCCGCCCGCGATCGCCACCATGGAGTGGAACGCCGGCATGGCCCGCCTGAGGCAGGCGAGCGTCGTCGCATAGGGCGCGTGCGCGTGTACCACGGCGCCCGTCTCCGGCCGCGTCTTGAGGATGTCGTGATGAAAGCGCCATTCGCTCCATGGAGCCCTCTTGCCGCGATGCCGGCCGCCGAATTCACCGGCAACGATGTCGGCCGGTCCGAGCCGGTCGCAATCGACCGCGGTCGGCGTTATGAGAAAGCCCGCACCCAAGCGCGCGCTGACATTGCCGGAGCGGCCCTGGTTGATTCCAAGCGCATTCATCTGGCGCGCCGTACGGATGATGGCCCGGCGCAGCGCAAGGCTCATCCGAGAACGCGCCCGGCGATTGCGCGAAGGCGTTCGACCATCGCCGGATCCCGCGCGTCGGGCGCGGTGATAATGGCGTGTGCGAGCGCGGAATCGCAGCCATGCGGACACGGCCGCGGCGTCGCGGCGAGGCGCGGCGCCACATATCTGACCAGAGCGCGGGCGCGGTCGGCGTTGCCGAAGAGCACCTTCACGACGGCCTCGACCGTGACGTGGTCGTGGTCGGGGTGCCAGCAATCGTAGTCCGTCACCATGGCGACGGTGGCGTAGCAAATCTCCGCCTCGCGCGCGAGATTCGCCTCCGGCATGTTGGTCATGCCGATGACGTCGCATTGCCATGATCGGTACAATTCCGATTCGGCCAGGCTCGAGAATTGCGGACCCTCCATGGCGAGATAGACGCCGCCGCGCTCAACCGGCGTACCGAGCGCCCGCGCGGCCGCCTCCAGATGATCGCCCATGCGCGCGCAGACCGGGTGCGCCATCGAGACATGCGCCACGAGGCCCGTGCCGAAGAAGCTCTTGGCGCGCGCGAAGGTTCTGTCGATGAATTGGTCGACGATGACGAAAGTCCCCGGTGCCAGATGCGCGCGGAGCGAGCCGCAGGCGCTGACCGAGATGAGGTCGGTGACGCCCAGTCGCTTCAGCGCGTCGATGTTGGCGCGGTAGTTGATCTCGCTCGGCGGGATTTTGTGGCCGCGGCCATGCCGCGGGAGGAAGACGACCTTGCGGCCGTCGATCTGGCCCGTGCGGAACGCATCGGACGGAGCCCCGAACGGCGAGGAAACGGTTTCCCAGCGCGCGTCGGTCAATCCTTCGATGTCGTAGAGGCCGCTGCCGCCGATGACGCCGATGATTCGCTCTTGACCCCGTCCGGTCACGCTCGGCCCCAAGGCTGATCTAGACGCCCATCACGCCGCGGCCGGCGGACCGACACCACCGATCCTCAGTGGATGCGGGACCAGACCTTCCGCTTCACGGCATAGAGCATCCCGGTCATCACGATGAGAAACAGGATGACCTTGATGCCGAGGCGCTTGCGGACTTCCAGCTCCGGCTCCGACGCCCAGGCGAGGAACGTCGTGACGTCGCGTGCCATCTGATCGACCGTGGACGGCGTGCCGTCCGCGAACTCGACCGACCCGTCCGCGAGCGGCGGCGCCATCGCGATCTGATGTCCGGGGAATGCGGCATTGTAATTCATGCCGGGCATCAGCTTGACATCGGCCGGAGGCGGGTCGGTGAAGCCGGTGAGAAGGCTGTAGACGTAGTCCGCACCGCCGTCACGCGCCTTGATGATGAGCGAGAGATCCGGCGGATAGGCGCCGTTATTCGCCGCGCGGGACGCGTTTTCGTTGGGGAAGGGTGCCTTGAAATGGTCCGAGGGCCGGCCGGGGCGCTGATACATCTCGCCTTCGGCGTTCGGTCCGTCCGTTACCTCGACGCCGGCCGCGATCTCCTTGATCGCGCCGTCGCCCAAGCCGATGCCCGAGAGATCCCGGTAATACAGCAGGCTCATCGAATGGCACGCCGTGCACACCTGCGAGTAGACCTGGTAGCCGCGCTGCTGCGCCGCGCGGTCGAAGGTTCCGAACACGCCGTTGAACGACCAGTCGATGTGCTTCATGGCCGGCTGTTCCATGGCCGCCGCGGCTGACGCCAGGCCCAGGCCGAGCGCAAGCGTCGAGATCATGAGACCCGCGCGCATCAGGCATTCCCCCTTCCGAGAACCGGCGCACTGATGCTGTCCGGCAGCGGACGAGTCCGCTCGATCTTGCCCAAGACCGGCATGATGATGAGGAAGTGCAGGAAGTAATAGGCCGTCGCGAGCCGGCCATAGACGAGGAACGCGCCCGCCGGCGGATTGGCGCCGACCCAGCCGAGGACCGCGCAGTCGATGAGGAACAGCCAGAACAGCCACTTGTAGATCGGGCGAAACCGCGCGCTTCGCACGCGCGAGGTATCGAGCCAGGGCAGCACGAACAGGATGAGGATCGAGGCGAACATCGCGATCACGCCAAGCAACTTGTCCGGGATCGAGCGCAGGATCGCGTAGTACGGGAGGAAGTACCACTCCGGCACGATGTGCGGCGGCGTCACCAGAGGATTGGCCGGCACGTAGTTGATGGACTCACCCAGCAGGTTCGGCGCGAAGAACACGATCGCCATGTAGACGATCATGAATACGCCGAGGCCGTAGAGATCCTTCACGGTGTAGTAGGGATGGAACGGGATGCTGTCCTGCGGGCCCTTGCGCTCGATTCCGAGCGGGTTGCTCGAGCCGTGCCGGTGCAGGGCCACGAGATGCAACACGACCGCGCCGATGATCACGAACGGCAGCAGATAGTGGAAGGAGTAAAACCGGTTGAGCGTCGGGTTGTCGACGGAATAGCCGCCCCACAGCCACGTCACGACCGGGTCGCCCACGAGCGGGATGGCCGAGAACAGGTTGGTGATGACCGTCGCGGCCCAGAAGCTCATCTGTCCCCACGGCAGGACATAGCCCATGAAGGCCGTCGCCATCATCAGAAGCAGGATGATGATGCCGAGCCACCACAGCACCTCGCGCGGGCTCTTGTAGGAGCCGTAATAAAGCCCGCGGAAGACGTGGATATAGACGACCGCGAAAAACATCGATCCGCCGTTCATATGCGCGTAGCGGAGCAGCCAGCCGTAATTCACGTCGCGCATGATGCGTTCGACGCTGTTGAACGCGAGGTCGACATGCGGCGTGTATTGCATGGCGAGGACCACGCCGGTCGCGATCAAGATCACGAGGCAGATGCCGGCGAGCGATCCGAAATTCCACCAATAGTTGAGATTCTTGGGCGTCGGGTATTCGCGCAGCTCGTGCTGCATGAAGGTGAAGACCGGCAGGCGGTCGTCGAACCACTTGATAAATCTGTTGTTCAGCGCTGGCGCGTTCATCGGCGTCGCTCCCTCAACCGATCTGGATTTTCGTGTCGTCGAGGAAGGCGTAGCCCGGAACGAAAAGATTGAGCGGTGCCGGTCCCTTTCGGATGCGCCCCGAAGTGTCGTAGTGCGAGCCATGGCACGGGCAGAACCAGCCGCCGAAATCGCCGCGGGGATCGGTCGGTTTCTGGCCGAGCGGCACGCAGCCGAGATGCGTGCAGATGCCGATGACGATGATCCAGTCCGGCTTCTTCGCGCGCGCGCCGTCGGCTTGCGGATCGCGCAGATCCGCCACATTCACGTCCTCGGCCTCTTTGATCTCGGTCGGAGTCCGGTGGCGCACGAAGATGGGCTTGCCGCGCCACTTGACGGTGATCGCCTGGCCGATCGCGACCGGCGCCAGATCGACTTCGGTCGATGACACCGCCCGAACGTCCGCGGCCGGGTTCATAGAATCGACGAGCGGCCAAACCGCCAAGCCCGTTCCGATCGCACCAAGCGTACCGGTTGCCAGATAGAGGAAATCGCGTCGCGTTCCCCCTTCCCCATGCGCACCATGCGCCGTCGGCTCGGCGGTACTCGCCATATCGCAGACCCTTCCTTAGTTCCCCCAAAAGGACCGGCAACCACAAAATATAGGCTATCGGCCCAGCCGGACCCGCCAGACCGTACTTGTGACAGGCCGACAGGGGTATAATTCAATTCATCTGTCTTTGCAAAGCCCTGCGCCGTTCCCACGCCACCCCATTCCCAAGCCACCCCGTTCCCGAGCCACGATGCGTCTTGCGCTTTACCAGCCCGACATCCCCCAGAACACCGCGACGATTCTGCGCCTTGGCGCCTGTCTCGGCGTTCCGGTCGACGTGATCGAGCCCTGCGGCTTCCTTTTCTCCGATCGCCGGTTCAAGCGCGCCGGCCTCGACTATGTCGACCAGGCGGAACTGGTCCGCCACCGGTCATGGGCCGCGTTCCTCGCGCACCGGGCCGCGGGCCGGCTCATCCTTTTGTCGACGGCGGGGCGAGAGTGTTATACGGCGCTCCGCTATCGAGCCGGGGACACCCTGTTGCTGGGGCGCGAGTCGGACGGCGTGCCGCAGGACGTCGCCGGCATCGCCGACCGGGACGTGCGCATCCCGATGCGAGCGGGGTTGCGCTCGCTCAACATTGCGGTCGCGGCCGCGATGGTGTTGGGTGAGGCGCTGCGCCAGACGGGTGGATTGCCGGGGGAAACACATGAGGGCTGAGTCCGAAGAACGACAGGCGCGCGCGACGGCATGGTTCGCGAGCTTGCGCGACCAAATCTGCGCCGCCTTCGAGCGTCTGGAAACGGAATCCACCAAGACAGGCGCGCCCGCGGGCCGGTTCGAACGCAAGAGCTGGACCCGCCCGGCGGAACCCGGCACGCCAAGCGGCGGCGGCGGCGTGATGTCGGTCATGCGGGGACGGGTTTTCGAGAAGGTGGGCGTCAACGTCTCGACCGTCGAGGGCGAGTTCTCGCCGCAATTCCGCAAGGAGGTTCCGGGCGCCGAGGCCGACCCCCGCTTCTGGGCGAGCGGCATCTCGCTCGTCGCGCATCTGTGTTCGCCACTGGTCCCGGCCGTACACATGAACACGCGTTATCTCGTGACGACCCGCGCCTGGTTCGGCGGCGGCGCGGACTTGACGCCCATGGTTCCCGACGCCGAGGACACGGACCAGTTCCACGCGGCCATGAAAGCCGCGTGCGATGCGCACGATCCAGGCTACCACCCGCGCTTCAAGGCCTGGTGCGACGAGTATTTCTTTCTCAAGCACCGCGGCGAGCCGCGCGGCGTCGGCGGCATCTTCTACGACAACCTCGACACAGGCGAT
>JBGPGW010000105.1:0-11014 GCA_041484095.1 Alphaproteobacteria bacterium | reverse complement strand
CCTCGTCGCCATGGGCGCGCGCATCGAGGGCATCGGGACGGAAACGCTCCGCATCGCTGGCGTCGAGCGTTTGCACGGCGCACGCCATGAAACCGTCGCGGACCGCATCGAAACCGGCAGCTATGCGATCGCGGCCGGCATCACCGGCGGCGACATCGAGCTTATCGGCGCACGCCTTGAGGCCATTGGGGCCGTCGCTTCGATCCTGTCGGACGCGGGGCTGTCGCTGACCGAGACGACCTCCGGGCTCCGGGTCCGCCGGGCAGGGGAAAGCGTGTTCGGGGTCGACGTGATGACGGAGCCGTTTCCCGGCTTTCCGACCGATCTCCAGGCGCAGATCATGGCGCTGATGGCGACGGCCGAAGGGGCCGCGATGATTACCGAGACGATCTTCGAAAATCGCTTCATGCATGTGCCGGAGCTCATGCGCATGGGGGCCAACATCAACCTTCACGGTGCCTCGGCGATGGTGCGCGGGGTGCGGCAGCTCAAGGGGGCGCCCGTCATGGCGACCGACCTCCGCGCCTCGGTCTCGCTCGTTCTCGCAGGTCTTGCTGCGGAGGGCGAAACCATCATCGGTCGTGTGTATCACCTCGATCGTGGCTACGAGCGGCTCGAGCAGAAGCTCGCCGCCTGTGGTGCCGACATCGAGCGGATCGGCGGGTGAGGGGATGGCCGAGCCACTCAAGTTGCGCGCGAAGGACGCGGAGGACATCGAAGTGCTCTCGGCCTGCTTGCAGGACGCGCTCGTCGATTTCGCCGACATGGCCTACCTCAAGGACGAGCAGCGCTTCGTCCTCGTGGCGACCCGCTTCCGGTGGGAGGACATCCGCCTCGACGGACCGCGGGCGACGTTCGAACGGGTGCTCTGCGGCGTCGCCTTCGAAGGCGTGCGCCGCGTGCGCATGCGCGGGATCGATGCAAAGCGCGATCAGCGCCGGATCTTCGAGCTCCTGGCCATCCGGGCGGGGGAGGGGGCGTTGCACCTGGTTCTCGCCGGCGGTGCCGAGATACGCCTGGATATGGACGATATCCTCTGCCATCTCAAGGATTTGGGAGAGCCCTGGCCGGTCTTCGAGCGGCCGCGCCATCCCTTGGAGGAGGACCGCTAGGCGTGCTAATGCTGCCCGCTCTCGACAGCGGGAAGGAACTCTCGTGCCCAGCCACGCGCCCCTCGTGCTCGCCGTGCCGAAAGGCCGGATTCTCTCGGAGCTCGTGCCATTGCT
The DNA here is from genome assembly GCA_041484095.1 of Alphaproteobacteria bacterium. Taxonomy (GTDB): domain Bacteria; phylum Pseudomonadota; class Alphaproteobacteria; order CADEGL01; family CADEGL01; genus JBGPGW01. Next base: position 9,788 of record JBGPGW010000105.1, on the reverse strand, counting down.
CGCGAAGGCGGGCGTGGTTCCCGAATCTGCGTTCGCGGATTCCGAGGCGCGGCAGCTTCGCTTCGCGACGAACGATCCGGCGCTCGCCATCATCCGGGTGCGCTCGTTCGACGTCGCGACCTTCGTGGCCTTCGGCGCGGCGCAGCTTGGCGTCGCGGGCAACGATGTCCTCATGGAGTTCGACTATCCCGAGGTCTACGCACCGCTCGATCTCGGGATTGGCCGCTGCCGGATCGCCGTCGCCGAGCCTGCCGCGATGGTTGCGACGGACGACCCTCAGCGCTGGAGCCATGTTCGCGTCGCGACAAAGTATCCGGGAATCACGCGCCGGCATTTTGCCGCGCGCGGGGTCCAGGCCGAGTGCATCAAGCTCAACGGGGCGATGGAGTTGGCCCCGCAACTCGGTCTTTGCCGCCGGATCGTCGATCTCGTCTCGAGCGGCCGCACGCTTAGGGAAAATGGACTCGTCGAAGTCGAGCACATCGCCGATGTGACGTCGCGCCTCATCGTCAACCGAACCGCGCTCAAGACCCGTTCGCGCGAATTGCGCGCATGGATCGAGCGATTCCGGAAGGCCGTCGATGCCGCGGCGGCTTGACCACAGGCACTCCGACTTCGAGTCCGCCTTCCAAGCGCTGCTCGACGCACGGCGCGGCGCCGAAGCCGCGGCCGACGAGGTGGCCGCCGAAATCATCACCGCGGTCCGGACAAGGGGTGACGCGGCGGTCCGGGAATTCACCGAGCGTTTCGATCGCGTGACGCTCGATACGCTGTCCGTCTCGGCCAGTGAAGTCGCGGCCGCGCGGGACGCCGCGCCAAAGGAAGCGCTCGCCGCCCTCAGCCTCGCCGCCCAACGGATCGAGGACTATCACCGCCGCCAGATGCCGGCCGACCTCGACTATCGAGACGCAAGCGGAGTCCGGCTCGGCGCGCGGTGGCGGCCGATCGGTGCGGTCGGCCTCTATGTTCCGGGCGGCAGTGCGGCCTATCCGTCCTCCGTCCTGATGAGCGCCGTGCCCGCGCGCGTTGCCGGCGTGGCGCGTCTCGTCATGGTCGTGCCGATGCCGGAGGGCCGGGTCAATCCGCTCGTTCTCGCGGCCGCCGACCTTGCCGGTATCCGAGAGATCTATCGTATCGGCGGCGCTCAGGCCGTCGCGGCGTTGGCTTGCGGGACCGAGACGATCCGTCGCGTCGACAAGGTCATCGGCCCCGGCAACGTCTATGTCGCGGCCGCCAAACGTCGTCTTTTCGGCGAAGTGGGCATCGACCTCATCGCGGGGCCGTCCGAAATTCTCGTCGTTGCGGATCGCGACAATGATCCCGCCTGGATCGCAGCCGATCTTCTGTCCCAGGCGGAGCACGACGTCCTCGCCCAGGCGGTGCTCATCACCGACGACACGGCGTTTGCCGACGCGGTTGACGCCGCGGCGGCGGCGCTTCTCGCGACCCTTCCGCGCGCACGCACGGCCGGCGAGAGCTGGTCGAGGAATGGTGCGATCATCGTCGTGCGTGATCTTGCGGATGCGCCGGCGCTCGTGGACCGCATCGCGCCTGAGCATCTCGAGCTTGCGGTCGCCGATCCCGATCGGCTCGCAGACCGGGTGACGAACGCCGGCGCCATCTTCCTCGGCCGTTACACGCCCGAAGCGATCGGCGATTACGTCGCGGGACCGAGCCACGTGCTGCCGACCTCGCAAAGCGCGCGGTTCTCCTCCGGCCTCGGCGTGTTCGATTTCCTGAAACGCACGTCCATTATCGGATGCGACGCGAAGAGCCTTGCGGCCATCGGGCCCGCCGCTGTGGCGCTGGCCGAGGCCGAAGGGCTGTCGGCCCATGCGCTCTCCGTCTCGCTGCGCCTTGGACGTCTGCGGAGCGAGTGAAGGGGAACCCGCCCTGACGCAGCGGATCGTCAAGGTTCGGCTGGACGAGCCAGGTATCGTCTATCGCAGCCGCGACGTCGAACACGAACGCGCGGTCGCGATCTACGACCTGCTCGAGGACAATCGCTTCGCGCCCGTCGGGCATGACGCCGGTCCTTATCACCTCGTGCTCGCCATCGAGGAGAACCGCGTGATCCTCGATGCGCGCATGATCGACGGGGCGGAGGTCGTCAAGATCACGCTCTCGCTGGGTTCGCTCCGGCGTATCATCAAGGACTACTTCATCGTCTGCGAGAGTTACTACAGCGCGATCAAGCGGCTCTCAGCTTCGCAGATCGAGGCCATCGACATAGGCCGGCGAAGCCTCCATGACGAGGGGTCGGAGGTGTTGCGCGAGCGGCTCGCCGACCGCGTGGAGATCGACGACAACACTGCGCGGCGGCTTTTCACGCTCATCTGCGTCTTGCACGTCAGGGGTTGAGGAGGTGGCGCTGCCGGCGAGCGTCCTGTTCATGTGCAGCACCAATTCGGTGCGCTCGCCCATCGCCGAAGCCCTGATGAAGCACTTTCACGGTCACCGCGTTTTCGTCGCGTCTGCGGGCGTGCGCGCGCGCGAGATCGATCCCTTCGTCGTCGCGATCATGGCGGAGCGTGGCCTCGATCTCGCCCGGCACCGGGCGAGAACCCTCGAGGATCTGGCGGACACGTCCTTCGACCTCGTGATCACGCTCACGCCGGAGGCGCACCACCAGGCGCTCGAACTGACGCGCACGCTCTCGGTCGAGGTCGAGTACTGGCCGACATTCGATCCGACGGCGATCGAGGGTAGTCGGGAGATGCGTCTCGAGGCCTATCGTTCGGTCCGCGATCACCTGGAGCAACGGCTTTGGGAACGGTTCGGGCGCGAGGGCGGCCCCCGCGTCTAGGTCGCGGCGCGCGCTTGATTTTGGTCAGCGCAAGGCGACATAGTGCCGGTCTTAAACCACGGAGAGTCGATGCCTAAGGAAGAATTGATCGAGATGAGCGGCACCGTAATCGAGCTGCTGCCCAATGCCATGTTCCGCGTGAAACTCGAAAACGATCACGAGATTCTCGCCCACACCTCCGGCAAGATGCGCAAGAATCGCATTCGCGTGCTGGCCGGCGACCGGGTCAACGTGGAAATGACGCCCTACGACCTGACCAAGGGTCGAATTACATTCCGCTTCAAGTAACAGGGTCTGCAATGCCGCCCCTCGTTCTTGCGTCGGCCTCGCCGCGGCGCCTGGGCCTATTGCGCCAAATCGGGATCGACCCGACCGTGGTCGATCCGGCTGAGATCGATGAATCAATCGAGCCCGGTGAGAAGCCGGCCGACCACGCCCGGCGTCTTGCGCGTGCCAAGGCCGAAACCGTGGCGGCGCGCCATCCCGGGTCGTTCGTCCTGGCCGCCGATACGGTCGTTGCCTGCGGCCGCCGCGTCCTGCCCAAGGCGATGGACGATGCGACGGCCCGCCGGTGTCTCGCGCTCCTCTCCGGCCGGCGCCATCGGGTGCTCGGCGGCGTGAGCGTGATCGCCCCCGGGGGCCGATGCGTGATGAAACTCGTGACGACCGTCGTCATGTTCAAGCGGCTCACGCACGAGGAGACAGAGAGCTACCTCGCATGCGGCGAGTGGCGGGGCAAGGCGGGCGGCTACGCCATTCAGGGACGCGCCGCCGCCTTCGTTCCGTTCATCAGTGGCTCATACTCGAACGTTGTGGGGCTGCCGGTTTACGAGACCGTGCAGCTTCTCGCCGGACTCGGCTACGCCTGGTCCTAGCGCCCGCGCAGCGCGGGCGGCCGCATCCCGCTTCGCGCTTCGCTCTTCTATTCGAGGCCTTCGCGTCTTCGCCAGTCGACGGGGTAGACCATGAAAAGCGCGCTTGCCCGCCCCTTGGCCTCATAGACGATCTTGGTGTTCGCGGGCAGCCACAGACCGTCGCCCGGCTTGATGCGGTAGGCCTTGCGGCCGACATGGATCGTCAACGTGCCCGTGAGGCCGAAGAGATACTCGTCGTATTTGAGCGTCCAGTCGAAGCGGCAGTCCTTGTACTGGGCGACGCCGCCTCCCATGGTCGCGGAGTCGCTTGGCCCGACGTCGCGCCCGAGCTGGCGCCATCCGGGCGGCGTATCCTTCCGCTCGAATTTCCGCTTGGCCTTCTTGACGAACTTGACGCGCGGCTTCGGCCGGCCTGCGCTCATCTCTTCTTCTTGGCCTTCTTGGCCTCGATCGCGCGCCAATTCACGGGGTAGATCATATAGATCGCCGTGGCCTTGGCTTTGGCCTCGTAGACCAGCTTCGTGTTGGCGGGCAGCCACAGACCGTCGCCGGCCTTGATGTGGTACGCCTTGCGGCCGACGCGGATCGTGAGTGTTCCGCTCAGGCCGTAGAAATACTCGTCGTATTTCACGGTCCACGGCATCTTGATGTTGGTGAATTCGCAGACCCCTCCGCCCATCGTCGTGCTGATGTCCACGTCCACATCGCGCCCGAGGCGTGCAGAGCCCGGCGGTCCGGCCATCCGGACGAACTTGCGCTGCGCGCGCTTCACGAACTTGACTCGCTTCTTGGATCTTGCAGCAGCCATTATCCATTCCCCTTGATGAGGTGTCTCAGTGCATATGACGGTAGCAGCCGTCTTCGGTGAGCGCAAAGGGTGTGCTTGCGCGGCGGAAGACGCGGTCCTAGCCTTCACCATACGGACCAGAGGCCGGGAGTGCGCATGAGTCTGTTCGCGATCGACACCATTCTCCTGAATGTCGCGCCGGGCGAACGGCGTGCGGCGCTGATGAGCGGTGACCGGCCGGTCGAGATCATCGTGGAACGCGCCTCCCGTCCGAGCCTCGTCGGCAATGTCTATCTCGGCCGGGTGGAGCGTATCGTCCCGGGGCTCGACGCCGCCTTCGTCGATATCGGCACCGGTCGCAGCGCCTTCCTTCCCGCATCCGAAGCGGATGTGGAGGAACCTTCGCCGATCGAGGCGTGCGTCGACGAGGGCGAGGCCATTCTGGTCCAGGTCCAGAAGGACGCGGTCGGCGAGAAGGGGGCGGCTTTGACCATGCGCCTGGCCCTGCCGGGCCGCTGGCTCGTCTACGCGCCGGGACAGGCCGGGGTCGCGGTCAGCCAGCGCATCGAGGACGAAGCCGAACGCCGACGCTTGAGCGCCATCGCCGAGAAATTCGCCGATCCCGAGGCCGGCTATATCCTGCGCACGAGTGCCGCCGGCGCGGACGCCAAGGCGTTGGAAGCGGAGGCCGAACGCCTCCACGAGCTGTGGGCGGCGATCGAATCGGGCGAACATCAACACGATCCGCCGGCCTGCCTCTATCGCGACCAGGATCCCATGGTGCGGCTCCTGCGCGAAGCGGCCGGCCCCGTCCTCGAGCGGATCGTCGTCGACGACCGAGCGGCCTTCGGCCGCATCGAGCGCGCGCTCAAAAGCGCGATGCCCGAGCTCGCGAAGCATCTCGTTCTTCACGCCGGCGAGACGCCGGTGTTCGAGGCCTATGGTGTCGAAGCCGAACTCGACCAGGCCTTGGGTCCGCATGTCGTGCTCGCGGGCGGGGGCTCCCTCGTCATCGAGCGGACGGAGGCCCTCGTCGCGGTCGACGTCAACATGGCACGGTCATCCGCGCGCGGGCGCGCGGAGGAACGGGCGATCGAGACCAACCTCGAAGCGGCGCGCGAGATCGCGCGGCAGGTGCGGCTGCGCAGCCTCGCCGGCCGCATCGTCGTCGACTTCATCGGCATGGAGCGGCGCGCGAACCAGCAACGCGTCATCGACGAGTTGCGCCGGGCGTTCGCATCCGATCGCTCCTTCTCGCGCATCGGGGGCTATACGGCCATGGGGCTCGTCGAGATTTCCCGCAAGCGCGGCCGTGAGCCGCTCGAAGACGTGCTGTGCGAGCCCTGTGCCGCCTGCGACGGCCGCCGGTCGCAGAAGACGGCGGAGACCGTGGCGCTCGATCTCCTGCGCGCGGTGCCACCGGCGGCGGCAGCCTCGCCGGGCCGCCCGCTTCGGGCCGTCGCCGCGGCCGAGGTCGTTGCGATCCTTGGCGGCGCGGTGAAATCCGCGCGCGAGGCGGTTGAGGCGCAGCTCGGCCGTCCCTTGGTCCTCGAGGCCGACCGAGCCCTTTCGCGGGAGTCATTCGAAATCGTCGCGGAGTAGACTCCGCGGGCGAAATCGTCGCGGGAGTAGACTCCGCGGGCGAAATCGTCGCGGGAGTAGACTCCGCGGGCGAAATCGTCGCGGGAGTAGGCTCCGCGGGCTCCTCTGGCGCCGTGCCCGGCTGACCGATAAGCTCCCGCACCGCCTTCTAGCCCGTTGCAGGTTCACCCTTGTCCTCGACCGCCGCTTCCCTCGCTCCCGCGCGCGACCCGCACTATGCACGCGGCGTCGCGCTCATGCTCACGGCCGGTTCCATTGCGAGCCTGAACGGTCTTCTCATCCGTTCGATCGAATCCTCGACCGACTGGCAGATCATTTTCTGGCGCAACGGATTCATGTTCTTGTTCCTTCTCGGCGTGGTGCTGGTGCGCGTGCGCGGCCAGGTCGTCAAGGCGTTCCGTTCCGCCGGCTGGCCGGGGGTCGCGGCGGGGATCGCGCTTGGAATCGGCAATGTCTGCTTCGCCCTCTCGATCATTCACACCACGGTTGCGAATGCCCTGTTCATCCTAAGTGCGTCGCCCTTCGTCGCCGCGATCGCGGCGTGGCTCTTCCTGCATGAGCGGGTCGGGCGGGCGACGCTCGTGGCCATGGTGGTCGCGCTCGCCGGCGTGGGCATCATGGTGGTCGAGGGGCTCGGCGCGGGGCGCTTTTTCGGCAACATCATGGCCGTGTTCACGATGCTGGGCCATGCGGGCTTCGTCGTCTCGCTGCGCTGGGGACGGGCGGCCGACATGCTGCCCTCCGCTGCGATCGCGGGGTTTGTGGGAATGTTCATCGCGGGGGGGCTGAGCGGGGGCGATCTCCTTGTGAACACGCATGACTTGGTCATGTGTGCTCTCATGGGCATGGGCGCGATGTCGTTCGGGTTCATGTGCTTCACGGCGGGTGCGCGCTACGTGCCGGCGGCGCAGACGGCCCTTCTCTCGCTGTCCGAGGTCGTGCTGTCGCCGATCTGGGTGCTCATTTTCATGAACGAAGTGCCGACCTCGCTGACGTTTATCGGCGGTGCGCTCGTGTTCTCGGCTGTCATCGGCCAGGCCCTCTGGGGCATGCGCCGCGGTCAACGCTGATAGGATGGCGATCGGGACAGTCCGCGACTCGATATCTATGACGATCGCCCTCACGGCACTCCCGGTGCCGAGACAGCGCCGATGACCCGTGAACCGGCTTATCTTCGCGGCGTCGCCTTTTGTGCGGCAGCGGGCATGCTCGCGAGCTTCAACGGGATTCTCTTTCGCGGCGTCGAATCGGCCGAGGACTGGCAAGTCGTGTTCTGGCGCAGCGGCATGATGGCCGTCGTTCTCTTCGCCTTGCTGGTCGTGCGCAAACGCGGGCGCGTCATCACGGCGTTTCGCGCCGCAGGCTGGCCCGCGATCGTGGCCGGGCTGACGCTCGGCGCGAGCAACGTCACGTTCTCCCTGGCCATGATCCACACGACGGTCGCCAACGCGCTGTTCATCAATGCGGGCGCGCCCTTCCTTGCGGCGATTCTCAGTTGGTTCTTGCTCGAGGAATCCGTCGCGATGGCGACCGTCGTCGCGATGGTCGTCGCCTTTGCGGGTGTCGGCGTGATGGTGGTGGATGGTCTCGTCGGCGGCGAGCTCTTCGGCAATGCCATGGCCGTCGCGGCCGCCATCACCTATGCATGCTTCGCCGTGGCGCTCCGGCGTGGCCGGGGCGCCGACATGTTGCCGGCGGTCGTCATCGCCGGTGCGTTTTCCGCCTCTGTCGCTTGTTTCGTGGAGCAGGGTGCGGTCCTCGTTTCGTGGCATGACGGCGCGATGAGCGCGGGCATGGGAATTTTCACCATGAGCACGAGCTTCGCGCTCTTCACGGCCGGTGCGCGGTATGTCGCGGCGGCTCCGGCCATTCTGCTCGCACAAATGGAGGTCGTGTTCGGACCGATCTGGGTTCTGGTCCTGTTCAGCGAAGTTCCCTCCACGCTCTCGCTCATTGGCGGCGCGCTTGTGCTTTCGGCCATCGTCGGGCACGCGCTGTGGAGCATGAAGCGCGGAGTGGCTGGCGCCGCGCCCGCGCCGCCGCCCCTCATGGAATGAACGGTCCGGCGCGCGGCCGCGGGGACGCGAGCCAGTCGGCCGCGCGGCGATGCGGGAGCTGGCCGTTCGAATGGTTCAAACGCGCTCGTGCGACGCCTCGCCCGGCACCGGATGTTCCGGTCCTTGCGACCCTCTCAATTGTCGCGTGGTCATGGTAATCTCGCCGGGACGCGGCCGACGGTGAGGAGGGTTCGGTTGGAGGCCAACGATAACGAGGCGCCCAAGCGGCATCGCTGTCCGATCTGCGGTCGGCCGGCCGATTCCCGTCACCGGCCGTTTTGTTCCGCGCGCTGCGCCGACGTCGACCTCGCGCGCTGGCTGAGCGGCGCCTATGTCATCTCGACCGAAGAGGAACCGGAGGCGGAGGACGAAGCGCCGCGGGCGCGGAACTCCGATGGTTGAGCCTCCGCGAAGCCAGCCCTAAGGCGCCACGATCAGTGTCACGCCGTCGGTGGCCGTGTCACCCTTACATGCGTCCCGGCCGGTGGCTAGTGCGAGGATTTACGGGATCATGCCGCAGCGACATTTTCGGTGAGGTGGTTGCCAAGCCGGACGATTCGGCTCGCCGGGAAAGACGCGCTGATGCGCGTGCCGATGCCCTTGGTGCTTTCGATCATGAGCCGGCCGCCGTGGAGCTCGATGAGCTTCTTCGTGAGCGGAATGCCGAGACCCGTTCCCTGCTGATTGCGGGTGAAGCTGCTGTCGACCTGCCCGAAGGGCTCCAGCACGGCGCGCATGTCCTCGGGCGCGATGCCGATGCCGGTGTCGATCACCCGGAGGAGGAAGTCTCCGCCCTCCGCGACCGCGGTCTCCACCGTGATCTGGCCGCCGGGCTCCGTGAACTTGACGGCGTTGGTCAGGGCGTTGAGAAGGATCTGCCGCAGCCGTCCCTCATCGGCCCGGAGGTGGGGGGCCGCGGGGTCGATCCGGGTGTTGATGACGAGCCCGCCCGCATGGGCGCGGTCCTGGACCAGCCGGAGCGATGCGTCGATGACGCCGCGCATGTCCACGACGTCTTCATAGAGCGTCATCTTGCCGGAATTGACCTTCGCGATGTCGAGGACGTCGTTGATGACCTGCAGAAGGTGGGCGCCGCTGTTGTGGATGTCCCGGATGTATTCGCGGTAGTTCGGGTTGCCGACGGGGCCGAACAGCTCCTGGTTGATGACGTCGGAGAAGCCGATGATCGCATTCAACGGGGTGCGGAGCTCGTGGCTCATATTGGCGAGGAAGAGGCTCTTGGCGTGGTTGGCGGCGTTGGCCTGTTCGGTGGCTTCGATGATCGCGGCCTCGTGGGCGAGGCGGGCGGAGATGTCCCGCATCGCGCCGATGAAATGCCGGTGGGCGCCGACGCGCATTTCCGTCACGAACAGCTCGACGGAGAACTGCGTGCCGTCGGCGCGCCGCGCGTCCAGCACGCGCCCGGTCTTTCCGATGATTTTTGCGGCCCCCGTCCGGTGGTACGTGTCGAGGTAGAGGTCGTGGGCCGAGCGATTCGGCTCCGGCATGAGGGTCGCGACGTTTTGGCCGATGATCGCGTCGACCGCATACCCGAACGCGCGTTCGGCGGCGCGGTTGAAGGAGGTGATGAGGCCTCCCTCGTCGATCGTGACGATCATCTCGTCGATGTTATTCATGGTGCTCTTCAGCAGGACGTCCTT
>JBGPGW010000104.1:0-11063 GCA_041484095.1 Alphaproteobacteria bacterium | reverse complement strand
GTCCTTGATGTCGCCGTAGTCCTTCGTACGCGGGTCGATATTCTCGATCTGGAGCGCGATCGGCGTGCCGGTCGTGACCCCCTCGAACACGCCGGAGAGGATGCGCACCTCGTCCGGCTCGCGGCGCTGCGTCGTGAAGCGCGATTGTCCGGGCCGGCGGCGGTCGAGCCAAATCTGGATGTCGGCTTCGGCGAGCGCGATGCGCGGCGGCGTGCCGTCGACGACGCAGCCGATCGACGGTCCGTGACTTTCGCCCCAGGTCGTGAACCGAAACAGATGGCCGAAGCTGTTGCCTGCCATCAACCGTCCTTATGGGCCTGCCGAGCGAACACGTCTCTCATCCCCGGGCAGGTTCGGGATGAGGACCTCATGGCGCGCCTGTCGAACCACGATGCCCGGTCCCAGTGCGCGGCCCCCTCACGATTTGGGGTTGAAGTCGGCGAGCATGGCGGACACTTCGGCCGCGGCGTCGACCGCCATCATGCCGATGATGTTGTAGCCGCTGTCGACATGGTGGATCTCGCCTGTCACGGCGCTGCCGAGATCGGAGAGAAGATAGAGCGCCGATCCGCCGACCTCGTCGGTCGTCACGTTGCGGCGCAAGGGCGAGTTAAGCTCGTTCCAGCGCAGAATGTGGCGGAAGTCGCCGATGCCGGAGGCGGCGAGGGTCTTGATCGGCCCCGCCGAAATCGCATTGACGCGGATCGCTCGGGACCCGAGATCGGCGGCGAGGTAGCGCACGCTCGATTCGAGCGCGGCCTTCGCGACGCCCATCACGTTGTAATGCGGCATGACCCGCTCGGCGCCGTAATAGGTGAGGGTCAGGATGCTGCCGCCTTTCGTCATCATGGGGGCTGCAAAGCGGCACATCTCGGTGAAGGAGTAGCAGGAGATCTCCATCGTGCGCGTGAAGTTGTCGCGCGTCGTGTCGACATATTTGCCCTTGAGCTGGTCCTTATCGGAGAACGCGATGGCGTGAACGGCGAAGTCGAGGCGGTCCCATCGGCCCCTAAGTGCCGCGAACAGGGCCGAGACGCTTGCCTCGTCCGTGACGTCGCACGGCTCGATGACCGTGGAGCCGATCGAGGCGGCGAGCGGCCGCACGCGCTTCTCCAGCGCCTCGCCTTGATAGGTGAATGCCAATTCGGCGCCTTCGGCGGCGACCGACTTCGCGATGCCCCAGGCGATCGAGCGTTCGTTGGCGACGCCCATGATGAGGCCCCGCTTGCCGGCCATCAGGCCGCGCCTATCCGTCATTCACGCGTCCCCTTTCGCGTCGCCGCGCTAACGCCCCTATACATACCGTCCCCGAGTCGAAAGGCAAGCCTGCCCCGAAGCGACGAGAGCGCAGCTTTCGGCTGCGCCCTCGCATTCAACAATGCCAACCGGCCTCGCGATGACCGGGACGATCGTCGGGTTACTGGACGATCTTCCAGTTGCCGTTCTCGTCGCGGCAAGCGGTTCCGTAGGCCTTTTCCGTCTTGCCGCCGACCGTCACGGCCTGCTGGAACTCGCGGCAGTTCTTGCCGTCCGCCGTCTGGTACGTCCGGACGGGCGTGATCGTGCCGGAATGCCCGCTATCGGGATTGCTCCAGGCCGACGTCTCGCCGACTTTCGTCGTCTCCAGGCTTTTCTGGGTCGACGTCTGCATCGTGCGCTTGTCTTGATCGTCAAGGTAGTTGCCGATCGCGCCGCCGAGCAAGCCGCCCAGGATAACGCCGCCGGCGATCGCCGCCGCACCGCCGCCCGCCGCTGCCGCGAGCAAGCCGCCGCCCGCCGCACCGCCAAGCGCACCAATTCCCGTCTTCGTGCCGGTGCCGTCCTGGTTCTGGCAGGCAACGAGCGCGCCGGCAATGACCACCACCGAGGCAATCTTTGTAAACGTCATGGCAAACCTCATGTCCCTTCCCGGGGACTCCTGTGGAAACTCCCCCATGTCACGCCTTTTAGCAGATTTACCCATACATTCATAGGGTTAATCTGGTCTTGGGGGCGCCGTGGCCGCACGGCGCGGCCACTTCTCCATCCTCGATACGATGTCGAGGCAAATTATCTCCCGAGATTGGGACCAAACTATGGCGCCGCCAGTGCGTGCCATCGCATTGCACCGCGCCGGTATTCGCACGGTTTCTCCGTCGGGCAGCTCGCGCGCCGCGCGGCTGAAAACAGCGTCTTTTCCGCCGCGCAATGAAGTATTATCACACGAGCATCCGCCGACGAAACGTGACGCACGCCATGGACGACGAACGCCAGACAGATCCGATCGCGCTCTTCCACGAATGGTTTGAAGAGGCAAAGCGCGCCGAGCCCAACGATCCGAACGCCATGACCCTGGCCTCGGCGACGCGCGAGGGCCGGCCGTCGGCCCGGATGGTGCTCCTCAAGGACGCCAACGAGAGCGGTTTCGCCTTCTACACCAATTACAAAAGCCGCAAGGGTCGCGAGCTGATCGAAAACCCGCAGGCGGCCCTTCTCTTCCACTGGAAGACTCTCCGCCGGCAGGTGCGCGCCGTCGGGCGCATCGAGCAGGTCGGCGCAGAGGAAGCGGACGCCTACTTCGCGACGCGTGCGCGCGGCAGCCAGATCGGCGCTTGGGCCTCGGAGCAATCGCGTCCCTTGCCGAGCCGCTTTGAGCTCGAGAAGCGCGTCGCGCAGTTCACGGCGAAGTTCGGCCTCGGCCGTGTGTCGCGGCCGCCGCACTGGTCGGGATTCCGCCTCGTTCCCGACGAGATCGAATTCTGGCGCGACGGGATGTTCCGGCTGCACGATCGGCTCGTGTATCATCGCACGGAGGGTGGATGGCGGACGGAGAAGCTGTTTCCATGATCGCGCTGCGCCGCGCTCGGGCGTCATGATCGAGGCCAAGGCAACCGAACGTCCGCGTCACGCCGGTTTGATGCAAGGGGCGACGATCGCCTCGGTATCGGTCGCCTGCGTGCTGATCGTCGCGAAATTCATCGCCTGGTTGATGACGGACTCGATCGCGATGTTGGCGACGCTGCTCGATTCGGTTCTCGATGCGGCGGCCTCTCTCGTCAATCTGTACGCGGTGCAGCATGCGCTCTCGCCCGCCGACCGGGAGCATCGCTTCGGTCACGGCAAGGCGGAGCCGCTCGCCGGCCTCGCGCAGTCGGCCTTCATCGCGGGCTCGGCGGTCTTTCTGTTCGTCGAGGCGGGACGGCATATCGCCGACCCGCATGCGCTCGAAAGCGGCGATCTCGGTTTGTCGGTCATCGCGTTGTCGATCGTCATGACGGTCGGCCTGGTCCTGTTCCAGCGCTATGTGATCGCGCGGACGGGGTCGCTTGCGATCAAGGCCGATCGCCTCCACTACAAGGGCGACTTGCTCGCGAACGCGAGCGTCGCGGTCGCGTTCTTCATGTCGATCAATCTCGGCTGGCTGTGGGCCGACCCGGCGTTCGGGCTGGCGGTCGCCGTGTACATTCTGTGGAGCGCCTGGGGGATCGTGCGCCAGTCGCTCGACCAGCTGATGGACCGCGAGTTGCCCGCGGCCGAGCGCCAGCGCATTCGCGGCGTCGTGATGGAGCATCCCGATGTGCGGGACATGCACGATCTGCGCACCCGCATGTCGGGACAGGATGTCTTCATCCAGTTGCACATCGAAATGGACGCGACGATGTCGCTTCTTCGCGCCCACGAGGTCGCGGATGAAGTCGAGCATCGAGTCCGCGGCGCCTTCCCGGGCGCCGAGGTTCTCATCCATCAGGACCCGGCCGGAATCGAGGAGCGGCAGGCGCGCTTTGCCTGACGGCGCGATTTGAGCTAAGTCAACGACAGGACCATTTGCCCCGTGGAAGTCTCCTCCACGGGTCCCGTGCGGAACGAGAGGAATGACCATGACGCTGAAGACCATCCGGCTCGAGCTGGCGCGCACTCCGGAGTATCCCGAGGGAAGCAGCGCGCACGGCTACGAATTCACGGCCCCTCGCGATCGCGGCGGGCAGCTCGATCTCGCGAGTTGGAAGGACGTTAGGGAAGCCTGTTCCGTGCGGCGCTTTTGGGCCGGTGAGAACGACGAGCACGGCGTCCTTCTGTGCACCAAACGTGGTCGGTGGGTGTTTTCCTATGCGCCCGGTGAGGACGACGACGAACCGATCTTCCACTTCGCCTCGCACGGTTTCAGGGAAGGCGAATACGTCTCGATCACCGAGCATGACGGCGTGATGCGGCCGTTCCGCGTCGTCTCGGTGCGGAACGCGCCGCTTGCGGGATCACGCCGTACGGCGTGATCCGAAGTCGCTATCGGCTGAAGGGATCAGCGAAGGAGCGGGTCGGTCCGGCCGATTCCGGCGGGGCGTCGCGGCGCGCGGCGGCGTTCGATTCGCCTGCCGTCTCTTCGGCGGTGGCGCGGGGCGTGGCGCGAAGATCTCTCACGTCGAAGGGATCGCCGTGTATGTCGGCGAGGGATGCGCCGGCGAGATAGGCCTGCCGCCGCACCGTGTGGACCATCTCCGGCTGTCCGCACGCGAAGACGCGCACGCCCGCGAGCGAGGCGTGATCATTGAGCGCGACGGCGTGGGCGCGGCCGGCTCGTGTGGCGCGCAATGCGAGCGGGCCGGACACGCAGGGGATGTAGCGAAAGTTCAAATGACGGAGGGCGAGCGCCTCGAGCGCCTCCCTGAGATACAACCCTTCGGGATGGCGCGTCCCGTGATAGAACGCGATCGGTCCGGTATGCCCGTCGGCAAGCGCATCGCGCGCGATTCCGATGAGGGGTGCGGCGCCTGTTCCGGTTCCGACAAGCAGCAACGGCTGGTCCGGACGGCCGGAGACATAAAAGCACGAGCCGTTCGGTCCCTGAAACTCGACGTGATCGCCGGGCTTGGCCGCGCCCGTGAGCCAGCTGCTCATCGCGCCGTTGTCCTGCCGGCGCACGTGCAATTCGAGCAACGGGTCTTGCCGCGGCACGCTGGCAAGGGAATAGCTTCGGATCAGCCCATCGCCGCGCCGCAGGTTCACGAACTGTCCGGCGCGGTAATAAAGCGGAGTCGGGGTGCGAAGTCGCAGGCGAACGACGCGCTGGGCGAGCGGCTCGATGCTCTCGACTGTCGCGGGACTGAAGAGGTCGTATGTATGGGCCCGTTCGATCGTGATCGATCCGGTGGGGCGCAACTGGCAGGCGAGGGTATAGCCCTGGACCTGCAACGTCTCCGTCAGTCCGGCTTGCGCCTCCCGCGGCACCGTTCCTTCGGTCACGCGCACGAGGCAGGTGAGGCAGGTCGCTTTCTTGCAGGAGAAGGGCAATTCGACGCCGTTGCGAAGCAGCGCGTCGAGCACCGTTTCATCCGGCCGACAGGCGACCGTCCGGCCTTCAAAGGTGATCTTGGCCATGGTCGGACGGTCCGGCGCGACCTAGCGATTGAGGACATCGTCGATCGTGCTGGCCGCGATGCCCATCACTTCCTTGACGATCGAGTTGGCGACACCGAGCTCTTCGAGCGTCGACTGCAGGAGTTGCGCGACCGCCATGAAGTGGGCCTCGTTCAGCCCCTTCTTGACGAGCGGCGCATGGGCCGCGCGGAGGTCCTTGCCGGTGTAGGTCTTGGGGCCGCCAAAGACCATGGTGAGGAAGGCGGCTTGCTTCGCGCGCTGGCGGTCCATGTCGGTATCCTCGAAAAATGCGCTGACGCGCTTGTCGGCGAGCACCTTGCGGTAGAACAGATCGACTGCGGCATTGACGGCAGGAGCACCGCCGATGCGCTCATAAAGACTAGCGTTCATTAATTTTTTCCGTTTCTGCGTTTGGGGGGACGTCATGTCTAATCGTGAGGTCAGGTCTAACATAGGTGCGTTAACGAGCCCTGAAAGGCGGGGAGGGACCGGACCTCATCCGCTGCGGCGGACGCGCGCGGGCCGGTCCGCGATCGTTCGTTTCTTGCGCCAATTCGCGTTCGCATGGCGGCGGACAATCCTGTGGCCGCAAAAGACTATGATTCTCAATTACAACGTATGCTGACATTTGATGCGGGCCGCTCCTCGAATGCGTAAGGTGCTCGGGGCGCCCTTCGCAGGAGGACGGGCGCCGGCCTTCGGAGAAACGAGCGGAATAGGACGCGCCCGGCATCGGCCTCCCGATATTGATGGCGAGTTGCATTATTCCGCTCCGGGTCGAGACGGTGGCGGCGGGAGCGGCATGATCGATGCGCCGTCTAAGATCGGATGGGTGTGGCATTCATGAAGAGCCGCGGCACGCATTCACGCCAGGAGCCCTCCTGCCTCTCTTGCCCCATCCGGGCATTGACGGTCTATCTCGGAGGCATCGGCGGAAATGCCGGCGAGGTGCTGAAATTCCGCAAGGCGTGGCGCCGCGTGCCCAGGAAGACGGTGTTCGTCTGGGAAAACGAAATTTGCGACGAGTTCTTCACGGTCCATCGCGGCTGGGCATACTGCTACCGCGTCACGCGGGACGGAGCACGGCAGATCGTGCAGTTCCTCCTGCCCGGCGATTGCGTCAGCCTCACGGCCCTCTACCGGAATCGCATGTACTTCTCGGTGCGCGCGCTGACCGACCTCAGCCTGTGCGTGTTCGATAGTGTCGCGATGAGCGATTATATCCACGCGCACGCGAGTCTCGGGCAGCGTCTCGAGGAATTCTGGCTGCGCGAGTCGTTCCTTCTCTCGAATCGTCTCATGGATCTTGGCCAGCGATCGGGCCCGCAGCGCGTCGCGCGGCTCGTGTTGGATCTTCATCATCGAATGACGGCCCGCGGAATTGCAAAAGGCCGCACGTTCGAATTCCCGCTGCGCCATCAGCACGTCGCCGAAGCATCCGGCCTCACCGCGGTCCATGTGAGCCGGATCATGTCCGCTTTGCGAGACCGGGGCGTGATCGATCTCGACCGCAACATGCTCACGATCCGCGATTCCGAAGCCTTGAGCGATCTGGCGGGGATTTCTTCGACCGAGGCGACCTATCAGACGGTCGCGTAGCCGGCAGGGGAGGCCGTCCGTTGTCGCGCGCGAGGCGGTGCCTGACGGCTCAGGCGGCGCGGCGAAGCGCGAGCCGGTCCCAGATTTCGGCGAGGGCGCCGACGAGGGCGTCCATCATCTCGTCGGTGTGGAAGGGGCTCGGGGTGAAGCGCAGGCGCTCGGTGCCCTTGGGCACGGTCGGGAAGTTGATGGGCTGGACGTAGATGCGATGCTGGGCCAGGAGCTGGTCGGAGACCGCCTTGCAGCGCTGGGGATCGCCGACGAGCACGGGCACGATGTGGCTTTCGGACGGCATGATGGGAAGGCCGGCCGCGGCGAGGAGCCGCTTGAGGCGGGCGGCGCGTTCCTGGTGACGGTCGCGTTCGGCGGAGCTTGACTTGAGAAGTCGGACGGAGGCGAGGGCGCCGGCTGCGATCGCGGGCGGGAGCGCGGTGGTGAAGATGAGGCCGGGGGCGTAGCTCCGGACGGCGTCGATGAGCGCCGCGGATCCCGCGATGTAGCCGCCGACGACGCCGAAGGCCTTGCCGAGCGTGCCCTCGATGACGTCGATCCGATCGGCGAGGCCATCGCGCTCGGCGATGCCGCCGCCGCGCGGGCCGTAGAGGCCGACGGCGTGAACCTCGTCGAGATAGGTCATGGCACCGTGGCGGCGGGCGACGGCAGAGATTGCGGCGATGGGCGCGATGTCGCCGTCCATGGAATAGACGGATTCGAAGGCGACGAGCTTGGGCCGGTCCGCGGGCGTCGCGGCCAGCAGCTCCTCGAGATGGCTGACGTCGTTGTGGCGGAAGATGTGGCGCTGCGCCTTCGCGTGGCGGATGCCTTGGATCATGGAGGCGTGGTTGAGGGCGTCGGAGAAGATCACGCAGCCCTCGAGCAGATTGGCGATGGTGCTGAGGGAGGCCTCGTTGGCGATGTAGCCGGAGGTGAAGAGAAGCGCCGAATCCATCCGGTGGAGATCGGCGAGCTCACGCTCGAGCAGCACATGGACGTGCGTCGTGCCGGAGATGTTGCGCGTGCCCCCGGCTCCGGCGCCGCAGCGCTCGATGCTGTCGGCCATGGCGGACAGCACGGCGGGATGCTGGCCCATGCCGAGATAGTCGTTGCTGCACCAGACGACGACCTTGGCCGTGCCGGCCTCGGAACGGTGGACGGCGTAGGGGAAGGCGCCGGCGATCCGCTCGAGGTCCGCGAAGACGCGGTAGCGTCCCTCGGCCTTCACGCGCCCGACGGCGGCGCGGAACATCTGCTCGTAATCCATCGCGCGCACTCTGTCTTGGTCGAGGGGGCCGACAGCGCCGCGCGGGAGCCGGGCAGGTCCGCCCGGCGCCGCGCGGCAGGTGTCGTTTAGGCGCCGATGAGCTTCAAGAACTTCTCAACCTCGCCCTGGAGCGTCTCGGACTGCTTGGAAAGCTCGCCTGCGACCTCCAGAACCGACTGGGCGGCCTTGCCGGTCTCGGCCGAGGCCGAGGTGACGCCGGCGATGTTGCTGCTGACCTCCTGGGTACCCTGGGCGGCCTGCTGCACGTTGCGGGAGATTTCCTGCGTCGCGGCACCCTGTTCTTCGACCGCGGACGCGATGACCGTCGAGATCTGGCTGATCTCGGCGATCGTCTTGGTGATGTTCTCGATCGCCTTGACCGAATCGGCGGTCGCCGTCTGGATCGCGCCGATCTGGGACGCGATCTCCTCGGTCGCCTTGGCGGTCTGGTTGGCGAGCGTCTTGACCTCGGCCGCGACGACCGCGAAGCCTTTGCCGGCTTCGCCGGCCCGGGCGGCCTCGATCGTGGCGTTGAGGGCCAAGAGATGCGTCTGGGACGCGATCTCGTTGATGAGGTTGACGACCTCGCCGATCTTCTGCGCGGCCGTGGCGAGCCCCTTCACCGTATCGTTGGTGTGGTTGGCCTGATCGGCCGCGTTCTGCGCGATCTTCGTGGATTCGACGACCTGGCGGTTGATCTCCGAGATCGAGCTCGCGAGCTCCTCGGATGCGGCGGCGACCGTCTGAACGTTGGTCGAGGCTTCTTCCGACGCGGAGGCGACGGCGGTCGCCTGGCGGCTGGCCTGCTCGGCGGCGGACGCCATCGTGCTGGCGGTGGCCTCCATCTCGGTCGAGGCGCTCGCGACCGAGCCCATGACGGACTGCACGGTCTTGGCCAGCGACACCTGCTGGGTCACGACCGCCCAGGTCAGCATCGGGCCGATATAGGCGCCGTCCTTGTCGCGCATCGGGAAGACGTTGAGCGACAGCGTCTCCTCGCCGAGCTTGATGTTCGCCTTGTGGGGCAGGTTGTTCGGGTCGGAGAGAAGGCGGCGCTGATGCGAGGGGTTCTTGTGGAAGATGTCGATGCACTGGCCGAGCAGCTTGTCCGCCTTGACCGGCAGCAGATGCTCGACCGTCCGCAGCGTGGTGATGCTGGTGTCGTTGATGTAGTTGATCGTGAAGTCCTTGGGATCGCAGGTCATCACGTTGATCGGCATCTGGTTGACCATCTGGAGCAGGCGCGCCGAATCGGCGTCGGCCTTCACTTTCTCGGTGATGATCGTCCAGGTCAGCATCGCCGAAACGTACTTGCCGCGGCTGTCGGTGAGCGGCGTGATGAGGAGATCGAGCGTCTCGTCGGCCAGCTTGATCTTGGCGTTGTAGGGCAGGTTCTTCGGATTGCTCAGGATCCGGCGCTGATGCTCCGGGTTCTTGTGGAAGACGTCGATGCAGGTGCCGACGAGATCGTCCGCCTTCACCGGGATGAGATGCTCGAGACCCCGGAGCGTATCGACGCTCGATTTGTTGGCGTAGGTGATGCGGAACGTCGTGAGGTCGCAGGTCATGACGTTGATCGGCATCTGCTCGACCATCTGCCTGAACGCCTCGTTCGAAACCTTCGAGGCCTTCTGCAGCGACACCACGTTGCGATTGCTATCCGACGAAAAAAGCGACTTCACTTGCAACATTTTCTTCCTCCGGGGGCAGACGGACTCGATGGGCCCAATGCGGGCGGCTGTGATCGCGGATTGATAGCGTGCCGACATGAAGGCTTGGTTAATTCATGCGCCATGTTGCATTTAAAGATCAAAGCGACTGGCGGCGAATGGCCGCGGCAAGGGCGGAACGCATTGAACGATACGGAAAAATATGGCGATTCGCCTACCGGCAGGGGCGCGGCGGTCAGACTTTCCTATCCTGCCCGGGGGACGGCGCGCACCCCGCGGATACTTGGCCCGGTCATCGTGCGGCGCCGCCGCTGGACTGGCCCGCGCCGGAAGCAATCCTGCCGGGAAGGGTCGATCGGGCCCGCGCCGTAATTGCCGGCGGTCAAGTGAGCCGCGTGACGAACGGTCTATGCTGCCGAGATATTCGACCTGTCTGTGCGAAGGGGGATGTATGAACTCTGTGGCGAGGGGGACGGGACGCTTCTGCCGGCTGGGTTCGTTGTTGGCGACGGCGGCGATCGGCACGGTCGCGATTGCGGCGAGAGCGAGTGCTGCGGACGACCCGTCGGAGGAAATCAGGTCCGCGCTGCAGGCGCGGCTCGATCAGTTGCGCGAGCGGCTGGCCGTTCTCGAATCGAGCGGGACAGAGGCGCGTGCGGCACCGGCACAGGCCGTGACGGCGGGACAGTTTCCGGGATCCTGGAAGCTGCCGGGAACGGACACCTCGATCAGCTTCAGCGGCTATGTGAAGGCCGATGCGATGTACACCATCGGGCGGCCGCATGCCTCGCCGGGCGGGGGTGCCGGCGGCGTCGGCGATTCCTTCATCCTCTCTTCGCTCCCGGTCGATGGCTCCGTCGCGGCGGGACAGGGCAGCGACTTCCGCCTGCATGCGCGGCAATCTCGCCTCCGATTCGTGACGCGCACGCCGACGGATTGGGGTGAGCTTCAGACTCGCATCGAGGGGGATTTCTTCGGCGCGGCCGGCAACGAACGCTTTTCGAACTCGGACCAGTTCCGGATTCGCCAAGCCTTCGGCGTTCTGGGGCCGGTGCTGGCCGGGCAGACCCAGTCGACGTTCATGGACGAGGACTCGGTCCCTGAAGTCCTCGATAACTTCGGCCCCCCCGGCGATGTCAACATCCGGCAACCGCAGATCCGCTACACACACGCAATCGAGG
>JBGPGW010000103.1:0-11087 GCA_041484095.1 Alphaproteobacteria bacterium | reverse complement strand
GGTATCTGGGAAATTTCCCTGTTGGACAGCGATTGGTCAGGGGACCCGCAACTGTCTCAACTTGCTCCTCTCCGCGTCAGGCCTTTCCACCGAGCTTCAATAGCTGCAGTCCTCCCCTGACCATTCGCTGTCCAACAGGGATTTGGCCCGGAGACGATTTCACTCAAGACCGCCTCCATCACCGTAAATGTGCCGTTGAGGCTGTTCTCCCGGTAGGAGCCGGCTGATTTCGATCGAACGTTCCCGGCCGAGCATCTCTCAGCACGTCCGTTGCCTGCCCCCGAATTGAGGATACCCGGAGATCGATCTGCGCCGACCTTGGATCGGTCATGCCTAACGACGACAAAGCGGAGCCCAATCTAGCGGCTCACCTCGGCACGTCGCTCGCGCCTTAGAATGTAGAGGCCGGAGACGATGATAATGACGAGACCAAGAATGGTCCAACGGTCGGGCAAGTCGCCGAACCGGAATTAGCCGAGCGCGGTGGCGCTACCGATTTCGAAATAATTGAAAGGCGCAGGGTGGCGGCGGGTGCGTAGTTGAACGACTCGATCATGAAATACTGGGCGATGCCGCCAAACAGAGCGGCACCGAGCGTCCAGAGCCAGGCTTCAAGCGTCACCGCCGTCCACACGAACGGCATCACCGGCGCCAGCCGACGACGCCTGTCAGCGTGACATAGAGAAACGAGGTTTGCGCGGAATCGGTTGCCGTAAGAGCACGTGTCGCAATTTGATAGAGTGCGGCGACGAAGGCGAGCGAGGCGGCCCGGTGCACGATGCCGAGCCCGGAGCGCATGATGATGAGAATGCCGATAAAGCCGACGACAACCGCACTCCACCGGTGCCAACCGACCTGCTCGCCGAGGAGCGGCGCCGACAACGCGACCATGAGCAAAGCATTCGCAAACAGGATCGCAACCGCATCGACGAGCGGGACGAATTTGAGAGCCGCAATGAAGGCAAGCGTTCCGAAGACGGTCAGCAGGCTCCGCGCCACCTGCAAGATGGGCCGACGACTCGACAGGGCCGACCGGCGACGGATGCTCGCCAGGATCGGCGTAACCAAGCCGAGCTGCGCGACCTACCGCAGCCAAAGGATTTGGAGGGGGTCATACCTCGCCGACAGGTATTTGGCGATCGCATCGGTCGCCGGGAAAACCGTCACCGCCCCAGCCATAAGCAGGAAGCCCGTCAGCACTCGCCCGTGTATCCGCGGACCGGCGGCGATCTTGATCAAGGCAATTGCTCCTGCTTGCGCGGTTAGGAGGCAGCCTCGGCACCCAGTCTGGGCCGAGAGACGCGGGAGCGCATCTGAGGATAGCTAGGCCCACGTCTTCTTACACGGTCCTGGCCGAGCGGAATACGAGATGGTCGAAGACCGATCACGGCGCTCGGCGAATGGGTAATGGATCAGTTTGACATAAGCCCCCGCCGTGACCGTGTTAGGCGAAATTGACCCTGCCTCGCTAGACGAGGTCACCTCTGGCCCTAAACTCATTGGCCTGCTGCCGGTTCGATTGATAGCCGCTTAAGCTAATCCCGTTCGCATCTCGAACCCCACCGGGCACATGCCGGTCATCCTAGACGAGCCGGCCGCGCCGCGAATGCATCCCGGTCTCAGGATCTAGGTTGACTTAGCTCAAGTACGGATCGCGCTCGGTCGAATAAACAGATTATGGAGGCAACCTTCTATGAAGGTTGCGAGCTTGGGCGATGCGAATGTGGATTAGCCATGGATGTTTCGTGAAGCGCAGTGTTGTTCGCGTCCAGATTCTCGGTGCAATCCGTGATCGCGCTGTGCGTCATTCCGGTCGCTCTCTCGGATGTGCGATCCTTGTGGCTGCGACTTCCGCCCTGGCTGCGGATGACAGCATCGAAGTGACGTCGGGCCGGATGCTTGCCGGGAAGTGGTGCGCGGAATGCCACGTTCCCGGTTCACCGTCGAAGGGCCGTCCTGGCATCGCGCCAAGCTTTCGCGCCGTCGCGAACGATCCGGCCACGACGGAGCGAAGCGTGCGCGTATTCCTGCGTTCACCGCATCCGACGATGCCGAATATCTCCCTCACCCGTGAACAGGTCGACGACATCGTCGCCTATATCCTGAGTTTCAAGGAACGGTAGGGACTCCTCGAATGCACAATCGGGCGGACAGCAGAGAGCGATCCGACACATCGACCTAGCCCCCGGCATCGATCCGAATCGAAGGGAGCATGTGGTATGTCATATAAACAGGTTCTGTTTCGGTCGACCGCGCGCGACAAAATCCTGCGCGGCGCGACGCAGCTCGCCGATGCGGTGCGCGTCACCCTAGGGCCGCGCTCCAAGGCCGTCCTGATGCAGAAGAAGTGGGGCCCGCCGCTCGTGTGCAACGACGGGGTGACCATCGCCAAGGAATTCGAGCTTAAGGACGCCGAGGAGAATCTCGGCGCGCAGATGCTGCGCCAGGCGGCGGAGAGGACGGGCGATGTCGTGGGCGACGGCACGAGCACGGCGACGATCTTGGCCCACGCGATTCTCGCGGACGGCATCCGCAACGTGGTTGCCGGCGCCAGCGCGATCGATCTCAAGCGCGGACTCGATCGCGCGACCAAGGCCGCCGTCGAGGCCCTGCGTTCGCTGTCCCGGCCCGTCGAGACCCGCAAGGAGAAGGCGCAAGTGGCGACCATTTCCGCGCACAACGACGAGACGATCGGCGACCTCGTCGCCGATGCCATGGAGAAAGTCGGGAACGAGGGCGTCATCGCTGTCGAGGAGTCGAAGACCACCGAGACGGTCCTCGTCGTCGTCGAAGGCATGCAGTTCGATCGCGGTTTCCTCTCGCCTTACTTCATTACCAACGTGGAAAAGATGGAAGCAATCCTGGAGGACGCCTATCTGCTCCTCTCCGATCGCAAGATCAATGTGCTCAAGGATCTCATCCCGCTTCTGGACCTGGTCGCGAAATCCGGGCGGCCGCTTCTCGTCGTGGCGGAAGACGTGGAGGGCGAGGCGCTCGCGACTCTGATCGTCAACCAGATCCGCGGCGCGCTCAAGAGTTGCGCCGTCAAGGCGCCCGGTTTCGGTGACCGCCGGAAGGCGATGCTCCAGGACATGGCGGTGCTCACGGGCGGCATGGTCATCTCCGAGGAGTTGGGGTTGAAGCTTGAAAACGTCGGTCTCCCACAGCTTGGCCAGGCCAAGCGCGTGGTCGTCGACAAGGACAACACGACAATCATCGGCGGCGCCGGCAGCCGCGCTGAGATCGACGCGCGAATCCAGCAGATTCGACGGGAGATCGAGAAGACGACCAGCGACTACGATCGCGAAAAAATCCAAGAGCGTCTCGCGAAGCTGGCCGGAGGCGTCGCAGTCATCCGCGTTGGTGCGCCGGCCGAGGCCGAGATGAAGTCGAAGAGGGAGGCGCTCGACGACGCCATCAGCGCGACCAAGGCCGCCGTTGCGGAGGGCATCGTCGCCGGCGGCGGCCTTGCGCTGCTGCGCTGCGTCAAGGCGGTCGCCGAGGAAGAGGCGAGGTGCGAGGGCGACGAGAAGACGGGCGCCCAGATTCTGAGGCGGGCCCTCGAGGCGCCGACCCGGCAGATCGCCGAGAACTCGGCCGTCGACGGCGGCGTGGTGGTCGCTGAGATGCTGCGTGGAACGGGGAATTACGGCTTCGACGCCGCGCGCAAGCAGTATGTCGATCTGGTCGAGGCCGGCATCATCGATCCGACCAAGGTCGTGCGCATCGCGCTCGAGAACGCTGTATCGGTGGCAAGCGTTTTGCTGTTAACCGAGGCAACCATGACGGAGATTCCGGAGACCAAGAAGGAGCACGGCGCCGAATCGGAAATGGCGATGTGATGTGCGCGGTCGTCTGCTGAACTTGCACCGCAGCGTTTACGCCTGCGAAGCGAAGTGCGCCCGGAAGCGCAGAAGCGAGAGAAGAAAAAAGGATGAGCCGATGACCGCGAGGGCGACAAGCTGCGGCCACAGAACAGCAAGGCCTGCGCCGCGAAAGATCACCGCCGTGGAGAATTCGACGTAATACCGCATGGGCGAGACGACGGTCAGCCACTGGATGGCCCGCGGCATCGATTCGATCGGCGTATAGGTTCCAGACAGGAAGATGATCGGAATGAGGACGAGCAACGCCAGGAGAGCCAGCTGTTGGATGCTGCGCGTGACCGTCGCCAGCATCATGCCAATGCCCGTGGTTGCCAACAGATAGACGAGCGTGCCCGCGAAGAAGAGCACCTCTGACCCCCTGAAGGGAACGCCGAACGATCCTTGGACGATCAGGTGAAGCGCGCCATAAGCGGCCACCATGACCAACAAACAGGTCGGCCAGATCTTTGCGAACATGATCTCCGCCGCACCGAGCGGCAGCACCAAAAGATGGTCGAGCGTGCCATGCTCGCGTTCCCGGAGGAGGGCCGTCGCGGGAAGGATCACCGAGATATTGGTGATGACGAGCAACAGGTGGATGACGGCGTCGTACCACTCATTGATCCGATTGGGATTGTACTTGACCCGCACCCTCGCATCGACCGGCGCACTCACCGCGATCTTTCTGTGCTCGAGATAGCGTCCGATTTCCTCTGCGACGATCCGGCGGATGTGGCCTGCCCCGACATACGCCTGACTGATAGCGGTCGCGTCGACGTTGAGCTGGAGGCTTGGACCACGGCCGGCCAGGAGATCGGCTTGGAACTGCGGCGGGATGACCAGGACGAAGGTGTAGCGAGCCGAGTCGAGCGCCTGATCCGTTTCGGCGTATGGAATCGCGGCAGGCTCGAGAAAGTGCGGGGGCCGAAAGGCGGAGAAGAAGCGTGCGGACAAGGGCGAATGGTCCTCGTCGACAATGGCGATCGCCGCGTTCCGGAGCTCAAGCGACATTCCTTCACCGGCCGTCTTGATATCGAGCGTGAAACTGTAAAGGACGAAAAGCGCCAGCGTCAGATCACGGGCGAGCACGAGCAGCTCTTTGATTCCGAGATGAAAGATATGCCGCACGCGGCGCACCGCTAGCGCTCCTGCTTTCGCAAGAGAGCGGCGCTGGCGCCGATCAGCACCAAGAACGCAGCGCCGAGCACCACATAATTCGAGAGGAGATCGCGCGCCCCGAGACCCTTCGTGAAGCACCCGACCGCGATATCGAGGAAATACGTCGCGGGAAAGATGCGCGCGATGAGAGCCGCATTGCCGGCCAGGCTGCTCACCGGCGTCAGCAGTCCGGAATACAGGAAAGACGGAACGATCGTGATGATGCAGCTGATGATCACGGCAGCGACCTGCGTGCGGGTGAAGGCTGAGACGAGCAGCCCCAGCGCAGTCCCCGTGAGGGCGTAGAGAAGTGCACCGAATGCGAGCGCGAGCCCGCTGCCCTTGAGAGGGACTTGGAACAGCGCGATCGTCATGAGGGTCATGATGGCAAAATTGACCATGCTGATCGCAACATAGGGCAGCTGCTTGCCCAACAGGAACTCGAGGCGCCTGAGCGGCGTCGCATAGAGGTTGATGATCGAGCCGAGTTCCTTCTCCCGCACCACGGCGACGGCCGTCAGCATCGTCGCCGACAGCGCGAGAACCGCGGCCATGACGCCGGGAACGAAGGCGAACTTGCTCTTGAGATCCTGATTGTACCAGAACCGGGTCTCGATCCCGGCCGGACTGTCCGGTGCAGCGACGCCGTAGGTCTCGCGCGCATAGCGTGCGAGAAGCCCGAGATTCATCGCTTCGACATAGCCGCGAATGGTATCGGCGCGGAACGGCATGGTGCCGTCGATCCAAAAGGCCGTTTCCGGAGTGCGGCCAGCCGCGAGATCGCGGCCGAAGCCGGGAGGAATCTCGATCGCGAGCGCAAAGTCGCCTGCGGCGAACCGCTGTTCGAGGTCGCGATCGGATTGAGCGACGCCCTTGAAGGCGAAATAGCGCGAGTGCGCGAAGGGGTCGAGATACGAGCGGCTCGCGGGCGAGTTGTCGCGATCGAATGTCGCATAGGGCAGATTTTCGACATCGAGCGTGAGGCCAAAGCCGAATACGATCATCAGAACGGCGGGAACAACCACGGCCGAGGTCAGCCGGAACGGGTCACGCCAGACTTCAAGACACTCGCGCGCAAGAAGAGCCAGAAGTCGTGCGGTGTTCATGCCGCCGGCCGGCCGGTCATGGATCGATCCGCGATATCGCGCTCGATCAGAGCGATGAACGCCTCCTCGAGAGAAGAGGCGCCTGCCGAACGGACGAGAATCTCCGGCGCCTCCACGGCGAGCACCCGGCCGGCATTCATGAGCGCGATGCGGTCGCAGCGTGCCGCCTCGCTCAGATAGTGGGTCGAGACGAAGATGGTCACGCCGCGTTCGCGAGCGAGACCGGCAATCGTCCGCCAGAAGCGATTGCGCGCAACGGGATCGACCCCCGATGTCGGCTCATCGAGGATGAGAACATCGGGTTCATGGATCAAGGCCACCGCAAGCGAAAGACGTTGACGGATTCCGAGGGGAAGCGTCTCCGCCCGCCGGTCAAGCACGCTCGACAAATCGAGCAGCGCGCTCAACTCGCCGATCCGCTCCGCGAGGCGCTCCCGCGTCATGTCGAAGAGATGGCCGTGGAGCGTCAGATTACGCCGGACCGTGAGATCACGATAGAGCGAGAAGGCCTGCGACATGTAACCCAGCCGCTTTCGCGTCCCGAGGTCGGCCGCATCGACCAAGCGACCGAACAACCTGGCCTCACCCTGGCTTGGCGGCAACAGGCCGGTCAGCATCTTCATGGTCGTGGTCTTGCCGCACCCGTTGGGGCCGACGAAGCCGAAGATTTCGCCGCGCTCGACGCGGAAGTCAGCGTGATCGACGGCGACGAAGGAATCGAACTGTCGCGTCAGATTCTCTGCGGCGATCGCTACTTCACCGACGCCATGCGTGCGTGGTGCGACGGTGAACGGTGCATGGCCGGTGCGCTTCGCCTCCGGAAGGAGAGCCGCGTAGGCCTCCTCCAATGACGACGTGCCGGTCTGGTCGAGAAGCACCGCCGGGGAGCCGTCAGCAAGAATGCGGCCATCGTCGAGCATGACGATGCGCGGAAACCGAGCAGCCTCGTCCATGTAGGCGGTCGCGACGAGGATGGTTATGTCCGGCGACTGGGCGTGCATTCCATCGACCAAGTCCCAGAACTGGCGCCGAGATAGGGGATCGACGCCGGTCGTCGGCTCGTCCAACACGACGAGCTTCGGCTCATGTATCAGCGCACAGCAGAGCCCAAGCTTTTGCTTCATTCCGCCCGAGAGGTGTCGAACGCGACGCCCGGCAAACGGACTGAGGCCGGTCACGGCGAGGAGAGTCGCCATCCGCTGCCCCGTCCTCTCCCGCGCGAGGCCGAAGAGACGGGCGAAGAACGCGATGTTCTCCCGTATGGACAAATCGGCATAGAGATTTTGCCCGAGGCCTTGCGGCATGTACGCGACATCACGGCCGATACGGGCGCGCTCGGCAGGGCGTCGCAAATCCGCCCCGAGAACATTGATCGCGCCGACCTGGATTCGCTTGGTGCCCGCCAACAAGCCGAGAAGGGTCGACTTGCCGACGCCGTCCGGCCCGACGAACGCCGTCACCGCGCCGGCTGGAATCGTGAGATCGACAGAACGAAGCGCTTCAATCCGCCCGTATCGGTGACAGACATCGGTGAGGACGGCAACTGGCGCGCGCTCAATCATGGCAACTTGACCGGCCAGACCGCGGCATCATCAAGCTTGACGTAACCGACCCCCGGCATACCCGGCTTCAAGAGCCTCTCGCGATTCTCCACCGCCGTCAGCTTCACGCGGAAGACGAGCTTCTGGCGCTCTTCGACCGTCTGCACTTCCTTCGGTGTGAATTCCGCCTCGCTGGACACGAACGACACACGCGCGGGGAATGTCCGTTCGGGATAGGCGTCGAGCCTGAGGCGCGCCTCCGCACTGACCGGCACGCGGCCGGCGAGCTTTTCCGAGAGGTAGATCGTCATGTACAAGTCGTCCAAATCGACGACGACGAGCGCCTTCCCGCCGCTCGGCAACATCTCGCCCGGTTCGGCAAGGCGATAGAGAACGCGGCCCGATGTCGGCGCATAGAGATCCATGTCGGACAGATTGGCTTCGACTTCGTCGATCTTCGCTCGGGCTTCGCTCTCGATCGCAATGGCGTCCATTTGAGCCGCCCGGGCCGCGCTCAAGGCCGCCTCCGCGGTCTCAACGCGCGTCCGGTCCCGATCGACGCGCTCCTGGGTCGAAAAGCCGCGCTCGATCAGGGTCCGTGACCGGTTGTGCTCGATGCGGGCGAGCTCCAATTCGCTGCGGCGACGGACAATCTCAGCCCTCGCGAGCTTGATCTGTTCGCGCGCCCGATCGAGCCGCGCACGGGCCTGTGCTAAACCCGCGCGCGCAGATTTGGCGTCGATGCGGACGAGGAGCTGACCTGCGCGCACGTCATCGCCTTCTCTCACGAGAACCTGTTCCACTCGACCTGGAAATTTGGCCGCGATGTCGACCTCGGTCGCCTCGATGCGGCCGTTGCCCCAGGCAATCCCTTGCGGAAGGCGATTGTTCTGCCAAGTCGACCAATAGACGTAGCCCCCGCCAAGGATGCTGAGGAGCACGCCGATAAGCGCGAGACGTCCGAAGAAACTTCTCATATCCGTGATTCGCGGGTTGCCGGTCGGGCGAACAGACGAGCGCGGAGCATGGAACCGGACATTAGCGCCGCAACCATCCTCATCCCAGTCCATTTCGATGGCAATCCGGGCAGGACTCGTCCCTTGCTTGGGGCTGATAGCGTGATATGCGCCTCACCAACCCGGTTGCCTTGGCAATTTCGAACCAGAGTACGGACAAGACACCGCATAGGGATGCCACGGTGAGATCGACGGCCGATGTGGCCTCGAAACGAAACAGCTCTCTCACCGGCGGCACGCCAACCACGAGTGCGAGGCCGCCAAACGCGGCGGCGACCGCGATCCACAGCGAACGATTGGGACGCATCAAGCCAGCGATGACATCTTCCGACCAGGAACGGTTCGCGATCGCAAGGGCCAGATTGCCGGTCACCATGCTCACAAAGGTCACCGTCCGCGCGACACCCTCGGATCGCTCGAGGGCGAGCGCCCCGCCATAGACCGTGAGGACGATGAGCATCAGAACGAAGCCTTGCACAAGGCTGATACCGAGCGTCCAACCCGCGAATAGGCGTTCACCGAACGGCCGCGGCGGGCGGCGCATGATGTCAGACTCCTCAGGCTCGGCCTCGAAGACGATCGAGCACACCGGGTCGATCACCATTTCAAGAAACACCACATGGAACGGCGAGAGCACGATCGGCCAACCGAACAGCCAGGGCGCAAGTGCCATGCCGAGGATCGGGACGTGAATGGCCGTGATGTATGCCATCGCCTTGCGCAGATTGTCGAAGATGCGCCGGCCGAGACGCACCGCGCCGACGATCGCACCGAAATCATCATCGAGGAGAACGAGCGAAGCGGCCTCCCGCGCCACATCGGTGCCGCGTTGGCCCATGGCAATTCCGACATGGGCCGCTCGCAACGCCGGCGCATCGTTCACGCCGTCGCCGGTCATGGCGACGATTTCCCCGTTGGCCTTGAGCGCCCCGACGAGCCGAAGCTTCTGCTCGGGCCGGATGCGCGCGAAAATCGTCACCGCGCGAATGCGTCTTCTCAGCTCGCTTTCTTCGAGGGCCTCGATCTCGGCGCCGGTCATGGCGCCGCCAGCCACATTCAGACCCGCTTGCCGCGCGATCGATTCCGCCGTCGCGACATAGTCCCCGGTGATCATGATGATGCGAATTCCGGCGCGGCGGCATTCGTCGACGGCGTTCGCGACCGTCGGCCGCAAGGGGTCCTCCAGTCCGATGAGCCCAACAAACGCGAAGACGAAGTCATGCTGATGCGCGGGAAGATCAGGACCACGGTGACGGCCCTGTGCAACGGCAATGATGCGCAGCCCCTGCCGTGCCATCATCTGGACTGATTCCGCGATGTGCCGCGTCTCATCCTCGCCGAGGTGGCAAAGATCGACGATCGATTCGGGTGCGCCTTTTGCCGCGATGATGTATTCGTCGCGGGCATCGCCTCGCCATGCCTGCGACATCGCGAGGAAACCCGGCGTCAGCTCGTATTCCTGCACGAGCCGCCAGGAGGCATGGAGATGCTCGGTGCCCGTCAGAGCCGCCGCGCCCAGGCGATGCATCGCCTGCTCGGTCGGATCGAACGGCCGAGGCTTGCTCGCGAGGATTGCGTATTCGACAAGCTCATGAAACCGCTCCGGCAGCGGCAAGGGGTTCGGCCTCACCTTGAGAAAAACCCCGTCAGCGTAGAGCTGCGATACCGTCATGCGGTTCTGCGTCACGGTTCCGGTCTTGTCGACGCAAAGAGCGGTCGTCGTACCGAGAGTCTCGATGACCGCGGATCGCCGCGTGAGCACGCCGGCGCGCGATAGGCGCCAGGCGCCGAGTGCAAGGAATACGGTCAGCACGAGCGGAAACTCTTCCGGCAAAGCCGACATGGCGACCGTCATTCCGGCCAGTGCGCCTTCGAGCCAATCGCCGCGGAGCGTTCCGAACAACACGATCACAGTCAGGCTGACGATGACGCCGATCGCGGCCATGGCCCAGACGAGGCGCGCGGTCGATTTCTGCAGCCGGGTGCGTTCGGGCCGGATGGCGGCGAGGGACGCGCCGATCCGCCCGATATAGGCGCTGGCACCCGTGGCGACGACCTCCGCAACACCCTGTCCGCTGACGATGAGCGAGCCGGAATAGACGAAGGGCAAGTCATCGCCACCGGGAGGCGACTCGGCGATCGAGCCTGCCTGCCGCAGCGGTGCCCGCTTCCGTACGGGGACCGACTCCCCTGTGAGAAGCGATTCATCCGTTTGCAGGTCATGGCTTGTGAGAAGACGACCGTCCGCCGGCACGCGGTCGCCTTCAGACAGAATGACGACGTCGCCCGGGACGATCTCGGCACCAGGAATTCGGACCTCTTGCCGGTCACGGACGACGAGCGCACGGGGACTCGCGATCTCACGAAGAGCCTCGATCACGCGCTCGGTGCGCAGTTCCT
>JBGPGW010000102.1:0-11205 GCA_041484095.1 Alphaproteobacteria bacterium | reverse complement strand
TCCCTCCCATTGCGAAGGCCCATGCTAGGCGAGATCGCTGCCGGCGCCAAGCGATCGAACCGGCGCGGCGGCCGGGCGGCCGCGGGCCGCTCGGCGAATCTCGAAACTACCCCTAAGGAAAGTCCTCAGTGAATACGGGCCCTAAATGAGGGGAAGGGGGCGTCTTCGGTGAAGATGGACCCTAGACGAGGGGAATGTAGTCGTACTCCCCGACGCCCTGGAGCACCAAGATGGTCATGGAGGTGTCGCCGGCGTTGGTGACCAGATGCGGGCGGCCTGCCGCGACCGCATAGCTTTCGCCCGGGCCAAGCCGCACGTCTTGCTTCGGTTGCTGGAGGTAGAGGCGGAGCTGACCTTCGATGACATAAAATGTATCGGTGACGTGGCTGTGGAAGTGCCAGGGCACGGACTGCGTCGGCGAGAGTTGCAACTCGCTGATGCGGAATCCGGGGCGCTCCAGGTGATAGGCCCGGCGCTCGACCTCGTAGAGATGACGGGCATCCCTGAGCGCCTCGATTTTCCCTGTGGCTTTCATGATCCGGCCCTTTCGCTGTCACGCGCGTGAGTGCGGAATAGGCTCGGCAAACTTAGGGCCGTCGGGAGTGGCCAACAAGGCCGGCGTCTGGGATCAAGGCACATGCGATGGGTCGCCGGGCGTTTCGACGGCAATGGAGGGAGAGAGGCGAGCTTCGGCTCGGTCGTGGACTCATAGGCGCGCAGCTCGGGCCGGATGCCTGTTACTTGGCTCGGCTCGGACTCAAAGGCGATTGGCATTCGTTGTCGTCTAATGACCCAAAGCAGTCGTTCAAAACAACTCGCTTCCCCGGCCGCCATGTGGCCCAGCTCACTCGCTTCGTTACCGGGCGATCTCCACTCGTGGTGCTCAATCCGCTCATGAACTAATATTCCAGCCGGACTACTCAATGGGGGATGGCCAGGTGGAGACGATCATGGACATCTCGGCCTCGGGTAAACGCAATTGGCTAAGGGTTCTCTGCGTCCTCGCTCTCGCCACTTTCGTGCTACAGGCCTGCGCGCCGCCGACCCGCCTCGATGCCGTCCCCAAGACGCTCACCACCAAGGCCGTCGCGGTCGATACACCGGAGGCTCGATATTTTGCGGACGAGCAGAACGCGGAGATGTTCCGGGAAGGTCTTCGTGCCCTCGAGCGGGAGGTCAAGACGAGCGGCGTCGGCATCGACGCGCTGCCACCCGCCAATTTCCTGGCCATTTCTGGCGGCGGCGATGACGGCGCGTTCAGCGCGGGCCTGCTGGTCGGCTGGTCCGAAGCAGGCACACGTCCCGAATTCAAGATCGTGACCGGCGTCAGCGCGGGTGCTCTGGTCGCGCCCTTCGCGTTCCTCGGCAAGAGTTACGACGCCAAGCTCAAAGAGATGTACACGTCGATCTCGGCCAAGGACATCTACGAAGAACGCTGGTTGCTCGCGGCGTTTTTCGATGATGCGCTGTCCGACAGCAGTCCATTATTTTCTACGATCTCGAAGATCGTCGACAAGGCGATGCTGGACGACATCGCGCGCGAATACGACAAAGGGCGCTTATTGCTGATCGGCACGACCGATCTCGATGCCCGCCGGCCTGTGGTCTGGAATGTTGGGGCGATCGCCAAGAGCAAGCATCCCAATGCGCTGGCGCTTGTACACAAGTTGCTGCTGGCATCGGCGGCGGTGCCAGCCGCGTTTCCTCCCGTCATGATCGATGTCGAGGTCGACGGCCACCCCTATCAGGAGATGCATGTCGATGGTGGCGCTATAGCCCAGCTCTTCCTCTATCCCCCGGCAGTGAGCGGACTTATGAAGAACGAGCAGATCGCCCGCGGCTGGTCGCGCGAGCGGCGTGCTTATATCATTCGCAATGGCCGCCTCGGCAAGGATTGGTCCCAAGTCGAGCGCCTGACGCTCGACATCGCCGGCCGTGCCATTTCGACGATGATCTATGTCAGCGGCGTCAACGACCTCTTTAGATTGTATTTCACCACGCAGCGCGACGGCGTGGATTACAACCTGACCTATATCGAGAGCGACTTCGCCGTTCCCCATCCGACTATCGACTTCGACACCGGGTACATGAGCGCTCTCTTCGCATACGGTTACAAGAAGGGGCGTGGCGGCATCAGTTGGCACAAATTGCCACCCTATCTGAGCGAAGCCGAATAAACCTCGGCAAGCAGCACCCGTCGGCTTATGCCAGGCTCAACGATCCCATGATGCGACGGGAGCGGGCGTGCAGCCCCCATCGGCACACGCATTGACACGCGACGGGCTAGGATACCCCGAGTGATTGTCTCGGTCGGCTTCTGGCATATCCCGGCAGTGCCGCATGCGACGGGCGACGGCCGCTTACCGCTCTAAGGCGGACTCCGGCACGTCGTCGGCTTGCGCGCTTATGAGTCCACGAGCCAGAGCGCGGCCGTCTCCTCTATGGGGTCAGGACCTAAGCCACCGTTCTCAACGGGCGCGGCGGCGGGGCGTCGTCGTTGGCCGGTGTCGCAAAAGGCCTCAGCGATCTCTGGACCTCGGCGCGATATTCCGGATCCCAGACGAGGCGGTCGAGATCGACGTCGCCGCGCTCGTGCCGCGCCTCGGACGGCAAAGGAGGCGGGTCGTCGAACAGGGTGATGCGGGACATGGCGTTGCCCTCGGGGTTGTCTCTTCGCTTGACACGGTGGCAGGCCGATATGGCGGGGGCAGGGCCGAATTTGGGCAAGACGGTGGCGGGAGGAGGGAGCCATGCGAGGGCGGCATGGCGGGCGCCTATGTACTTGACCGACGAAAAATCTCTTGTACATGAATGGGAAGGCTGGCGCCGAATCAGCTTAAGATGGCTCGGCCGCAATCAAGAGAAGGCTGTATCGCGTTATGCCGTTCGCTGACCCCACGGCCTATTCCAAAGGCCAGATTAATCGAGCCGGGGATGACGTCCGTGGCGGCGCGCCCTCAGATGAATCTCTTGAAATAATCAACAACTGGCGCGCGTCCCACGCATACATCCTGAATACGTTTCAGGCCACGCTACGCAACAGAACGCGCGACGCAAATATTGCGGTGGCGCAGCGCCTCAAGCGGTTGCATACAATTGTCGGGAAGCTTTCACGGCAGCCGAGAATGGCGCTTGCGCGCATGGATGACGTTGCCGGATGCCGCCTTATTTTTCCGAGCTACAAGTCGCTCGCAACCTTCAGGAAGAAGTTTCACCTTGCCAGGTTTGGACACAAGCTCAAGAACGATATCAATAAATACGATTACATTGCGCGGCCAAAAGAAGATGGATATCGCGGCATCCACGATATCTACGAGTACAACGTCAACTCGCCGACGGGCAGAGCTTACAATGGCCTACTTCTGGAATTGCAGTACCGAACTATCTATCAGCATGCATGGGCCACAACGGTCGAAATAATCGGGATGATTACACCGAACCAGCCAAAGTTTCACGCTGGCGATGATAGGCATGTGGAGTTTTTCCGATTTGCTAGCGAAATAATCGCAAGGGCATATGAACGTAGCACAAGCTGCTATCCCTTGATGAAAGACAGAGACTTAGTTAGACGGTTCCGGCGCCTCGATCGTGAAATACATATCTTGCGGATTTTGCGAGGTCTAAATATTTCGAACGAGAAGATGGGCGCACGCAAGAACGTGATTCTGTCTTTAGGCGTCGATGGTAGGCTGGATTTGTTCACCTATGCGAAGGGGGCGGACGCGCTGAAAAGATATTTTCAACTCGAAAAACTGGGAACGGGCGCAGATATCGTTCTTGTTAAGGGCGACACTGGTGCCGATATCCGACTGTCGTACAAAAATTACTTCAGTGATCCGAATGATTTCTTGAAATATGTCGAAAAAGGTTGCGAAAAGCTATTAGCAAGGAACGTGTCGCACGGAAAGGCGTTCCTCAATTACATCTGAATCACGTACATCTAAATCACGCGATCAGCTTAGGATCTAGGAGCCGTGCAATGACTAGAACACGCATCGCAACGGCCGCTCGCTTTGCTGCCACGGCCTCACATGCTGAGCTACAAGGAACAAGAAAGGCGATCCAGGAAATGAGGCACCATTCCAAACTCACTTCTCATAGCCGGCATAGATTTCACGCGTATGTTTCCGGGTGAGCCACATCCAGGACTGCGGCCTGACCATCCGCCATGCGAGCCGGCGCGGCCGCTCGCTCGGCATCAACGCGGTGTTCGGCAGCGCCGGCACCGCGAGTGCCGCACTCGTCGCGGGCGCGCTGACCGATCTCATCGACTGGCGCGCCGCGTTCATCGTGCCCGGGATCGCGACGCTGGCGATCGCCCTCGTATTCGCCGTGATCGTGCCGGCCGAGGCGCCGAACATCCATGCGCGCGCCGCGGGTGCCGAGCGGACCACGGCCCGCGCGGCGCTGGGCTCCATGCGGCTCTTCATCGCGCTCTGCCTCGTCCTCATGGGCGGCTCCGTGATCTACAACGCGATGACGATGGGGCTGCCCAAGATCTTCGCCGAGCGGCTCGCCGAGGGCGGCGAGCTCGTCGATGTCGCGAGCATGGTCACGGTGGTCTATGTCGCGGCGTCGGCGGCGCAGCTCCTCGGCGGCTATCTCGCCGACCGCGCCTCGCACCGCATGGTGCTCATCCGTGCCTATGTCGCGCTGCTGCCGGTGCTGCTGTTCACGACCACGGCCGCGGGCACGCCGCTGGTGCTCGCCGCGATCGCCGTGCTCTCGCTCGTCATGGCCGTGCAGCCTTCCGTCGACAGCATGATCGCGCAGCATGCCCCGCCCGAATGGCGTTCGACCGCCTATGGCCTGCGCTTCGTCGTGAGCCTCACCTCGAGCTCGGCAGCCGTGCCGCTCGTGGGACTCATCTTCGATTCGACCGGCGGATTCACTTGGGTGTTCATCACGCTCGCGGGCTTCGCCGTATTGGTGCTCCTCGCGGCGCTTTTCGTGCCGGTCCGCCGGGGTGCGTCGATCGCGGCGCGCGCCATGCCGGGCGCGGCGGAGTAGGGGCCGCCATGCGGATGGGAGCGATCGCGTTGATCGCGTGTGCGATGCTGGCGGACGAGGCAAGCGCCCAAACCGGCGTGATGCAATGCCCGCCCCTGCCGGCCATGCTCTTGAACGGACAGGCGCTCGGCGAGGGCTGGCAGGTCTGGATCGAGGGCGCCACCGCGGCGCATGTCGAGGCCTGGACGAACGGCATGGCCTTCTTCCTGCCGAATGTGAGCGGGTCGGCCGCGGCGACGGAGCTGCAATGCGTCGCCCGCGTGCCCATCGGCTCCGGCGAGGTCGTCACGGTCGAGGCGCGGAAGGCGCTCGACGGCCGCTATCGCTGCAGCTTCGCCAAGGGCGCCTTCACCTGCAAGCGCTGAACGTCACTCCGCCGCGCGCTTCGCCTTCGGCACCGCGACGCCCAGCCCCCGATCGAGATCGGCGATGATGTCGTCGACCGATTCGATGCCGATCGAGAGGCGCACGACGTCGGGGCCGGCGCCGGCGGCCTTGCGCTGCTCGTCGTTCAGCTGGCGGTGCGTGGTCGAGGCGGGATGGATGATGAGGCTTCGCGCGTCGCCGATATTGGCGAGATGCGAGAACAGCTCGCAGCTCTCGACCAGCTTGACGCCCGCCTCGTAGCCGCCCTTGACGCCGAAGGTGAAGACCGAGCCCGCACCCTTCGGGAGGTAGCGCTTCGCGAGGCCGTTGTATCGGCTCGAGGGAAGGCCGGCATAGGACACCCATTCGACCGCCGGGTGCGTCTCCAGGAACGCGGCGACTTTCAGCGCGTTGGCGCAGTGGCGCTCCATGCGCAGCGCCAGCGTCTCGATGCCGAGGAGCGTCAGCCACGCGTTCAGCGGCGCCTGGCACGCGCCGAGATCCCTGAGACCGATGGCGTGGCCGTAGATCGTGTAGGCGAGGTCGCCGAAGGTCTCGGCGAAGACGAGGCCGTGATATTCGGGCGCGGGCTTGGTGAGGCTCGGGAACTTGTCGCTCTTCAGCCAGTCGAACTTGCCGGAGTCCACCACGACGCCGCCGATCGAGGTGCCGTTGCCCGAAAGGAACTTGGTCGTCGAATGGATGACGACGTCGGCGCCATGCTCGATCGGCCGGCAGAGATAGGGTGTCGCGAGCGTGTTGTCGACGAGGAGGGGAATGCCCGCCTTGTGCGCGATGGTTGCGACCGCGTCGAGGTCGACGACCACGCCGCCCGGATTGGCCAGCACCTCGATGAAGATGGCCTTCGTCTTGGGCGTGATCGCGCGCTCGAAATTCCTGGGATCGTCGGGGTCGACGAATGTCGTGTACCAGCCGAACTTCTTGTAGCTGTGGCCCATCTGGTTGACCGAGCCGCCATAGAGCTTGGTCGAGGCGACGATCTCGTCGCCCGGCCCCATGAGCGGGAAGAGCGCCAGGATCTGCGCCGCGTGGCCGGAGGCGGTGGCCGTCGCACCCCGTCCGCCTTCGAGCGCCGCCATGCGTTCCTCGAGCACCGCGACGGTCGGGTTCGTCAGGCGCGAATAGATGAAGCCCGGCACCTGCAGGTTGAAGAGCGACGCCGCGTGGTCGACGTCGTCGAAGACGAACGACGTTGTCTGATAGATCGGCGTCTGGCGCGCGCCCGTGGCCGGGTCGGGCGAGGCGCCGGCATGGATGCTCAGGGTCTCGAATCCGCGCTTCGGCTCGGTCATGGCGTTTCCTTTCCGTCTTTCGCTAGAGGCGTCGTCGCTTGCTCGAGATGATCTGGGAGTTGATGCCGTTCCAGCCGAGCTCGCCGTGGAGGCGGGCATACTCGATCTTGGGACAGCGGTTCATGACGACGGTGAGCCCGGCCGCCTCGGCTTCCGCCGCGGCCTCATCGTTCCTGACGCCGAGCTGCATCCAGATCACCGTGATGCCCTTGTCCTTGGCGAGCGCGATGGCCTCTCTCGTGATGGGCCCCGCCGCCTCGGAATTGCGGAAGATGTCCACCATGTCGAAGGGATCCGCGATGTCCTTGAGATCGGCGAGGACGGTCTCGCCCAGGACGGCCGCGCCGGCCGCGCGCGGATTCACCGGAATGACGCGGTAGCCTTTCTTCTGCAGGTACTTCATGGCGAAGTAGCTCGGGCGGTTCCAATTGTCGGACGCCCCGACCATGGCGATCACGCGCACGCGCGCGAGCACGCCGCGGATGAAATCGTCGGTATAGGCGTCGTGATTCATGGCCACCGCATCGTCACAATGTCGAACACGTCGATTGGTACTTCTTCCTCGGCAGACGCGATTGAATATCGCTCATGCTTCGACAAGCTCAGCATGAGGGTTATTGCACTGTCCTCATCCTGAGCCTGTCGAAGGATGAGGGGCGAACGTCGCAATGGTGGCACACTACTTGTGCTTCCAGACGGGCGCGCGCTTGGCGATGAAGGCGTCGATGCCTTCGGCCGCGTCGGCCAGCATCGCGTTGTCCGCCATGACGTCGCTGGCGTAGTCATAGGCGGAATCGAGATCGAGCTCGATCTGGCGATAGAAGGCGCGCTTGCCGAGCGTCACGGCCGCTCCCGACTTCCCCGCGACGGCCTCCGCGATCTCGGCCACGGCGGCATCGAGCTCGGAGTCCTCGACGACCCGGTTGACGAGGCCGATCGCCTCGGCCCGCGCGGCATCGATG
The DNA here is from genome assembly GCA_041484095.1 of Alphaproteobacteria bacterium. Taxonomy (GTDB): domain Bacteria; phylum Pseudomonadota; class Alphaproteobacteria; order CADEGL01; family CADEGL01; genus JBGPGW01. The sequence continues at coordinate 3,554 of JBGPGW010000102.1, read as the reverse complement.
AACCGGCCGGTGAGGAGAAGGTCGAGCGCATGCTTTCGCGGCATGACCCGCCCGATCGCGACGCCGGGCGTGGTGCAGAACAATCCGGCATCGATGCCGTTGGTGCCGAAGCGTGCCGAGCGCGCGGCGACGGCGAGGTCGGACGCCGCGACGAGCTGGCATCCCGCCGCGGTCGCGATGCCGTGGACCCGCGCGATGACGGGCTGGGGCAGGCGCGCGATGGCCGTCATCACGCGGCTGCAGGCCTTGAAGAGCGCGGCGTGATAGGCGCGATCGTTATGGGCGCGCATTTCCTTGAGGTCGTGGCCGGCGCAAAAGGCCTTGCCCGCGCCTTCGATCACGACGGCGCGGACGCTGCGTTCGCCCGCGATGCGCTCGAAGGCGCTCTGGAGTTCGGCCAAAAGCGCCTCCGACAGCGCGTTCGCCTGGCGCGGCCGGTTGAGCGTCAAGGTCGCGACCGCCCCCGCATCGCGGCGGAGCAGCACGGGTTCGTTCGGCGTGTCGCCCATCTCCGGTTCCTCGTCGGTTGATAATGAGGAATCTCTTGCGTCGAGGGCGGGAATTCAAGGATTAAGACCTTGGACGAGGCTCAGGGGCCATGCCGCGCATCACGGTCGACGCGGTCAACGCGCTCGTCGAGGCCGAATTGCCGGTCGCGCACGAGCGCGGCCCGCGCATCGAATCGATCGGCCGGCGTCGCGCGGCCGGGTGGTTGCGGTATCGAGACTCCCGTCTCCGGTCCGGCGGGACGCCGGCGGGGCCGGTGCTCGTGGCCCTCGCGGACTTCACGCGGACTTCACCATGTATGCCGTTGAGTTGCGGCCGGCCGCGTGGCGCTCGCGGTCACGACGAACCTCGCTGTCAATATCGTCGGGCAATTTCCTCAGGCGCCCGCGCCGGCCGATGTGATCGCGGAGGGGCGGGTGCTCAAGACCGGCAAACGCCTCGTCGTCTCGGAGGTCAGAATGCGCTCGGACGGCTCGGATGATCTCATCGCCCATGTCACCGGGACCATGTCACCGGGACCATGTCACCGGGACCATGTCACCGGGACCATGTCACCGGGACCATGTCACCGGGACCTATTTGATCCCGCCCGAGACAGGGGGATAGAACCGGCGGGCGCATGGGTTACCGATGAGGTAATATCATACCGCGGTGCTAATCGAAGGATTTAGAAGGGATTTTTGATTGACTGACGGCTTTGCCGTGGCATACTCCGGCCCATCGTCGCGCCCCGATGTGAGGGTCGCGCACACCCATCTAAAACTCGAAGAATATCTGATAACACCATGAAAACATACGTCGCGAAGCCATCCACTGTGGACAAGAAGTGGATCCTCATCGACGCCGATGGCGCCGTTCTCGGCCGTCTGGCGGTGGTGATCGCCAATCGTCTGCGCGGCAAACACAAGCCGACTTTCACCCCGCATGTCGATTGCGGTGACAACGTCATCGTCATCAACGCGGAGAAGGTGCGCCTCACCGGCAATAAGCGCGAGGACATGCGCTTTTACTGGCATACGGGCTTTCCCGGCGGGATCAAGTCGCGCTCGCCGGCCGAGACGCTGTCGGGCAAGCACCCCGAGCGCGTCATCGAGAAGGCCGTCCAGCGCATGATCACGCCGGGCCCGATGGGCCGCCAGCAGATGCGCAATCTCCGCGTCTATCCCGGGACCTCGCACCCCCATGAGGCGCAGAGCCCCGAGACCCTCGACGTGGCCAAGCTCAACCCCAAGAACAAGCGGAGTGCATGATGGCGGACGAACAGTCCGGCGCCTTCGCGGCGCTCGCCCAGCCGGTGCCGAAGGCCGAACCCAAGATCGATCCCCAGGGCCGCGCCTACGCGACCGGCAAGCGGAAGAACGCGGTCGCCCGCGTGTGGATCAAGCGCGGCTCGGGCCAGTTGACCGTGAATGCGCGTGAAGGGGCCAAATACTTCGTGCGTCCCGTCCTGCGGATGCTGCTGAACCAGCCCTTCGTCGTCACCAGCCGGCTCGGCCAGTTCGACATCTGGTGCACGGTCACGGGCGGCGGGCTGTCGGGGCAGGCGGGTGCGCTGCGCCACGGCATCTCCAAGGCGCTCGTCGCCTTCGAGCCCGATCTCCGGCCCAAGTTGAAGCAGGGCGGATTCCTCACGCGCGATGCGCGCGTGGTCGAGCGCAAGAAGTACGGCCGCATGAAGGCGCGCCGACGCTTCCAGTTCTCGAAACGCTAACCGCAGGGGTCATTGCTCGCTATGCTCAGAGCGCCCCCACGCGGGGCGCTCTTTGCGTTGGGCGATCTGGTGATTTGACGAAGAGGCGGCGATGGCAAAGACGGACGGATCGAATCGGACGAGAGTGGCGATCCTCGGGGCCTCCGGCTACACCGGGGCCGAACTCGTGCGCCTTCTCGCGCGTCATCCGCGGGTCGAGATCGCCGCGCTCACGGCGGATCGCCAGGCCGGCAAGCCGCTCGGCGAGGTCTTCCCCCATCTCGGGCGTCTCGGCCTGCCCGATCTCGTGAAGATCGACGATGTGGAGTGGAGCCGCATCGAGGCGGTGTTCTGTGCCTTGCCGCATGGGACGACGCAGGAGGTCGTGGCCAAGCTGCCGCGGCATCTGAAGATCATCGACCTCTCGGCCGACTTCAGGCTGGCGGACGTCTCGGTCTACGCGAAATGGTACGGCCACGAGCACCGCGCGCCCGATTTGCAGCAGGAAGCCGTCTATGGCCTCACGGAGCTGAAGCGCCAGGAGATCAAGGGCGCGCGGCTCATCGCCAATCCCGGATGCTATCCGACCTCGGCGCAACTGCCGCTCGTGCCCCTCATCGAGGCGAAGCAGATCGACACGCGCGACATCATCATCGATTCGAAATCCGGCGTCTCGGGCGCGGGCCGCGAAGCCAAGCAAGGCAGCCTCTTCGCGGAGGTGAGCGAAGGCATCCACGCCTACGGCGTCGCCAATCACCGCCACATGCCGGAAATCGAGCAGGGCCTGTCGGACGCGGCGCGCGGGCGCGTCATCGTCAACTTCACGCCGCATCTCATGCCGATGAACCGGGGCATCCTCTCGACCATCTACGTCCGCCTCGCCAACGGGGCGACGGCGAGGGATCTCCGCGCGACGCTGGCCGGGCGCTACGACACCGAGCCCTTCGTGCGAATCGTGCCGGAAGGCGTGGCCCCCGCGACGCGCCATGTGCGCGGCTCGAACCACTGCCTCATCGGCGTGTTCGAGGACCGCGTGCCGGGCCGCGCGATCATCCTCTCGGTCATCGACAATCTCGTGAAGGGCGCCTCGGGCCAGGCGGTCCAGAACATGAATCTCGTCTGCGGGATGGATGAGACGGCGGGGCTCGAACAGGAACCGCTCTTCCCGTGACGTAAAATGAGCGCTCACCCTTCGACGCGCTCAGGGTGCGGCAAATAACGAATCCTCATGCTGAGCTCGTCGAAGCATGGGCGGCCTCTCGGGCACGGGCCTCCGCGCCTCGGGGGTCATCGCGCGCATCGAAGCCGCGACCGGCAAACCCGTGGTCGCGAGCAACCAGGCCCTTGCCTGGCACTG